>NZ_DATFAO010000016.1:0-47802 GCF_035254505.1 Aromatoleum sp. | reverse complement strand
CGGCATGGCCTGGCCGGCGACCAAGACCGTGCTGGAAATGAAGGACACGCGCGACCCGGACATCACGATCAAGGCCACCGGCTACCAGTGGAAGTGGGGCTACGACTACCTGCAGGGCGAAGGGCAGGGCATCCGCTTCCTCTCCAGCCTGGCGACGCCCCGCAATCAGGTCAGCGGGCAGGCGGCCAAGGGCGAGCACTACCTCGTCGAGGTCGACAACCCGGTCGTCGTGCCCGTCGGCAAGAAGGTCCGCATCCTGACGACGGCCAACGATGTCATCCATTCGTGGTGGATGCCTGCCTTCGGCGTGAAGCAGGATGCGATTCCAGGCTTCATCCGCGATACCTGGTTCCGGGCCGACAAGGAAGGCGTGTATCGCGGCAACTGTGCCGAGCTCTGCGGTCGTGACCACGGCTTCATGCCGATCGAGGTGCACGTCGTGTCGCAGCAGGCATACAGCGAATGGGCGCAGCGCCAGACGGCGGCACTGGCGGCGGCAGCGGGCGAAGCCAACCGCGAATGGACGCGCGACGAGTTGATGGAGCGCGGCGAGAAGGTCTTCACGGCGAACTGCGCGCCCTGCCATCAGCCCACCGGCAAAGGCATCCCGGGTATGTTCCCGCCGCTCGACGGCTCGAAGGTGGTGCTGGGCGAGGCTGCGGGGCAGATCCACGTCGTGCTCAACGGACGTCCCGGCACCGCGATGCAGGCATTCGGCAAGCAACTCCCCGACACCGACATCGCCGCCGTGATCACCTACACCCGCAACAGCTGGAGCAACAAGACCGGCGAGGCGATCCAGCCGAAGCAGGTCGCGGCGGGCCGGGCGCAGTAAGCGGGCAGTAAGCGGCCGCAACGCGGCACACTCGTGAAGGAGGCAGCATGGCGGCAGTAATGACCGATCACCTGCACGGCGACCATCACGGCCCGACCGGCCTGATGCGCTGGATCACGACGACCAACCACAAGGACATCGGCACGATGTACATGGTCTTCAGCTTCCTCATGTTCCTCTCAGGGGGCGTGATGGCGCTGACGATCCGGGCGGAGCTCTTCCAGCCCGGTCTGCAGATCGTGCAGCCCGAGTTCTTCAACCAGCTCACCACGATGCACGGTCTCGTGATGGTGTTCGGCGCGATCATGCCGGCCTTCGTCGGCTTCGCGAACTGGCAGATCCCGCTGATGATCGGCGCGCCCGACATGGCCTTCGCGCGGATGAACAACTGGAGCTTCTGGCTGCTGCCGCCCGCCGCGATCCTGCTGATCGGCTCCTTCTTCGTCCCCGGCGGCGCGACTGCCGCCGGCTGGACGCTCTATGCGCCGCTCTCCGTGCAGATGGGCATGGGCATGGACATGGCGATCTTCGCCCTCCACATCATGGGCCTGAGCTCGATCATGGGCGCGATCAACATCGTCGTGACGGTCCTCAACATGCGCGCACCCGGCATGACGCTGATGAAGATGCCGCTGTTCTGCTGGACATGGCTGATCACCGCCTACCTGCTGATCGCGGTGATGCCCGTGCTCGCCGGTGCGGTGACGATGGTGCTCGCCGATCGCCATTTCGGCACCAGCTTCTTCAGCGCCGCGGGCGGCGGCGATCCGGTCCTGTATCAGCACGTGTTCTGGTTCTTCGGCCACCCGGAGGTCTACATCATGATCCTCCCGGCCTTCGGCATCATCAGCCAGATCATCCCGACCTTCTCGCGCAAGCCGCTGTTCGGCTACGCATCGATGGTCTACGCGACGGCATCGATCGCGATCCTGTCCTTCAGCGTATGGGCGCACCACATGTTCACGACCGGCATGCCGGCGGTGGGCCAGCTCTTCTTCATGTACGCGACGATGCTGATCGCGGTGCCGACCGGCGTAAAGGTCTTCAACTGGATCGCGACGATGTGGCGCGGCGCGCTGAGCTTCGAGACGCCGATGCTGTTCGCGGTCGGCTTCCTGTTTGTCTTCACCATCGGCGGCTTCACCGGCCTGATCTGCGCGATCGCGCCGATCGACATCCAGCTCCAGGACACTTACTACGTCGTCGCGCACTTCCACTACGTGCTGGTCGCCGGCAGCCTCTTCGCGCTGTTCGCGGGCGCCTACTACTGGATGCCGAAGTGGACGGGCCACATGCCGGACGAACGGATCGGCAAGCTGCATTTCTGGTGCTCGATCGTGTTCTTCAACGTCACCTTCTTCCCGATGCACTTCCTCGGCCTCGCAGGCATGCCGCGGCGCATTCCGGATTACGCGCTGCAGTTCGCGGACTTCAACATGCTGGTGTCGATCGGCGCCTTCGGCTTCGGACTGTCGCAGCTGATCTTCCTCGTCGCGGTGATCAAGTGCATCCGCGGCGGCGAGCCGGCTGCGGCGCGTTCCTGGGAAGGCGCCGAAGGACTGGAATGGACGGTGCCGTCGCCCGCGCCCCATCACACCTTCGATGAAGCACCTATAGTTCATTAAGGGTCGATCGCGACCCCGTCGAACTTCCCCGAGCCAGAGATCCATGCCGACGAGCCGTGAATCCCGTCTCCGCATTGCCAACCGACGCATAGCGCTGGCTCTGGCTGCTGTCGCGCTGGCGTTCTTCGTCGCGGCGATCCTGCAGTTCAGGGGGTATGCGTCATGAGGCACAGTGCATCGATCTCCGCAGACAACCATCGCCTGCTGGTCCGTCTCGCGATCGCCGCAGTGGTGATGTTCGGCTTCGGTTTCCTGCTCGTGCCCTTCTACAAGACGATCTGCGAAGTTACGGGCATCAACAACCTGATCAAGCCCGACACCGTGGCGAACACGCAGGTCGACCTGTCGCGCACGATTACCGTGCAGTTCGACGCCAACACGCACGATCTGCCCTGGCATTTCCGTCCACTGCAGACCGAGGTGCGCATACATCCCGGGGAACTGGTGACGATCAACTATGAAGTCTCGAACACGCGCAACGAACCGGTGACTGGTCAGGCGGTCCCGAGCTACGGGCCCGTCGTCGCCGGCCAGTTCTTCCGCAAGCTCGAATGCTTCTGTTTCGCCCGCCAAACGCTGGGCGCCGGTGAAAAGCGCACCATGCCGGTGGCCTTCGTCGTCGACCCTGGGCTGCCGGCCGACGTCACGGTGATCACGCTGTCATACACTTTCTTCGAGATCGCCGCGCGGCGCATCGCCGGGCCGGACGGCGCGGCCGGAGGGGCGACGTGAATGGAGAGCCAACCCCGCACGACGACGGACCCGAACGCGCCGGTTTCCTGGCCACGCTGCGCGCGGTGCTGTGGTCCTTCATCGGCGTTCGCGGGCGCCATGATTATCACCGCGATGCGCGCTCGCTCGATCCGCGCGCGGTCATCCTTGCCGGCCTGCTGGCAGGAATCTTCTTCGTCCTGACGCTGGTCCTCGTGGTGCGGCTGGTCGTCGGCTCAAGGTAACGGTAACGGAAAGGGAGGCTGCTCATGGCTCATACCTTGGAAAAGTACTTCGTACCGGAACCGTCCAAATTCCCGATCTTCGGTTCGATCGCCCTGCTGCTCTTCGGCTCCGGCGCCGCGATGTGGCTCAACAACGTCGGTCCCGGGCGATGGATCTTCTTCCTCGGCATCGCGGTGCTCGTCTTCATGATGTTCGGCTGGTTCGGGCAGGTTGTGCGCGAATCCGAAAGCGGCAAGTATGGCCGTCGCGTCGACCGCTCCTTCCGCTGGTCGATGGGCTGGTTCATCTTCTCGGAGGTGATGTTCTTCGCCGCCTTCTTCGGCGCCTTGTTCTACGTCCGCGTCCTCAGCGTGCCCTGGCTTTCCAGCGGCGACAACCTTGCGTTGCTGTGGCAGGGCTTCGTCGGCAACTGGCCGACCGCGGGCCCGGGCAAGGCCGCGCCCTTTACTCCGATGGACGCCTGGGGCATCCCGGCGATCAACACCATCATCCTGCTCACTTCCGGCGGCACGCTCACCTGGGCGCACCACGGCCTGCGCAACGGCAATCGCGGCCAGCTGAAGCTCGGACTGCTCCTCACGATCATCCTTGGCGTGACCTTCCTCACTCTGCAGGTTCACGAGTACAGCCACGCGTACTCCGAGCTCAACCTTCGGCTCGACACCGGCATCTACGGCTCGACCTTCTACTTCCTGACGGGCTTCCACGGCCTGCATGTCACGGTCGGCGCGATCATGCTCACCGTGATGCTGTTCCGCGCGATGGCGGGACACTTCCGTCCGGACGACCACTTCGGCTTCGAAGCGGCGACCTGGTACTGGCACTTCGTCGACGTCGTATGGCTGATGCTCTTCGTCGTCGTCTATTGGCTGTGACGGAAGCAAAGGCATGGCGGCCCGACGTCTGCACTTCGTTCCGCTGCTCGCCGGCATCGCCGTCGCGGTGCTGACGCTGCAGCTGGGCAACTGGCAGATCCGTCGGGCGGACGAAAAGGCGGTGCTGCAGGCGGAATACGCTTCGCCGGAGCGGAGCGCGCCGCATCCGCTCGGCACGCAGCCGCCGGCCGAATGGCAGGTCGTCGATCTGCGCGGCCAGTGGCTCGCGGATCGCACGATCCTGATCGACAACCGCGTGCACGCGGGGCGCGCCGGTTTCCACGTGTTCACTCCGCTGCGCCTCGCGGGGCGGGGCGGCTGGGTGCTCGTCAACCGCGGCTGGGTCGCCGCGCCGGCCGATCGCGCACAGCGTCCTGCTGTGACGACTCCGGGCGGCGAGGTCGAGATCTCCGGCCGGGTCCGTCATCCCGAGAGCAAGCCCTTCACGCTGGAGGGGGAGGCCGCGACGGAGCCGGGCATCGTCTGGCAGGCCCTGGATCTCGCGCGGTATCGAGTCTGGTCATCGATTCCCGTTGCAGATTTCTACGTGCAGCAGAACGACCCCGCGCCGGACAGCCTCGTACGCGACTGGCCGGCGCCGGATGCTGGCATCGATCGGCATCGCGGCTACGCCTTTCAGTGGTACGCGATGGCGGCACTCGCCGCGGCGCTGACCCTGTGCTACGTGTGGCAATCGGCTGACATTCGTTTATGGAGGCTCCATGGCCGCCGTGATTCTCGCTGACCGACATTCGCAATCCCGCAAACCCGAGCAGCCTGCAGCCGATGCCCGGCTGCGGAGGTCCAGGCGAACGCTCGTGCTGCTCGCCGCCGTGTGCATCCTGCCCGTCCTGGCCTCCTATTTCGCCTACTACGTCTGGCAGCCGCGGGGGCGGGTGAACTACGGCGAGTTGATCACGCCCGTGCAACTGCCGTCGGCGTTCCTCGCGGGTCTCGACGGACAGGACGGATTCGTGCGTTCCGAGTTCACGGGCCGATGGACCCTGGTCTACGCGGGTCCGTCCGCATGCCCCGCAAGCTGTGCCGACGCGCTGTACCTGATGCGTCAGTCGCGCCTCGCGCAGGGACAGGAAATGAACCGCGTCGCACGGCTGTGGATCGTCACCGATGGCACCGCTCCCCCGCGTGAACGCCTCGCGACTCAGGACGGGCTCAGGATCGCGATCGGGGAATCGACTTGGCTCGACGCACTGCCCGACGCGAGGTCCGGCGTGCACGTCTATCTCGTCGATCCACTCGGCAACGCCATCATGCGCTTCCCCGACAAGGCCGATCCGCGCAAGGTCGTCAAGGACCTGCAGCGGCTGTTGAAGTATTCCTCGCTCGGGCGCCGTTGAGCGCGAAGCCCGGAGACTGCCTGTGCCCCTCTACCGCCGCTTGCTCGTCGTTGCCCTCGCGCTGACCGCCGTTGTCGTGGTCTTCGGCGCCTACGTCCGGCTCTCCGACGCCGGCCTTGGCTGCCCCGACTGGCCGGGCTGCTACGGCCAAATCAGCCCGCATCACGCGGCCGACGACATCAATGCGATCTACGCCGCGAATCCGCAAGGGCCGGTCAGTGCGCCGAAGGCCTGGAAGGAAATGATCCACCGCTACCTCGCTGGCACGCTCGGCCTGCTGATTCTCGCGATTGCGGCGCGGGCTTGGCGTTGTCGCAGCCATCCGGCGGTTGCCTGGCGCGTCGCCGCGGCCCTGGTCGGCGTCGTCGTCGTGCAGGGACTACTCGGCAAGTGGACGGTGACGCTGCTGCTCAAACCCGCCATCGTCACCGCGCACCTGATCGGCGGACTCACGACGCTTGGACTGCTCGCGTGGCTCGCCCTGCGTGCGCACGGGGTCGTGCGCGACGAATCGCCACGCGGCGCCGTTGTGCTCGCAAGGCTGGCTTTCGTCCTGCTCGCAGGCCAGATCGTACTCGGCGGCTGGACCAGTACCAACTACGCGGCCCTCGCGTGCGCCGACTTCCCGACCTGCCAGGGCAGCCTGTGGCCGACGGCCGACTACCTCAACGCCTTCCACGTCGTGCGCGAACTCGGCATGACGGCCGACGGGCAGACCCTTTCGCTCGCGGCCCTGACCGCGATCCACTGGGCACACCGGCTCGGCGCCCTGCTGACCGGCACTGCCCTGATCGCGCTCGGCTGGGTGCTGTTGCGGCGGCAAGGCACGCAAGCTGCCGGTTTTCTTCTGCTCGGCGCCGTGTCCTTGCAGATCGGCCTCGGCATCGCCAACGTCGCCCTCGGCCTGCCGCTCGCGCTGGCCGTCGCGCACAACGCCGGTGCCGTCGTTCTCTTGCTGGTTCTCGTGTGGATCAACTACCGGCTGCGGGCCATGCAGGCGCCCGCTGAAGCCGGGCGGAGGAGGGATTATGCCCGTCGCGAAAACGCTTTCGCCTGAAACGGCCGCCGTCGGCCGTCGCCTGCACGCCTTCTATGTGCTGACGAAGCCCCGAGTCAATACGCTGATCGTCTTCTGCGCGATCATCGGCATGTTCCTCGCCGTGCCTAACGGATTGCCGCCGCCTGCGACGGTGCTCGCCGCAACCGTCGGCATCGCCTGTGTCGCCGGCGCCGCGGCGTCGATCAACTGCCTCATCGAAGCCGGCATCGACGCACGCATGACCCGCACGCGCGCCCGTCCCCTGCCGCGGGGCGACCTGGGGCCAGGCGAAACACTCGGATTTGCCGCCGGACTGGGCGGAACAGGACTCGCGCTGCTCTATCTGCTGGTGAATCCGCTCACGATGTGGCTGACGCTCGCCACCTTCGTCGGCTACGCGGTCGTCTACACCGTGCTACTCAAGCCCCGTACGCCGCAGAACATCGTGATCGGGGGCGCTTCCGGAGCGATGCCGCCGGTGCTCGGCTGGGCCGCGGTGACGGGCGAGGTCAGCGCCGACGCGCTGCTGCTCTTCCTCATCATCTTCGCCTGGACGCCGCCGCACTTCTGGTCGCTGGCCCTTTATCGCAGCGCCGACTACGCGCGCGCTGGACTGCCGATGTTGCCCGTGACTCACGGTTCGGAATTCACTCGCCTGTCGGTGCTGCTGTATACCTGCATCCTGCTGGGCGTCACGCTGCTACCCTTCGCCATCCGCATGAGCGGCTTGCCGTACCTCGTCGCCGCCCTCGGGCTCGGCGCGGTCTTCCTGCGCCATGCGTGGGGCCTGTACGTGAACTATAGCGACGGCCGCGCGCGCAGGACCTTTCGCTACTCGATCCTGTACCTCTTCTTGCTCTTTGCAGCGCTCCTGGCGGATCATTACCTCCGGTTCTGATTCCCTGATGGAAACATGTTTCGCTTCCTGCTTGCTGTCGCCTGCGCCTTCGTCCTTGCCGCCTGTTCCGACCACACCGGACCGGCGGCCACCACCTTCCGCAACAGCGACATCACGGGCGCCGATTACGGCAAGAACTTCGCGCTGACCGACCAGAACGGCACACCGCGTTCGCTCGCCGACTTCAAAGGCAAGGCTGTCACGCTATTCTTCGGCTATACCCAGTGTCCGGACGTCTGTCCGACCAACCTCTCGACGATGGCCGAAGTGATGCGCCTTCTCGGCCCCGATGCCGACCGCGTGCAAGTCCTCTTCGTCACTGTCGACCCCGAGCGCGACACCCAGGCGCTGCTCGCGCAGTACCTGCCGGCCTTCGATCCGCGCTTTCTTGCGCTGCGCGGCGACGCGACCCAGACGGCGGACGTCGCCAAGGAGTTCCGCGTGTTCTATCGCAAGTCGGGCGATACCGACGGTCCGAACTACAGCGTCGACCATTCCACCGGCACCTACATTTTCGATCCGGCCGGCCGGCTGCGCTTGTACGTCAAGCACGACGAATCCGCCGAAAACATCGCGACCGACCTCCGCACACTGCTCGCCGGAAAATAAAAACGGCAGCCTGAAGGCTGCCGTCGATCGCAAGCGGACGCGGTCGCCTTCAGGCGGCCAGCAGTCCTCGCATCTTCTGCATCGCCTTCGCCTCGATCTGGCGGATGCGTTCGGCGGATACGCCATACTCGGCGGCCAGTTCGTGCAAGGTCGCACTCTCGCCTTCGGTCAGCCAGCGGCGTCGCACGATCTCTCGACTGCGTTCGTCGAGACTCGCCAGCGCGTTATGCAGACCGACGTCCTGCAGGTGCGCGAGCTGCGCGCGCTCCAGTACTTCGGACGGCTCCGCGTGCGGGTCCGGAAGGTAGGCGATCGGCGCGAAGTGTTCGTCGTCGTCGCTGTCCCCCTCGAGCGGCACGTCGCGGCCGCTTAGCCGCGTTTCCATCTCGATGACGTCCTCGGCCTTCACGCCGAGCCGCGCCGCCACCGCCTGGATTTCGTCGCCATGAAGCGCAGCAGTGTCCCGTTTGAGGCTACGCAGGTTGAAGAACAGCTTACGTTGGGCCTTCGTCGTCGCAATCTTCACGAGACGCCAGTTCTTCAGCACGTACTCGTGAATCTCGGCCTTGATCCAGTGCATCGCGAACGACACCAGGCGCACACCGCGCGATGGGTCAAAGCGCTTCACGGCCTTCATCAGGCCGATGTTGCCCTCCTGGATCAGATCGGCATGCGGCAAACCGTATCCCAGGTAGCCGCGAGCGATCGCGACCACCAGGCGCAGGTGCGACATCACGAGCTTGCGCGCGGCGTCGAGGTCGTCCTCGTTCCGCAGGCGCGTAGCCAATTCCATCTCCTCGCGCTCGCTGAGCAGCGGGATGCGATTCACCGTCTGGATATACTGGTCGATGCTGCCAAGGGCAGAAGGGACCGGCAATGACAGGGTCTGGTTCATCTACGTCTGTCCTCCTCGGACAAATATTAGCACTCGCGTGAAGAGAGTGCTAAGCGGGTCAAAGAGTTCCCGCTGCACGAGCCCAAACCACGTCGGGATATGCAGGGAAGAAGACACTGACGACGTCGGAACAGAGCGCCCCGCCGGGCCCCAGTCACAGGTCGGCTCGCTCCGAAAATATTAGTTACGCCAATGGGTTGCAGCGGCTGCCGGCCCATGCAGGCGTCCTTTCCGCCATTGACCGGAGGGCGGCCATGGAGGCCCGTGTTGCGCCAGTGCAACATCTTTTAGCCGTTTCTTCTGTTCTAGACGATCCGTCCTTGCGTTGGTTGCATGCCCATTTGCACAATCGCTCCAACTTCTCACTAGAGAGGTAAGTCGGGCCGCGGCTCACGCCGGGGCTTCAACTTCAAATCAGAGGAGAAATACATGCAGAAGAAACTGATCGCCCTGGCCATCGCCGGCCTCGCCGCCGCTCCGGCCTTCGCGCAGTCGAACGTCACCATCTACGGTATCGTTGATGCCGGCCTCGGCGTTGGTCATGCTGACAAGGAAGAGTTCCGTGGCGTGGTCGGTGGTGTCCTGTCGGGCAACCGCCTCGGCTTCAAGGGCGCGGAAGAACTGGGCAACGGCCTGAAGGCTGTGTTCCAGCTCGAGCAAGGCTTCAACATCGATGACGGCACCTTCCACCAGTCGACCCGTCAGTTCAGCCGTCAGGCCTATGTCGGCCTGCAGAGTGCCTTCGGTGCCGTGACCCTCGGCCGTCAGTACGCTCCGGGCTACTTCGCCGGCTACGACGCTGCCCTGTCGTCGAACGTCTCGGTGCAGTCGATCTTCTCGAACAACGCTGGCCTGACCATCACCCCGAACAGCGGCGCTCGTTGGAACAACTCGATCGCCTACAACGGCTCGTTCAGCGGCCTGGGCATCAAGGCGATCTACGCCGCCAACGACGGCGAAGCCTCGATCGACAAGCCGTCGATCGACGACAAGTGGGGCCTGGGCGTTGACTACGCGAACGGTCCGGTCAAGGTCGGCGCGGTCTTCCAGATGCTGCACCAGCCTGGCAGCGAAAACCAGCGTGAATGGTATATTGGCGGCGGCTATGACTTCGGCTTCCTCGAAGTCGATGCTTCGTACCAGGCTGGCAAGGGTGTTGATTACTCGGTCGCCGTTCTTGACAAAGCTACTGGCGTCACGACGACTCAAACCGGCGTCGACCAGTCCGTCCGCCTCTGGAACGTTGGTGTGATCGTTCCGGTCAGCGCCGCCGGCAAGGTGCATGTCGATTACGGTCGCTTCACCAACAAGGACTCGAACAACGCTGATGCCCGCGGCTGGACCGTCATGTACACCCAGGCGATGTCGAAGCGCACCACCGGTTACGTTGCCTACAACCGCATCTACAACGACGACTTCGCCTCCAACGGTGCCGGCCAAGTTACCGCGCTGGGCGTGTCGGGCGAGCAGAGCAGCCTCTTCACCGTCGGTATGCGTCACACCTTCTAATCGTCTCTCGACGATTGGAGATCGAAACGGGCGCTTTGGCGCCCGTTTTTTTTTGCCCGTTCGGGGGGCAAAAAAAGAGCCGGGACGCGTCAAGCGTCCCGGCTCTTGTGGTTGTTTCTGCGAGACGGAGCGTCAGTTGGCCGGCGGTCGCCGCGTTGCACGCCGTTCCACGCCTGCCAGCATGTGGCGCAGGATCTCGGTCTGTTCGGCGGGCGAAAAGAACAGCCCGTACAGGCCGTGGCGTTTCATGTTGTTCGTTCCGCCGTGTTCCCGTGCCTGCTGTTCGGCGTGGGCGAGCGACAGCCGCAGCAGGACTGCCGGTGCGCCGACACGCGGGCAGGTCAGGTTCGGGCCTGCCAGGCTGTAACCCATCATCCTGCGGTAATACGGCGCGTGCCGCGGATTGACCTCGACGAAGACGTCGCTCATGCCGTGAACGGTTCGGGCGACGATGACCCCGATGTGGAAAAGGGACGCGAGGGCTTGCGGGGTTCCGAGTTCAGTGTCCATCGCGAGACGCGTGACCTCGCAGACCCGTGCTCCCCCTTCGCGCGCGGCGTCGATCTGTGGTCGATACAAGGTGTCGGCGAGCAATCCGTGGCCGCTGTCGACGGCGACAGTCAAGGTTCCGAAAACACGGTCGCCCTTGCAGGCTGCGATCGTGGTCTGTTCGCGGTGGAGATCGGGAACGATGCTCTGATCGGTGTTCAATCCGCGCCATTCATACATGCGCTCGACGAGGCGATTGACATCCTGACGGAGCGGACCTTCCCTGGGGACTATCCGGAGGTGGTAATCATCCCGGATGATCGAAAAATCTGTAACAAGGCGCGAGGCGCTTACATTGGCCCGGGGGTGGAAGTCAGGAGAAGTCTTGGCTGTCTCCTGGGCGAGCGGCAAATTATGACGGGCAGCAATATCCATCGGGTTGATTCCCCTCCCTGACGCATGAATGTATGTCCTGCCGCCCCAAATGGAGGGGAGGCCGGCCGCGGGTTGCGTGAGACTCTAGCGGCGGAGTCGAGGGTTCGCTGTAAGCGGTTGTGTAATTTTTCACACGGCAGGGACTCGAAATTCCCATAGCATGGCTCGGGGAGTCTCTGTAAAGCCCGCTTCGCCTTGTTACTTTCGCGTTCTTGTGCGGGTCGGGCTTTTCAGAGATTCTCCGAATGTGCGACCGATTCGGGATGACCGTTAGAAGGGGGTAGTCAGCCATGATTCACTCAGCATCAAAGATGGGCACGGGTATCGGCAGGTGCCTGGGTATCCTGGCCGTTCTCGCCGGCTTGTCCGGGTGTGCGAGCACTTCCTATCCGCCGGCGCCGCCGACAGCGGCAGAAGCCGAGTACAACTACGTGATCGGTCCGGGCGACATGGTCGACATCGTGGTCTGGCGCAACCAGGAACTGTCCAAGTCCGTACCGGTTCGCCCTGACGGCAAGATCACGACGCCGCTCGTCGAGGATCTTCCTGCCCAGGGCAAGGACGCTTCCACTCTCGCTCGCGATATCGAGAAGGCCCTCGGAAAATTCATCCGGGATCCGATCGTGACGGTCGTGGTCACCACTTTCGTGGGGCCTTATAGCGAACAGGTGCGCGTCGTCGGCGAAGCGGCCAAGCCGCAGACGCTCTCCTACGTGCAAAAGATGACGCTCCTCGATGTGATGACGAAGGTCGGGGGAATCACCGAGTTTGCCGACGGCAACAGTGCGACGATCCTGCGCACTTCCGAAGGGAACAAGCAATACAGCGTGCGCCTGAAGGATCTGTTGAAGCGGGGTGACGTTTCCGCGAACGTGGAAATGCGTCCCGGCGACGTGCTGATCATTCCTCAGAGCTGGTTCTGATTTCCAGCTTCCGGCCGCGACGCACTCGTCGCCGGCCGTCTGTAGTGCGACGCACTGAGCTGTAGGGGCGGACTCATGGAAGAACTGCTTACCCAGATTTTCGGTTACCTGCGAGGGATGTGGCGTTTCCGCTGGTGGGGACTCGCTGCGACGTGGATTTTTGGCATCATCGGCGGCGCGATCGTGTACACGATGCCGGACCGCTACGAGTCGTCCGCGCGGGTGTTTGTCGACACCCAGTCGGTGTTGCGTCCGCTGATGTCCGGCCTCGCGGTTCAGCCGAACATCGAGCAGCAGGTCACGATCCTGAGCCGCACGCTGATCACGCGCCCGAACGTGGAGAAGCTCATTACGATGGCCGACCTCGATCATGAGGCGCGCACGCCCGAGCAGCGCGAGGCGATGATTCTCGACTTGATCGGCGATCTGCAGATCCGCAGCACTGGACGCGACAACCTCTTTACGCTGGCGTATCAGGACAAGCGTGCGGAACGTGCCCAACGTGTGGTGCAGGCGCTGGTATCGCTATTCGTCGAATCCGGGCTGGTGGGCAAGCAGCAAGACGCGAGTTCTGCCCGGCGTTTCATCGACGAGCAGATTACGGGCTACGAGCAAAAACTCAGCGAGGCGGAGAATCGGCTGAAGGATTTTCGCTTGCGGAACATGGCTTTGCTCGGGGACAGCGAGCACGATTATGTCTCGCAGATAGCGCAGCTGAATGCGCGGGTGCAGGAGGCTCAGCTCGAGCTGAAGGAGGCGGAAAACTCGCGCAGCTCGCTCGAACGCCAGTTGGCGGGTGAAAAGACGACTCTCGGATCCGATGCATCGGGCGCGACGAATGGGGCGCTGTCGGAATACGACGCTCGCATCGACACGATGAAGAAGAACCTGGATGGCTTGTTGCAGCGCTATACGAACGAGCATCCGGACGTGGTGGGGACGCGTCGTGTCATCGCTGATCTCGAGGAGCAGAAGCGGCGCGAACTCGAGTCGATGAGTAAGACAGGAGGTGAATCGGTCGGCTCCGGCGCCATCAACCCTGTCTACCAGCAGTTGAAAGTCGCTCTGGCGGATGCCGACGCCAAGGTTTCGTCCTTGCGGGCGCGCGTCGGCGAGCTGACCGGCCGTGTCGCGCAGCTGCGTTCCCAGGCGGAACTCCTTCCGAAGATCGAGGCCGAGCAGGCGCAGTTGAACCGAGATTACGACGTGCACAAGCGGAACTATGAATCGCTGGTTCAGCGGCGCGAATCCGCCAGCATTTCGGTCGAGATGAATACGAAGGGGGGCGTGACGGAGTTTCGCGTGATCGATCCCCCCAGCCTGCCGCTGCGACCCGCCGCGCCGAACAGGATGCTGCTGCTTCCGCTTGCGGGACTGGTGGCCCTGCTCGCAGGCATGGCTATTACGTTCGCGCTGGCGCAAGTTCGGCCAGCTTTCACCGATCTGCGCAACCTTCGCGAGATCACTGGCTTGCCGGTGCTGGGGACGGTGACGATGTTGAGGGACGCCGCGCGGAGCCGCGCAGAGCGCAGGGGACTGCTGGCGTTCAGCGGCGGAATCGCGTCATACGCGATCGTCGTGGCTGGTGCAACGGCGGTCGTGAAGTTGCTGCAAGGCTGAGTGCGGAGAGGGGGCTGAGGTATGAGTCTGATCGAAAAAGCGGTCGAGCGGCTCGATATGATCAAGCGGGCCGATGCTGTTCCCGGTCCGGAGGAAGACGCTCGCCCCGATGTCGTTTCGCAGGCGGTCGAAGAGCTTGAAGTCGCGGTCGTCAAAGGGCCTGTGCAGGGGGCGCATTCGAGCGCGTCGCGGTCTATCGATGACGCCGACGGACACGCGGGAGTGCCTCCGAGCACACGGTCGGTGGTCATCGATCTGGCGCGGTTGGAGCGCATGGGCATGGTCACCCCGACCCTACCTCGTTCGATTCTCGCCGAGGAATATCGGGTCATCAAGCGGCCCTTGATCCGCAACGCAGAGGGACGCGGGGCAGCCGCGGTCGAAAACGGCAACCTGATCATGATTACGAGCGCCTTGCCGGGAGAGGGCAAATCGTTCACGGCGATCAACCTCGCGATGAGTATCGCGATGGAGCTCGATCACACGGTGCTGCTCGTCGATGCTGACTTCTCGCGTCCGTCCGTGTTGAAGGCGCTCGGATTGCCGCCTGAAAAGGGCTTGATGGATGTGCTCGTGGGCGACGTCCACGATCTGTCGAAGGTGATCCTTCGTACCAATGTGGAAAAGCTCGCGATCCTTCCTGCTGGTATGGCGCAGCCTCATGCAACGGAGCTGATCGCGTCCGACGCGATGAACCGGATGCTCGAGGAAATGGCCGCGAGATATGCCGAACGTATCATCGTGTTTGACTCGCCCCCCTTGCTCGCGACGACGGAGGCCAGAGTGCTCGCGACCCATATGGGGCAGGTGGTGATGGTGGTGGAGGCCGATCGGACGACTCACGGTGCCGTCAGGCAGGCCTTGTCGACGATCGAGTCCTGCCCGGTGAAGTCCCTCGTGCTGAACAAGGCACAGGAGGGAGGGCGCGGCAAACTATATGGATATGGCTACGGATATGGCTATGGCTATGGCTATGGGGCAGACCCGCGTTCGGACTCGGGTTCGACGGCGGAGAGCTGAGAAGGCTGGCCGAGGCATTGCGCCAAGCCCGATCGCGCTCGCAGTGATGCTCGTGTTTGCGTCGGCGGCCGCACAGGCGCAGACGGAAACCGAGACTGAGACGGAAACGGCGACGCCGGCAACGTCCCGGGCAGTGACCATCGTGCCATCGGTGCAGGCCAGCCTTAAGTATACGGACAACGGCAATGTCGGATCGAACAAGAACGGAGCGTGGATAGCCGAGGTCGCTCCAGCGCTTTCCGTCGTGCGCGAGAGCGGGGGATTGCGCGGGCATTTGAATGCGCGCCTGCGCAATGTCGTTCATCTGGATGGGGCTGGCTCGGATGACAGCTTCCTGGCTCTGCAGGGGTTTGGCGAGGCTGAGGCGATTGAAAAGCGGCTTTTCGTCGATGTCGACGCTTCGATCAACCGCAACAATCGGTCCCTGCTCCAGGGGCGCAGTGGCGGGGACGAGTTGAACACGGGCAGTGCCAGCGAGACGCGCGTCTACGGGATCAGTCCGCGTTTGCTCCTCAACTTCGGTCCGGACACGCGGGGCCAAGTGCTTTATTCGAGCCGCTGGATGTCCGGCGGAGGGGGATTGGGGTCTCGTCGCGAGTCGAAGTGGAACGCGGGACTTTCGAATCCGAGGCAGTTCGGAGCCTTCGGCTGGGGTCTTCAGTATGACCGTTCCGAAACCGAGAACAGCCAGACGGCACAGGGGTCGGCGCCGCGGGAAAGCGGCCGGGCGACGCTGTTCGCGACACTGACGCCGCAGTTCCGGGTGCGGGCCATCGGCGGCTACGAGAAGACCGAATTCACGCCCGGCCAGCCCGAAGATCACTCGATCGTCGGGGGTGGATTTGACTGGCATCCCACGGAGCGGACGAGCTTGTCCGCGACGACCGAGAATCGTTTCTTCGGTCGTTCGTACGACGTGAGTTTGAGTCACCGGCGTGCGCTGTCGACCTGGAACCTGTCTTATGTGCGCGACATAACGTCGTCGCTCGAGACGCAGGGTGCGAGCGTATTCAGCGATCCGGATTTCAAGGCGCTCTACGACGCGCTGGCTTCCTTCTTTCCTGATCCGGTCCAGCGCGAGGCGGTCGTCCGCAGCTTGCTGGGTTTCCCGCCCATCGGATCGCGCGATTTTTTTGTAACCGATGTGCATTATCTGACCCGTAAGCTCATCGCTACCGCATCATTCATCGGCCTGCGAAATATCCTGACGGTGTCCCTGAGTCGAAATGAACGGACCCGCCTGGAGCCGGCGGCAGGCCTCGATACGCGCGACGAATTTTCGCGCTTCTCGACGCTGACATCGCGGCTGGCGTCGGTGGCTCTGAGCCATCGGCTGACGGCCGAGTCGTCGCTGAATGCGAGCATTACGCGGACGCGCTCAGAGGGGGTCGGGACGAGCTCGCTACAAACTGAGCGCACCATGTTCAATGTCGGTCTGTCGAAGCAGTTCGGTCCCAAGACGGCAGGTGATTTCACATATCGGTTTCAGCGCGCGACAGGGGCGGCGGACTTCACTGAAAACATGATCATGGCGACGCTTTCCATGCGGTTCTGAGCGGTATTACATGTACGAATCCTACTTCCGGCTGCGTGCCAAACCCTTCCAGCTGAATCCGGACCCGGCCTTCTTTTTCGGTAGCCGCGGTCATCGCAGGGCAATGGCGTATCTGGAGTACGGGCTACACCAGAACGAGGGCTTCATTGTCGTGACCGGCGAGATCGGGGCCGGCAAGACGACACTGGTGCGTAGCCTGCTGGAGCACCTGGATCCGGGCAAGGTGGTCGCGGGCAATCTGGTGAGCACGCACGTGGATGACGGGGACGTGCTGCGCATCGTCGCCGCGGCCTTCGGCGTGCCGAGCCGAGGGCTGGACAAGGCGGGCCTGTTGCTTGCGCTAGAGACTTTCTTTCTGTCGCTGGCGGCTTCCGGCAAGCGGGCGCTGTTGATCGTCGATGAGGCACAGAACCTGAGCGAGTCGGCGCTGGAAGAGTTGCGGATGTTGTCGAATTTTCAGCTCGAGGATCATGCGCTATTGCAGAGTTTCCTCGTCGGCCAGCCGGAGTTCCGCGACGTGATGCAGCGGCCGCAGATGCAGCAGTTGCGCCAGCGCGTGATCGCGTCCTATCACCTGGGTCCGATGGATGCCGTCGAGACGCAGGCCTACATCGAGCACCGCCTGCGCCACGTGGGCTGGCAGGGCGATCCGTCTTTCGATGCCGGCACCTTCCGCGCGGTCTACGGATACTCGGGCGGCCTGCCGCGTCGTATCAATTCGCTGTGCGATCGCCTGATGCTCTCTGCCTTCATTGCGGAACGGCACCGCATCAGCGATGCCGATGCGCAGGAAGTGATCGAGGAGTTGAACGAAGAGTTCTCGACGGCTTCGGTCGGCGTGATCCCACGGCCTGCCGACGGGACTGCGCGAACCGAAGTACGCGTCAATGGGATCGATCCGCGCAAGCTGCATGCGTCGGCGGCGCTCGCGCAGCAGGCGGCGGGAATGGCGGCGTCCTTCGACGTGCAGCGCATCGAGGCGCGCATCGCGGGCCTCGAACAGTCGATGTCGGCGACGCTTGAGGTGCTGAACCAGTTGTTGCAGGCGGTGCGCCGCACAGAAGTGTCGGGGAGCAAGGCCGATGAGCGGTGACGTGAGGGGCGATGCGCCGGTGATCTGCGTGGTCGGCGCGCGGCCCAACTACATGAAGATGGCGCCCATCATCCGGGCGCTCGCGATGCCGGATGCGGGGACGCGCACCTTGCTCGTGCACACCGGGCAGCATTACGACGTGGCGATGAACGATCGCCTCTTCGCGGATCTCGGGATGCCGCGCCCGGACGTCAATCTCGAGGTCGGCTCGGGCAGCCATGCCGTGCAGACCGCCGAGGTGATGAAGCGCTTCGAGCCGGTAATCGATGCGCATGGCGCACGTGCGGTGCTGGTCGTGGGCGACGTGAATTCGACGCTCGCGTGCGCGCTGGTGGCGGTCAAGCGCCATATCCCGGTCGCGCACGTGGAGTCGGGACTGCGCAGCAACGACCGGCGCATGCCGGAGGAGATCAACCGGATACTGACCGACCAGATCTCGGACATTCTCTATACGACCGAGCTTAGCGCGCATGCGAATCTGGAGCGGGAGGGGGTCGCGCCGGAGCGCGTGGTCTTCGTCGGCAATGTGATGATCGACAGCCTGCTCGCGAACGTCGAGAAGGCGCCGCGGCCGGCGGAGCTGCTGGCCTTCGCGGGGATGGACGAGCGGAGGATCGCGCGGGGGTACGGCGTGGTCACGCTGCACCGGCCGTCGAACGTGGATCATCCGGCGACGCTCATGGGAATCATCGACGCGCTGCGGGACGTGAGCGAGCGCTTGCCGCTGGTGCTCGCGCTGCATCCGCGTACGCGCGGCAACCTGGAGCGCTTCGGGCTGATCGATCGTCTCGCCGCGGAGGGCTTCATCGTGCTGCCGCCGCAGGGTTACCTGGAGATGCTGGGGCTGATGGCGGGGGCGACGGTGGTGCTGACGGATTCGGGCGGCATCCAGGAGGAGACGACGGCGCTGGGCGTGCCTTGCCTGACGATCCGCGAGAATACCGAGCGTCCGATCACGGTCGAGCAGGGGACCAATACAGTGGTCGGCGTCGAGCCCGATGCCTTGCGGGCGGCGGCGGCAACCGTGTTGGCAGGCGGCGGCAAGCGCGGGCGGGTGCCGGAGCTGTGGGACGGGCATGCGGCGGAGCGCATCGCAGCGCATCTGTCGGCCTGGCTTGCCGAACGGGAAGCGACGGAGCTGTAGGCATGGACGCGTCGATCGTCAATGCGCTGACCATCGACGTGGAAGACTACTTCCAGGTGTCGGCGCTCGCGCATCATTTCCCGCGCGGCGACTGGGACAGCGTGCCGTGCCGGGTCGAGGGCAACGTTGAGCGCATCCTCGAGATTCTCGAGGAGCGGCAGGCCTTGGCGACCTTCTTCACATTGGGGTGGATCGCGGAGCGTTATCCGCATTTGATCCGGCGGATCGCGGAGGCGGGCCACGAGATCGCGAGCCACGGTTACGCGCACGAACGGGCGACGGCGCAGTCGCCCGAATGCTTCCTCGCAGACATCGCGCTGGCGAAAGCGGTGCTGGAGGATGTGGCCGGCTTGCCAGTCGTCGGCTATCGGGCGCCGAGCTTCTCGATTGGGGCGGACAATCTCTGGGCGCACGATTGCATTGCCGAGGCGGGCTATGTCTACAGTTCGAGCGTGTACCCCGTGAAGCACGACCACTACGGGATTCCGGATGCGCCGCGCTTTCCGTTCCGGCTCGACAACGGCCTGCTGGAGGTGCCGGTCAGCACGACGCATTGGATGGGCCGCAATTGGCCGGCGGGCGGCGGAGGCTTCTTCCGACTGTTGCCCTACGCCGTGTCGCGCTGGCAGATCGACCGGGTGAATCGAGCCGACGGCCGGGCGGCGATCTTCTATTTCCACCCTTGGGAGCTCGATCCCGAACAGCCCCGCGTGCAGGACGCGCCGGCCAAGGCGCGTTTCAGGCACTACTTGAACCTCACGCGCACTGAGCCGCGCCTGCGGCGTCTGCTCGATGACTTCGAGTGGGGCCGGGCCGATCAGGTTTTCGACGTGGCCGCGGACTAAACCGGATATTTCGTAGCGTGTTGGAGAGGGCAATGGATCGTCCGTCCGTCGTCGTGAAGCAGTTGTCAGCCGAGGGGCGGGAGCGCTGGGACGCTTTCGTGCGGGCCTGCCCGGAGGGGACTTTTTTCCATCTTTCGGCGTGGGAAGGCATCGTCCGCGAGGTGTTTGGGCACCGGACCTTCTTCCTCTTCGCCGAGCGAGCCGGTGAGATCATCGGCGTCCTGCCGCTGGCGGAGGTCCGCAGTCGGCTCTTCGGCCATGCGCTGACCTCCCTGCCGTTCTGCGTATATGGCGGAATCGCGGGTTCCGCCGAAGCGGTCGCGCCGCTGGAGGCCGAGGCGGAGGCGATCGCGCGTCGACTGGGCGTGCAGCATCTGGAATTTCGCAACGTGATGGCACGACATGCGGACTGGCCGCGGCAGGATCTGTACGTGACCTTCCGTAAGCCGATCCACGCGGATGACGATGCGAACATGCGCGAGATTCCGCGCAAGCAGCGCGCAATGGTGCGCAAGGGCATCGCCCACGGGCTCGCGAGCGAGATCGACGGCGACGTCGAGCGTTTTTTTGCGCTGTACGCGGACAACGTGCATCGGCATGGCACGCCTGCGCTGCCCAAGGCCTTTTTCGCGCGGCTGCTGAAGGAGTTCGGACCCGACTGCGATGTGATGACGGTGACGGATCGCTCCGGCAGGCCGCTGTCGAGCGTGCTGTCCTTCTATTTTCGCGACGAGGTCTTGCCGTATTACGCGGGCGATGCGGAGGCGGCGCGCGAGTTGGCGGCGAACGATTTCAAGTATTGGGAGCTGATGCGCAGGGCTGCAGCCCGTGGCTACCGCCTGTTCGACTTTGGCCGCAGCAAGGTGGGCACTGGTTCGTTCAGTTTCAAGAAGAACTGGGGTTTCGTGCCGCAGCCACTGTCCTACGAATATCGGTTGTACAAGCGCGATGAGGTGCCGCAGAACAATCCGCTGAATCCGAAGTACCGCGCCTTCATCGCGCTGTGGCGGCGGCTGCCACGGTCGGTGGCGAATGCGTTGGGCCCGCATATCGTTCGCAATCTGGGGTGACGATGGACCGCCGGCCGCCGCTCCTGTACCTGGTGCATCGCATCCCCTATCCGCCCAACAAGGGCGACAAGCTGCGTTCGTTCAACATCCTGCGCCAGCTTGCGCGCTCGCATCGGGTGTTCCTCGGGACATTTGTCGATCAGCAGGAAGATTGGCCGCATGTGGAGACGCTGCGCGAATGGTGCGAGGAGGTGTGCGCTATTCCGCTGGCGTCGCGTCAGGCGCGTGTAGCGAGTCTGCGCGGGTTGCTGACGGGCGAGGCGCTGAGCCTGCCGTACTACCGCGATTCGGGACTGCGGCGCTGGGTGGGCGAGGTGGTCCGCAAGCAGGGCATTCGGCGGGCGGTGGCGTTTTCCGGACCGATGGCGCAGTACCTCGATGTACCCGGACTGGAATGTCGTGTGGTCGATTTTTGCGACGTCGATTCGGCGAAGTGGACGGCGTATGCGGATCGCCACGCATGGCCGATGTCGGTGCTGTACCGGCGCGAAGGCGAGCGGCTGCTGGCGTTCGAGCGGCAGGCGGCGGCGCGTGCGGATGCGGCCCTGTTCGTGACCGAGGCAGAGGCGGATCTCTTTCGGCGGCAGGCGCCGGAAGTCGCGGCGAAGGTGGCGGCGATGCCAAACGGGGTCGACGAGGAGTATTTTTCCCCCGACCGCGACTACCCGGACTTGCATCCGCCGGGTGGACCGAAGATCGTGTTCACGGGGGCAATGGACTACTGGCCGAATGTGGACGCCGTGTGCTGGTTCGCGCACCACATCCTGCCGATCCTGCGGGCGACTCGTACTGACGTCCGTTTCTTCATCGTCGGCATGAACCCGGCGCCTGAGGTACAGGCGCTCGCCGGGGACGGAGTCGTCGTCACAGGCAGCGTGCCCGACGTGCGGCCCTGGATTGCGCAGGCGGACGTCGTCGTCGCGCCGCTGCGGGTCGCGCGCGGTATCCAGAACAAGGTGCTCGAGGCGATGGCGATGGCGCGGCCGGTCGTGGTGTCGGCGGCGTCAGCAACCGGGCTGACCGGGGAGCCGGGGCGGGAATTCGTGGTCGCCGACGGGGAGGGGGAGTTCGCGCAGCGCGTCCTCGAGCTGCTGGCGAATCCCGCAAAGGCGGCGGCCATGGGCGCTGCCGCGCGACAGTGCGTGCAGCGCGCATATAGCTGGGCGGCGCATCTGGCGCGGCTCGATGCGCTGCTCACCGGGCCGCCGGCGAAGGCGCTCGCGGCAACGGGCGGCGTCTCGCCATGGCGCGAGGATGATCCGCGTGCGCTGGTCGTACATGTCGTCTACCGCTTCGACGTCGGCGGGCTGGAAAACGGCGTCGTCAATCTCATCAATCATCTGCCCGCGACGCGCTTCCGCCACGCGGTTATCGCGCTGACCGAATGCGTGCCGGCCTTCTGTGCGCGGGTGACGCAGCCCGACGTGCGCTACTTTTCGCTGCACAAGCCGCCGGGGCACGGGGCGAAGCTCTATCCGGCGCTGTACCGGATCTTCCGCGAGCTGCGGCCGGCCGTGGTCCATACGCGCAATCTGGCGGCGCTGGAGGCGGCGGTGCCGGCTTGCTTGGCCGGTGTGCCGGTGCGGGTGCATGGTGAACACGGCTGGGATGTGTCGGACCCGGCCGGAAGTCGCCGCCGATTTCGGGTGATGCGAAGGCTATATCGCCCGTTCGTGACCCATTACATAGCCTTGTCGAATCATCTGCGCTCATATTTGACGGGAGCGGTCGGCGTGCCGGATCGGTATGTCGTAAGGATTTGTAATGGTGTCGATACCGCGCGTTTTCGCGCTGGCGGCGAGCTTCGGATGGCGCTGAAAGGCTGGCCCTTCGGTGACGAGCCGGTCCGCGTGATCGGCATGGTGGGACGCCTGGAGGCGATCAAGGATCCGCTGAATCTGGTCGCTGCGTTTGTCTTGCTGGTCGGTCGTGCCGGCGATGCCGGACGGGGACTGCGGCTGATGATCGTCGGAGACGGGGCGCTGAGGGGGGCGGTGGAGTCGGCCGTCCGCGAGGCGGGAATCGCCGATCGGGTGTGGCTCGTCGGCGAACGCGGCGACGTGCCGGAGCTGATGCGGGCGATGGACGTGTTTGCGTTGCCGTCACGAGCGGAAGGGATTTCGAACACGGTCCTCGAAGCGATGGCGAGCGGCTTGCCGGTGGTGGCGACGCAGGTCGGCGGGAATCCGGAGCTCGTCGTCGAGGGGGAAACCGGTGCGCTGGTGCCGCCCGCCGACAGCGCTGCGCTGGCGGAGGCGCTGGAACGTTATGTGCTCGATCCCGTCCTCGCCAGACAGCAGGGCGCGGCGGGGCGGCAGCGGGTGGAGCAGGAATTCAGTATCGACGGCATGGTCGCGGCCTATGCTGGGTTGTACGAGTCCTTGCTGGCGGGCGCGGGGCGGCCGGTGCCGGTGGGGTGAGAGCGGTGGTTGATTGAGCGGTCTGAGTCGGTTGGAGGGGTGTCATGTGCGGGATTGCCGGGCTCTTCGATATCCGGGGCAAGCGCGAATTTCCGCGTGAGCTCGTGGAGCGCATGAACGACATCCAGTTCCATCGCGGACCGGATGCCGGAGGTGTGCATCTCGAGCCGGGGGTGGCGCTGGCCCATCGGCGGCTGTCGATCATCGACTTGTCGACGGGCCAGCAGCCGCTCTACAACGAGGACGGCTCGGTGGCCGTCGTGTTCAACGGCGAGATCTATAACTACCAGGAACTGGTGCCCGAGCTGGAGCGTTGCGGGCATCGCTTCCATACGCGTAGCGACACCGAGGTGATCGTCCACGCGTGGGAGGAGTGGGGCGAGGCCTGTGTGCGGCGCTTCCGTGGCATGTTTGCCTTCGCGTTGTGGGACCGCAATCGCGATACGCTCTTTCTCGCACGCGACCGCCTGGGCGTGAAGCCGCTGCACTACGCGCTGCTGCCCGACGGCACGCTCGCATTCGGCTCCGAGTTGAAGGTGCTGATGCAGCTTCCCGGACTGGACCGGACGATCGACCCCTGCGCGGTGGAGGAGTACTTCGCGCTGGGTTACGTCGCCGAGCCGCGCACGATCTTCGCCGGCGCGAAGAAGTTGGGGCCCGCGGAGACGCTGGTGGTCCGCCGCGGCGAAGCGATGCCGGCACCGAAGAGTTACTGGGATGTGCGCTTCACGCTCGACAATCCGCTGAGTCTGGAAGACGCCACGGCCGAGCTGGGCGAGCGGCTGCGCGAATCGGTGCGGTTGCGGATGATTTCGGACGTGCCGTTGGGCGCCTTCCTTTCGGGCGGTGTCGATTCGAGTGCGGTCGTCGCGACGATGGCAGGCTTGTCGTCCGCGCCGGTGAACACCTGCTCGATCGCCTTCGACGACCCGGCTTTCAACGAATCGGCCTTCGCGCAGCAGGTCGCTGAGCGTTATCACACGAACCATTACGTCGAGACCGTGAAGGCGGACGACTTCGACCTGATCGACGCGCTCGCCGGACTGTACGACGAACCCTACGCGGACAGTTCCGCGATCCCGACCTGGCGCGTGTGCCAGCTTGCGCGCAAAAAGGTGACGGTCGCGCTGTCGGGCGACGGCGGCGACGAGAGCTTCGCAGGCTACCGGCGCTATCGCCTGCACATGATGGAGGAGCGGTTGCGCGCGAGCCTGCCGCTGGGCGTACGGCGGCCGATGTTCGGCGTACTCGGGCGGCTGTATCCGAAGGCCGACTGGGCGCCGCGCGTGTTCCGGGCGAAGACGACCTTCCAGGCGCTGGCGCGGGATTCGGTGCAGGCCTATTTCCATTCCGTGTCGATCGTGCGCGACGACATGCGGCGGCAGCTGTATTCGAGCGCGTTCAAGGCTTCCCTCGGTGGCTACTCGGCGGTCGACGTCTTCCGCCGCCATGCTGCAGCTGCCCAGACCGACGATCCGCTCGCACTGGTGCAATACCTCGACCTGAAGACCTATCTGGTCGGCGACATCAACACCAAGGTGGATCGGGCGAGCATGGCGCATTCGCTCGAAGTGCGCGAACCGCTGATGGACCATCCGCTGGTCGAATGGCTCGCGACGCTGCCCTCGGGTCTGAAGGTGAAGGGGCAGGAGGGCAAGTACCTGTTCAAGAAGGCACTGGAGCCGATGCTGCCGAACGACGTGCTGTACCGGCCGAAGATGGGCTTCTCGGTGCCGCTTGCGCGCTGGTTCCGCGGGCCGTTGAAGGCGCGTGTCAGGGAGGCCTTGCTGGGCGACGTGCTCGCGGGCACCGGGCTCTTCAACCCCGATGCCTTGCGGCATCTCGTCGATGCCCATCAGTCGGGCGTCCGGGATTACAGCGCGCCCTTGTGGAGCCTGCTGATGTTCGATGCGTTCATCCGGCTTGAGACTCAGGGAAGAACGTTGCCGTACCGGGTGGAGGCGGCATGAACTGCGCATGCCGCGCCGAAGGTTCGCCGACCGCGGCGGTGTCGGTCTTCAGTTCGCGCGAGGACGTCGACACTTTGATGGCTTCGGTGACCGCCGCTATCGATGCGGTTCAGGCGCTGGCTGGTGAGGTGGATGTCCTCGTGAACGGAAATCGGGCGCTGGCAGATGCGTGCGCTGTGCGCATGGCCGGCAGCCTGCGCGGCGGGCGCGAGGCCACTCACGTGCGGCTTTGGTTCATTCCGCTCGGTGACAAGGCGCACACCTGGAACACCTATGTGCATCAGCTTTGGCCGTCTGCTGCAACGTCCTTCTTCATCGACGGCTATGCCGTCGTCGAGCCGTCATCCCTCTCACTGATGCACAAACTCCTGGCCGCGTCCAGCGAAGCGCTCGCCGCGTCGGCAGTGCCGTCGGTGGGGGCTTCGGCTCCCCGCCTCAAGGCGGAAATGCTAAGTCGTGGCGGCCTGCATGGAAACCTCTACGCTTTGCGGGGACAGGCGATGGAGCGCATTCGAGAGCGCGGCTTCCGCCTGCCCCTGGGGCTTTACCGTACCGATGCCGTGCTCGGTGCCGCCATCTGCTTCGGCCTCGACCCGGCGAACCACGGGTGGAACCGCCAGCGAATCACCGTGCACCCCGAAGCGACGTGGCGGTTCGAGCCCTTGCACTGGTGGAGGCCGTCCGATCTTCTAAGCCATGCACGGCGCAGCGTCCGGCAAGAGCAGGGAGTGCTCGAGAATTTGGCCGTCCGCCGGCATTTTGACGAGCGGCGGCTCCCATGCGAATCGTTGCCACGATCGGCCCTGGAGTTGATCGACGACTGGATGGTCACCGATTCGGCCAAGGCGGCGGCGCTCATGCGCCGCCGCCCGCTCGCGCGGGTCGCGCTAAACCAACTCCGTCGGCGCGGCGACTGGTCGCTGGCAAGCGCACCGCCTGTGCTGGTCTGGCGCTCGCACTCGCAAGCCGAAAAAGGGCTCGCTACCGAGGAGTAATCCGAATGCGCATCCTGCATGTCTTCGATCACTCGATCCCGCTGCACAGCGGCTACACCTTCCGCTCGGCGGCGATCCTGCGCGAGCAGCGCGCGCTGGGCTGGGAGACTTTCCACCTGACTTCGCCGAAGCAGGGCAAGGCTTCCGGCGCCGAAGAGGAGTTCGACGGGCTGCATTTCTTCCGCACGCCGGAGGTGAAGACCCGGACGGCGGTCGTTCACGAGGTTGCGCTGATGCAGGCGCTGGAGCGGCGCATCGGCGAGGTCGCCGCGACCGTGAGGCCCGACGTGATCCACGCGCATTCGCCGGTACTCAATGCGTTGCCTGCGCTGCGTGCGGGGCGCAAGCTGCGGATTCCGGTTGTCTATGAGATCCGCGCGTTCTGGGAGGATGCGGCCGTCGATCACGGCACGGCGCGCGAACGCGGCCTGCGTTACCGCGCGACGCGTACGCTGGAAACCTGGGCGCTGCAACGCGTCGACCACGTGTTTACGATCTGCGAGGGACTGCGGGCGGACATTGTTGCGCGCGGGATTCCCCAAGGGCGCGTGACCGTGATTCCGAACGCGGTGGATATCGAATCCTTCCAGCTTTCGGGAGAGCCCGACCGCGCGCTGAAGACAAAGCTCGGACTCGATGGCAAAACGGTGATCGGCTTCGTCGGCTCCTTCTATGCTTACGAGGGGCTGGACCTTCTGCTCGATGCGGTGCCGGCGATCCTCGCGCAGCATCCGGAACTGCGCGTGCTGCTGGTGGGGGGCGGCCCGCAGGAGGAGAACCTGAAGGCGCAGGCGCAGCGGTTGGGCATCGCGGACCGCGTGATCTTCGCCGGACGCGTGCCGCATGGGGAGGTCAGTCGTTACTACGACCTGATCGATCTCCTCGCCTATCCACGGCATTCGATGCGCCTCACCGAGCTGGTGACGCCGCTCAAGCCGCTGGAGGCGATGGCGCAGGGGCGGGTGTTCGTCGCGTCCGACGTCGGGGGGCACAAGGAGCTGGTGCGCGATGGTGAGACCGGGCGTCTCTTCCGCGCCGGCAATGCCGAGGCGCTGACCGAGGCGGTGGTCGGGATGCTCGCGCAGCGCGGTCGCTGGGGCGAGTACCGGCTTGCGGGACGGCAGTTCGTCGAGGCCGAACGCAACTGGCGGCGCAGCGTCGACGCGTATCGCGTGCCATATGGGCGACTGGCGGGGGCCACATGAGCGCACCGGATTACCAACTGCGGCTGCAGGCGGACGGGGACGGTGTGGCGTCAGATACGGCGGTCTTCGGCGTACGCGTGCATCTGATCGTGCTCGCGGTCGGACTTGCGCTGCTGCTGGGCGTGTACCACGAGACGGTGATCTCGCTCGTGAAGATCTGGAACCGCTCGGACACCTTCGCGCACGGCTTCCTCGTTGCGCCGATTTCGTGCTGGTTGATCTGGCGCGAGCGCCGGGAGTTGCGCGATGTGCCGGTCGCGCCGTCGCTGCTCGGCGTGTTTGCCGGGCTGCTGGCGGGCTTCGCGTGGTTGCTCGGCGAGCTCGCGAGCGCCGACAGCGTTTCCCAGTTCGCGCTGGTGGGCATGGTGATCGCGCTCGTGTGGGCGGTGATGGGGACGCGGTTCGCGCGGGCGATCGCCTTCCCGCTCGGCTTCCTCTTCTTCCTCGTGCCCTTCGGCGAATTCCTGTTCCCATCGATGATGGATTGGACCGCGCATTTCGTCGTCGCGGGACTGCGGCTCTTCGGCGTGCCGGTCTTCGCCGAGGGGCGGATGCTGGTTATCCCGTCGGGGCAGTGGTCCATCGTCGAAGGGTGCAGCGGCGTGCGCTATCTGATCGCGTCGGTCGTCGTCGGCAGCCTGTATGCGTACCTGACCTACCGGTCTTTGCGGCGCCGTCTCGTGTTCGTCGCACTGTCGGTCGGCCTGCCCGTCCTCGCGAACTGGATCCGCGCATGGGGGATCGTGATGTTGGGCCATTTCAGCGGCAACCGGATCGCGACCGGGGTCGATCATGTGGTGTACGGCTGGGTGTTCTTTGCTGTGGTAATGGTCACCTTGTTCTGGATCGGCACGAGATGGCGCGAAGACGACAAGCCGATGATCGCACCGCGCGAAACCGGGGGCTTGCCCGAAAGTCCCGCCGGAACGAACCGTCGGACGTTTGCGCTGCCGGTTGTCGCGCTGTTGGCCGTTCTCGCCTGGAAGCCGGCCTTCGGCGTCCTCGACGCGCAGGGGCGGCACGGCGATGTGGAGTTTCCGGCCCTGCAGCCGCACGGAGCTTGGCGGCCGGTGTCCGGCGCCCAGCTCCCGACGTGGTCTCCGCACTATTCCGGCATGCGGGGCGAACTGCGAGCGGCCTGGCAGGCGGGGGATGTGCCGGTGGGCCTGTACGTCGCGTACTACCGCGATCAGGCCCCGGGGGCGGAGTTGGTCAATTCCGAGAACCGGGTGCTGAAGAGCAAGGACCCGCAGTGGTCGATGACGAGCTATGGCGAGCGGGACACGCTGGTCGGCGATCGGCGGGCGCCCTTGGGCAGCATCGAGATGGCGGGGAGCGGCGGGCGGCTGATGGTGTGGTACGGCTACTGGATCGGTGGACGGTGGACGAACAACGACTACGTCGCGAAGCTCTATCTGGTCGCGTCGCGGCTGAGCGGTGCCGGAGACGATTCGGCTGCGGTGATGGTCTACGCGCCCTATCCTGCGGACGAGCACGGCAAGGCCGAAGCGGCGCTGGAAGGCTTCCTGCGCGAGATGGGGCCAGCGGTGGACGATATGCTGGCGACGGCGATGGGGCGTTAGCATGGGAGCGCGCCCGCTGCATGTCGTTGTCTTCTCGACGCTGTTTCCCAGCAGCGCCCAGCCGCACGCCGGGCTCTTCATCCGCGAGCGCATGTTCCGCGTTGCGCGCCACCTGCCCTTGAGCGTTGTCGCACCGGTGCCATGGTTTCCGCTGCAGTCGCTGATACGGCTGTGGCGACCGGGCTTCCGGCCCACGGTGCCGCGGCGCGAGACGCAGGCGGGGATCGAGGTCCTCCACTGTCGCTTCCCGAGTTTCCCTGGCTTCTTCAAGTCGCTCGACGGTGTCCTGCTGGCGCTGGGCAGTCTGCCGACCTTGTGGCGGCTCAAGCGCGCGGGCCGGCTGGACGTGCTCGATGCGCATTTCGGGTACCCGGACGGCCACGCGGCGACCTTGTTGGGGCGCTGGCTGCGCGTGCCGGTGACGATCACGCTGCGCGGCACGGAGGTGCGACATGCGGCGGATCCGGCGCTGGCCCCGCGCCTGCGGCGCGCGCTGTTCGGTGCCGATCGCATCTTCACCGTATCGGCGTCGCTGCGCGAGCTTGCGCTGAAGCTGGGTGTCGCGCCCGACAGGGTGCGGGTCGTTGGCAATGGCGTCGATACGACGCGCTTCTCGCCCGTGCCGAGGGTCGAGGCGCGCGCGGCGCTCGGTTTGCCGTCCGATGCGCCGGTGCTGATTTCCGTGGGCGGACTCACCGAGCGCAAGGGCTTTCATCGGGTGATCGAGCTGTTGCCCGAGTTGCGCCGGCGCTTCCCTGGGCTGATGTATCTGATCGTCGGTGGCGCGAGCGCCGAAGGCGACTGGCGGGCAAGGCTGGAGCGGCAGGTGCGGGATCTGGGACTGACCGACACGGTGCGCTTTCTGGGCGTCATCGAGCCGGACGAGCTGAAGCATCCGCTGTCGGCGGCGGACGTGTTCGTGCTCGCGACGCGCAACGAGGGCTGGGCGAATGTCTTTCTCGAGGCGATGGCCTGCGGCGTGCCGGTCGTGACGACGGATGTCGGCGGCAATCGCGAGGTCGTGTGCCAGGCCGCGTTGGGGGCGGTGGTTCCGTTCGGCGAACCCGAGGCCTTACGCGAAGCCTTGGCGGACGCACTCGGACAACCGTGGGATCGCGAGACGCTCGTCGCGTATGCGCGCGACAACGAATGGTCGCGACGCGTGGCGGAACTCGTCGAGGAGTTCGAGGCATTCGGTGCCGCGGGTCGCATCGCCCGGCAATCGGCGCAAGCGGAGGGAACGGTGCATGGCTGAAGGACTGGACGTCGCGCAGATTCGCGAGCGGCTCGGGCACAAGATGCTGATCGCGTCGAAGTCCGCTTACCAGTGGGCGCGACGCCGCTCACCCGCTCAGGTCGTGTTCATCGCCGGCATGCAGCGCTCGGGCACGAACATGCTGATGGACAGGCTGGAGCGCAGCTACCTGACCGACGTCTATCACGAGCGGGATCCGCGCGCTTTCGACAATTACCGGATGCGCGAACGCGAGGTGATCCGCCGGCTCGTCGCGGAGTCCCGTGCGCCGACTTTCGTCATCAAGGCGCTGTGCGAGCTCGACCGCCTCGGCGAGCTGATGACGGAGTTCGCGCCCGCGAAGACGGTCTGGATCGTGCGCGACTATCGCGACGCGGTACGCTCGGCACTCAACTCCTTCGGCAACTTCACGAAGCAGGTCGCGCGCATCGCGGCCGATCGCCTCGTCGACGATTGGCGGGCGGGCGGCATGTCCGAGGCGACGCACGCTGTCGTGCGCAGCCTGTGGCATCCGGAAATGACTGAAGCGTCGGCGGCGGCGTTGATCTGGTACTTCCGCAACGTGCTGTATTTCGAGCAGGGTTTCGATCTCGACCCGCGGGTGCGGCTGGTGTTCTACGAGCAACTGGTGCAGGAGCCCGAGCGGGAATGTCGGGACATCTTCGATTTTCTCGGCGTGCCGTATTCGCCTGACATCACCCGCGGCGTCTTCGCGAGCTCGATCCGCCACAAGCCGCTGCCCGGGGTTGAACCGGCGGTGGCGGAGGTTTGCGAAGGCCTCGCACGGCGGTTCGAGCAGGTGGGGCCGGTCGCCGGGCTGCGAGCGGGATAAGGGAGGGGGTAATGAGCGATCTCTACACGGCCTTCGTATCGAAGCTGCTGTTTCCCGCGCAGGAGCGCCTGAAGCGCCACGACACCGTGCGCTTGCGCCGCCTGTTGGAGGAAAGCCAGTGGTGGGTCCGTGCGCGTATCGAACGTCTGCAGTTCGAGCGTCTACAGGCCTTGCTCGTGCATGCACAGGCGCACGTGCCTTATTACCGCGAGCTCTTCGGGCGCATCGGTTTCGATCCGCGCAAGATCGAATCCGCCTCGGACCTCGCGCGCCTGCCTTTCCTCGGTAAAGCCGACATCCGTGCGAACCTCGAAGCGCTCAAGTCCGACGACGCGCGTGACCTGGCGCGCTTCAACACGGGAGGGTCGAGTGGCGAGCCGCTGATCTTCTTCATTGGGGCCGAGCGCGTCAGCCATGACGTCGCCGCGAAATGGCGTGCGACGCGCTGGTGGGACGTCGATATCGGCGACCCGGAGATCGTGGTGTGGGGTTCGCCGATCGAGTTGGGGGCGCAGGATCACATCCGCCACTGGCGCGACGGGCTGATGCGCACCGAGCTGCTGCCCGCCTTCGAGATGTCGGAAAGCAAGCTCGACGCCTTCGTCGAACGCATCCGCAAGCGTCGTCCTAAGATGCTCTTCGGCTATCCATCGGCACTGTCGCTGATCGCCCGGCATGCCGTCTCGCGCGGACAGCGGATGGATGACCTCGGTGTGAAGGTGGCGTTCTGCACTTCCGAGCGGCTGTACGACGATCAGCGCTCGACGATCGAGCGCATCTTCGGCTGCCGCGTCGCAAACGGTTACGGCGGGCGGGATGCGGGCTTCATTGCACATCAGTGCCCTTCCGGTGGCATGCACCTGACAGCCGAAGACATCGTCGTCGAGATCGTCGATCCGCAAGGCAAGCCGTTGCCGGTCGGGGAGACGGGCGAAATCGTCGTCACGCATCTCGCGACGCGGGATTTCCCCTTTATCCGCTACCGCACCGGCGACGTCGCGGCGCTCGACCCGGCGCCCTGCGCATGCGGACGCGGCCTGCCGCTCTTGAAGGACATCCAGGGACGGACGACCGATTTCGTCGTCGCCCGCGACGGCACGGTGATGCACGGACTTGCGCTGATCTACGTCGTGCGCGATCTGCCACAGGTCGCGGCTTTTCGCATCGTGCAGGAGAGCCTCGAGCTCACGCGCATCATCGTCGTGCCGGCGGAGGGCTATGGGCCGGAAATCGAGGACCGGATCCGCCAGGGCATGGCGAATCGCCTCGGGCAGGGCGTGCGGATCGAGATCGAGACTACTGCCGAGATCCCCCCTGAGAAATCGGGGAAATATCGATACGTGATGAGCCACGTCGGCGCACGGGAGCAGCCGGAATGCGCGACATAGCGGTTACGCTGGCCGTTTTCGGCTCGCTGCCCTTCATCATCAAGCGCCCGTGGATCGGCATTCTGGTCTGGACCTGGCTGGGCTTCATGAATCCCCACCGCATGGCGTGGGGGTTCAGCACGACGATGCCGTTCGCGATGATCGTCGCGATCACCACGCTGGTCGCGATGCTTGCCTCGAGGGAGGAAAAGCGCATCCCCTGGGAGCGCGAGACCGTCGTGCTGATGATCTTCGTCGCGTGGATGGTGATCACGACCACCTTCGCCGTTTATCCTCAGCTGGCGTGGGTGCAGTTCGAGAAGGTCATCAAGATTCAGTTGATGATCTTCGTCGCGATGATGCTGATCACGACGCCAGAGCGCCTGAAGTTGCTGGTCGCGGTGATGGCGTTGTCCATCGGTTTCTACGGAGTGAAGGGCGGGCTTTTCACGATCCTGCACGGCGGCGTCTATCGTGTGCAAGGGCCGCCGGGTACGTTCATCGGAGGCAACAACGAGATCGGCCTCGCTTTGGCAATGACGGTCCCGCTGCTCTACTTCACCGCGCGCAGTGTCGAGCGCGTGGTGTTTCGCAATGCAGTGTATGCAGTCATGGTGCTGACCGCGATCGCCGCCATCGGCACACAGTCGCGGGGGGCGATGCTCGGCATGGGCGCGATGGGTGTGATGTTCTGGCTCAAGTCGCGGCAGAAGTTCCTGGTCGCCCTGCTCGCGATTGGCGCGGTATTCGTGGTGCTGCAAGTGATGCCGGAGGCTTGGTACGAGCGCATGCACACGATCGAGTCCTACGATCACGACAAGTCGGCGTTGGGGCGGATCAATGCGTGGTGGATGGCGTTCAATCTCGCGCGGGACCGCTTCCTTGGCGGCGGATTCGAGACCTTCCAGCGCGGGATGTTCGCGATCTATGCGCCGGACCCGACGAACTGGCGCGACGTGCATAGCGTGTATTTCGAGGTGCTCGGCGAACAGGGCTTCGTCGGGCTCGGGCTGTACCTGCTGCTTGCGACCTTGACCTGGCGTTCGGCAACCAAGATCGCGCACACGGTACGCAAGCTGCCCGAGCATGCCTGGATGGCTGATCTGGCGAAGATGGTGCAGGTCAGCATCGTCGCCTACCTGACGGCGGGCGCTTTCCTCGGCATGGCTTACTTCGACTACTACTACAACCTCGTGCTGATCGTCGTGGCCGCGAAGGCGATGCTGCGTGCCCAAGGGGTGCTCGAAAACAGCGGGGTGACGAAGATCGCCGAGCTGCGGCCGTCGCGCCCCGCGCCTTCGGCCTTGGCCGAGCCCTCAGGAGCTAGGCCGCGACCGGGCGATCATTCCGCTGTAGCCACAGTTCGAGCTGGATCAGCACCCAGATCATGACGCCGAAATAGCTCGCATGGCCCGACGAATGCTCCTGCCACAGCCTCCGCAAGTAATCCGGCCGCACGATGCCGCGCCTCCCGAGGCTCTCGAGCGCGGAGGTGGCCGGCGAGCGCAGCGGGCCGTCCTGCGCCAGCCACAGACCGAAGGGAAGGCCGAAGCCGTGCTTCGACTTGGTGATCGTCTCTCCGGGCAGGAAGTCGCTCAACGCTTCCTTGAAGAAGACGCGCAGGCGGTTGCCGCTGACCTTCTGATCCACCGAAAGGGTGCCGGAAAAGTCGATGAGGTCCGTGTCGAGGAAGGGAAAGCGCACGTCGACGCCTGCAGCCTCGCACATCCGCGAGACCTTGCGCAGATCGTTGTCGGCCAGCGTGATCTTGTGGTCGAGGTGCATCATGCGATCGACCGGCTCGGCCGATTGAGCGCGGAAGTAGGCTTCGCGCATCATCGCGAGCGGGCGCTCGGTATCGACGGCGGCGAGGAATTCCGGCTCGAAGATGTCGGTGAGCGGGTCGCGATGCAGGAAATTGTAGGATTCGAGACGGTCGGGCAGCGGGACGCTCGCCTGACGGATGTAGCTCCTCGCCTTGCGTACCGGCATGATCGCCGAACCGAAGGGGAAGTTCATCACCAGCGGCTCCAGCACCTGCCGCAGCCCGGGGGTGAGCGACTGGTAGCGTTCGAATACGCCTTGCTTCGCGTAACGGACATTGCCGCCGAAGAACTCGTCTCCGCCGTCGCCGGCGAGCATCGCTCGAATGCCATGCTCACGCGCGATGCGGGCGCAAAAGTAGGTCGGGACTGCGGAGGCGTTGCCGAAGGGCTCGTCGTAGGACGTCGCGATCATCGGCAGCGCCTCGGCGACGTGTTCCGGCGTCACGTAGAACTCGCGCGCATCGGCGCCGAAATGGCGGGCGGTGACACGGGCGTAGTCGAGTTCGTCGAATCCTTCTGCGTCGAAGCCGATCGAGAAGGTGCGGGCCGGCTCCCCGCTGACCTCTCCCAGCAGTCCGGTGACGGTCGAACTGTCCGTGCCGCCCGACAGGAAGGCGCCCACGGGGGCTTCGTCGACCTGTCGCTCGACGGCTTGGCGAAGCAAGCGGCGGAAGGTTTCGCGCTGTGCGTCGGATCTTGCCTGCTTGTCCGGGGCGAAGCGCATGGCCCAGTAGAAGTCACGTCTGGATTGCTGTGCCGTGGCCAGCAGGCGTTGGGCGGGGAGCAGTTTCTCGACGCCGCGGAACGCAGTGCCGGGGCTCGGCACCATGTGGCAGTAAAGGTATTCGTAGAGCGACTGCTGGTCGAGCGAGGCTTTGACCGCGGGATGGGCCGCGACAGCGCGCGCGCTCGTGGAGAAGACCAGCAGCGGGCCGACGCGCGCGAAGCACATGCGTTCGACGCCGCAGCGGTCGATCGCGAGGAGCGTGCTTCCTTCCCGCAGGTCGCAGATCGCGAGGGAGAAGCTTCCCTGCATTTCGTCGAACAGGCGCTCACCGACTTCCGCATAACGTCTCGCCGCAGCGGCGGCGTGGCCGTCAGCCGAGGCGCGTGCCGCTGTCGCAGCACTGATCCATATCGGGCGGCCGAGCACGATTGCGATGATGCCCGTTTCCGCATCGTGGGCCATCGCCGAGGCCTCCCGCCCCGTGGCGGCCCAGCCGGCCTCCCCGAGTCTGAGCGGATTTGCCGGCGCTTCGGCGCCTTCCGCGGAGAACATCCTCTGCAGGATGTCGGGCGGGGTTGGGTCCCCTGTCTGCAGATTTACCCAGCCACACAGGATTCGTCGAGTGTCCATGCGCGTCTCATCTTCCAGTCGAGGAGGCAGCGGTCATGTTAGCTGATGCGAAATCGATGGGATGGTGCAGAGGTCACACTTGCCGCTGCAAACGCGCGGGGAGGGGGCGATGAAAATGCCATGGCGCCGGCAGGGAGCCGGCATTGTCGTCGGCGTGATCCTGCTGCTGGCAGGGGAATTCGCGTTGCATTCGGATGCAATTCTCCATCGTTTCCGCTCGGTATTTGCCGCGGGAAGAGCGATGGACAAGCTACTCTATGTGGAACAGATGCGGCCGTCCTTGCTGATCATGGGGAACAGCCGCGTCGATAACGGCTTTGATCCCGCGACCGTGCTTGCCAACGCGGGGCCGTCGGCGGGGAGGACGGCGTTCAATCTCGGCCTGCCCGGCGCGAATGCCAGCGTTCTGTACGGGATCGCCCGCCGCCTCGACGCCGACAAGCTGCTCGGGCCCGGCGCGATTCGGCAGGTGGTCATCGGCTTGGACGAGGGGCTGATGCAGGGAGACGATTCGCTGGGCTATCTGGTGTTCTTCGGAGACCGGTCACGCATGCTGGAGCAGGGCGACTACCTCAATCTCGCGCGCAGCATGGTGCGCGGCTGGGGCTATGCGACAAACCTGAAGCAGCTGCGCGAGCCGGCGAAACTCGGACAGTTCGTCCAATCGGCGTTCGCACCGGCGGAGCCTCTCGGCGGCGGGGCCGCGCAGAGACTCGGGTACCGACCCGGCTTCAGCGCGACGACGCAGGATGCCGGTCAGGTGATGCGCCAGGAGGCCGGTTCCACCCAGCCGCCGAGCCCGACCGTTGCGGCCGACTTCATCGCCTTGCTCGATCTGCTGCATGAACGGCAGGTCAAGGTCAGCGTGGTGTTTCCGCCGCTCCTCACGCGTCAGCTGCTGTATCTCGACGAGCGACATCCGGCCGCAGCGCCCTACCTGAAGATCCGCGACGCGCTTGCGGCGCGCGGAGTGCCGATGGTGGCGCTCGGGGCGGGGGAGCAGCGTAATCCGGAAGAGTTCATCAACGCCGGTCATCTGAACGACCGCGGCGCACAGCGCTTCAGCGCAGAACTCGGACGGGCCCTTGCCGACGACGGTCTGCGCACGATCCGGGTGAGGGCGGAATGATCTTCAGCAGCGCGACCTTCGCCGTGTTCTTCGCCGCGGTCATGGCGATGTACATGTTCGCGCGTTCGCCGACCCAGCGCGCGACAGTGCTGCTCGTCGCCAGCATCCTCTTCTATGCATCCTGGAAGCCCGCCTACCTGATCCTGCTCGGGCTGTCGGTGACGGCCAACTGGTTCGTGTATCGCGGCATGCTCGCGACGCGATCGCGGGCGCTGATGATCGCTGCCATCACGGCGAACCTGATCGTGCTCGGCTGCTTCAAGTACTTGGCGCTCGTGATCGAGTCCGCGCTGTGGCTCGCCCGTGCGGCGGGGGCGGACGTCGCCGTGCAGCGCCCAGCGTGGGTCGACTGGGTCTTGCCGCTGGGCATCAGCTTCTACACCTTCCACATGCTCAGTGCGACGATCGACGTCTACCGCGGCGATTGCACGCGGCGCATCAGCTTCCGCCACTGGTGCCTGTTCGTGAGCTTCTTCCCGCAGCTGATCGCCGGCCCGATCGTGCGGGTGCACGAACTCGTCGCACAGCTTGAAGCGCTGCAGCCGATCACCTGGCAGAACCTGCGGCTCGGCGCCTTCATCTTCGCGGGGGGCCTGATCAAGAAAGCTTTGCTCGCGGACAACCTCGCGCCGCTGGTCGATGCGCTCTACACGCACCCCGAACAGCTCGATTTCGTACACGCCTGGCTCGCGACGCTGGGCTTCGGCATGGAGATCTACTTCGATTTCTCCGGCTACAGCGAGATGGCGCTCGGGCTCGCGTGCATGTTCGGCGTCACGCTGCCGCTCAACTTCCGCTTCCCTTATTTGGCGCGTAGCGCGACCGAATTCTGGCATCGCTGGCATATGTCGCTGTCGCGCTGGCTGCGCGACTATCTCTACATCTCGATGGGCGGCAACCGCGGCGGGCGCTTCAATGCCTATCGCAACCTGCTCGTGACGATGCTGCTCGGCGGCCTGTGGCACGGTGCGAACTGGACCTTCGTGTTCTGGGGATTGCTGCACGGCTGCCTGCTGATAGCGCACCGGCTGCTCAATTCCGGGCTCCGCGCGGCGGGCGTCGCGGAAGGAGCCTTGGCGGATCGTGCGCTGTCCTGGCTGGGCTGGCCCGCGACTTTCGTCGCCGTGCATTTCACCTGGGTGTTCTTCCGGGCGCCGAATTTCGGCGACGCATGGGCAATCTGCGGCGCGATGCTGGGGCTTGCCGATCCCATCTCGGTGGTGCCGATGCGCGCATACGAGATCGCCGGGGTGCTCGCCACGGTCGGCCTGGCACTGGTCGAGCCGCGCATCGTCGCCTTCTTCCAACGCAATGGCGTCGATTGGTGGTGGCGCGTGCCCTTCCCGCTACGGGGCGCGAGCTACGCGATGCTGGTCGTCGCGGTCGTGATCTTCGGCGGCCCGACGCAGAAGTTCATCTATTTCGACTTCTGATCCATTTTCATGATCCATATCCTTCTCCTCCTGATCCTCGCATGGTTCGCCGCCTCGGTGGGCCTGCTGGTATTGCTGAACTGGCGGACACTGCTTGCGGCATGGCGGGAGCCCGTGCTCGCCTGCCCGGTGCTGATCGTCGAAAGCGACGACTGGGGGCCGGGGCCGAGCGAAGATGCGGCGGCCTTGCAGGAGCTGGCCCGCGTGCTGGAGTCGCTGCGCGACGATGGCGGGCGTTCGGCGGTGATGACGCTCGGTGTCGTTTCGGCTGTTCCGGACGGGCAGGCGATCCTCGACGGCGGATGTACGCGCTACGTCAGGCGCACGCTCGCGGACCCGGCCTTCACGCCGGTGCGGGAAGCGATGCAGGCGGGACGCGAGCGCGCCGTCTTCGCGCCGCAATGGCACGGACTGGAGCATTTCTGGCCGGATTCGCTGCTGGCTTGTCTCGATGAGCGCGCGGACCCCGCGCAGCGACAGGCCCTGCGCGACTGGCTGCGCGCCGACTGCCCACGCAGCGAGGACCTGCCCGCGGCCTTGCAGAGCCGCTGGGTGGATGCCGCCCGCTTGCCGAGTTCTCCAGTCCTGGCATCGGCCGTGGCACTGGCCGTGCGGGAGGAAGCGGCCGTGTTGCGATACGTGTTCGGTGCGGTGCCCGAGGTGGCGGTGCCCAATACCTTCGTCTGGGACGACGTGGTGGAGCGCGCCTGGGCGACATGCGGGGTTTCCTGCGTCGTCACCCCCGGCTGCCGATACGAGGGCCGGGATGCCATGGGAGGACTCGCGTCGCCCACGCGGCGCATCCGGAATGGCGATCGCGGGCAGGGCGACGTCTGCTATGCCGTGCGCGATGTCTATTTCGAACCTCTGCGTGGCCACCGGGCGGAGGACGTCTGGCGAGCTCTGGAAGAAAGGACTGCCCAAGGCCGCGCGACGCTGCTCGAGACGCATCGGTCGAATTTCGTCGGGCCGCTGGAGGTCCGGGACGCGGTGATCGCCGAACTCGAGCGTGCACTGCGCGGATCGCTGACCGCTCACCACGACCTGCGCTTCATGGCGACCGCAGAACTCGCGCAGATATTGCGGGACGCCGAGTCGCCCTTCCGCGAGCGGGACTTGCGGCTGCGGGTGGTGGCGTGGCTGCGACGAATTGCCGCTGAGGCCGGTCCCGCTCGCATACTGAAAATCACCGGACTTGGATCCGTCATACGCAGGGCCGGAAATTTCCTCGGCGGCGTGAATTTCCGACGCTCGCACTATCAGGCCGATTGCTAGACTGCCCCAAGCCCAGACCGAGTGTATTGGACGATGAACCGACGCTACCTCGTGATCACCGAACTGTTCCTGCCGACCAAGGGCGGCACCGCCGTATGGTTCGACGAGGTCTATCGGCGTCTCGGGGGCAAGGACATTCACATCGTCACCGCCGCCGTGCCCGGCGCCGCCGAGCACGACGCGGCTCATCCGAACAGCGTGCATCGGCTCGACCTGCGGCGCGTGCGATGGCTGCGGCCGGAGTCGCTCGCGATGTACGGGAAGCTCTTCGTGCGGTCGCTGGCGCTTGCGTTGCGTCACCGCTTCGATGCCGTCCACGCCGGCCGCTCGCTGCCCGAAGGGCTGGTCGCGTGGCTCGTCGGGCGCCTGAGCTGGCTCCCCGTGACGATCTACGCGCACGGCGAGGAGCTGACCGGCTGGGGGCGAGGCAACAAATACCGTGCGATGTGTTTTGCATTGCGTCACGCCGACCAGGTCATCGCCAACAGCGACTTCACGCGCCAGGCGCTTGTCGACATGGGGGTGCGACCGGAGCGCATCGCGATCGTCCATCCCGGTGTCGACACCGCGCGGTTCCAGTCCGGGCTGCCGTCGGACGACCTTCGCGACGGCCTCGGACTCGCCCCCGATGCCCGGCTCCTGCTGTCGGTCGGCCGCCTGCAGCGCCGCAAGGGCTTCGACAGCGTGATCCGTTGTCTGCCGGAACTCGTCGCATCGGGGCTCGACGTGCACTACGCGATCATCGGCATCGGCGAGGACTCCGCCTATCTCGACGAGCTCGCGCGCGAACTCGGGGTGACGGAGCGCGTGCATCGCCTCGGCCACGTGCCGATGGACGACCTGCCGCGCTGGTACAACGCGTGCGAGCTCTTCGTGCTCGCCAATCGCGAAATCGGCGGCGACACCGAAGGTTTCGGCATCGTCTTCATCGAGGCGGCCGCGTGCGGCAAGGCAGTGATCGCGGGGCGCGCCGGGGGAACCGGTTCGGCGGTGATCGACGGCGTCACGGGGCTGCGCGTCGACGGTGAATCGCAACCGGCCTTGCTTGCAGCGATCCTGGAGATCCTGCGGGATGACGTCCGCCGCGCCGCGCTCGGGGGCGCGGGGCTCACCCGCGCGCGCGAAACCCTGAGCTGGGACGCGGTGGCGACCCGGACGGCGGCGCTGGCCGAAGACAACAATTCGCGCCGAGCAGAGGGAAAACTGAGTGAGAACTGAGGAGCACAACATGAAACGCTTGTCGATCGCGGGACTGTTGACCTGTCTGCTCCTGGCCGCGACGTCCGTAGCGACCGCGGGCGAGGCCTTCAAGCCGACCTCGGCCGAAATGCGGCTGCTGCCGCCATTCTGCGGCCAGCGAATCGGAGGAAGCGCCAGCGGTGTCGGGATTCCGGCTGCGGAACAGATGGGCCGGGCCAATTGGCTGCATATCCATCATTACTGCTTTGCCGTCAATTTCGTGAACCGCGCGCGCAGCGCTCGCGACGCAAAAGAGCGCACCTCGATACTCGGCGCGGCAAAGGGAAATTACACCTACGTCATCGATCACACGGAGCCGCGCTTCGCGATGCGTCCGCAGATCTATGTCGAGCTCGGCAAGGTTGAACTCCAGCTCAAGGATGTCGGGCAGGCGGAGCATTGGTTCAGTGAGGCGGTCACCTTCAATCCCGCCTACGAACCCGCCTATCAGGCCCTGATCGATCTGTACCAGCAGGGCAAGCGCAATGGCGATGCACTGAAGGTCGCGACCGACGGGCTGAAACACGTGCCGGCTTCGGAGCCTTTGCAAAAGGCCTATCTGGCGCTCGGTGGAAAGAAGCCGTTCCCGGAGCCGGTTGCAAAGCCTGAGCCCGACGCGCCCGCATCGACGGCGGACGCCGGGCAGGGCGCCGAGGGTGGCGCAGCCCCGTCGGGTGGTGCAGCGGCGGCGGCCGGCGCGCCTGTGACGACGCCTCCGCCTCCGGAAACCGGTTGCCGATTCTGCCCGCCGGAAGACGTCCAGCGGCGCTGGCGCGGCGGTTTCAAGAGTGGAAAGGAATAGTCAGGGGAGCGGCGCGATGCTTGGCGCGTCCGGCGGCAAGGGGCAAGGTCTTGTGCGCGAAACTGGGTCGCGCGCCGGCGCCGCAGTGCTGCTGGCTTTGGCATTCGTCTGTCGCCTTTCCATTGCGGCCGGACCGGACTGGCGCGAAGAGCGCTGGGTCGTCGAGGACTTCACGAAGGCGCTGGGCGGCGGCCCCGAGGGAGGCCCGGTCGCGCAGGCGGGGGGCGAGGTGCACGCCTTGTGCGGCGACCAGGAGGGGCGTCTGTTTCTCGCGAGCGGCCAATTCATCGATATCGTCACGCCGGATGGCCGTCGCACCCACCTCGCTGGGAGCGGGGAGCCGGGCTATCGCGACGGCCCGGCATACCAGGCGCAGTTTCGCCTCGGATTCAACGCCTACTACGGCGCCCACAACATCGCATGCGGCCCGAACGGCGTGTTCGTCGCGGATGGCGGCAACCGGGCGGTGCGGCGCATCCACAAGCGGGACGGCGTGTGGCAGGTCGATACCTGGGCGGGGGGAGGCGTGCGCCGCGACGGCACCGGCGATTCGGTGGGTTCGAAGGATGTGCGCTTCAACGGGACGATTTCGGTCGCTGTGACGCCGAACGGAGAGGTGACGGTCGCGGATGACGGCGGCTATTTCCGCGTCAGTGCAGACGGCAAGTCGGTCCGCTACCTCGGCCCGTGGCCGAAATCCATGGCGCGTAGCCCGGACCGTCCGCCGAAGCTGAATGTCATGATGGGCGATGCCGATTCGCGCGGCAACGTCTATTTCGTGTCGCGGACCCCGGATTTCGTCGTCCGTATCGATCCGGACGGAACCGCGACCCATCTGGCGGGGCGTTTTGTCGAGATCGCGACCCGGCTCTCGATCGGCGACGGGCCGCCGCGCGAGGCGTTCTTCGACACCCCGACGAGCATTGCGGTGCAGCCCGACGGTTCGGCGGCCTACGTCTGCGGCGGCGACGAATACGATATCCGCCGCGTGCCGGCCGATGGTACGGGCACGACGGCGACCTTGATGAACAACGGGCGTTGGGGCATCGCCTCGATCCATCCGAATCGCAGCCGGGGGGCCGCGGTCGTCAAACCGAACGCGAAGGGGCAACTGCGGCCCGACGGTGACATGACCGACCTGATGGTGAGTCATCTGCTCGGGCGCGATGCGCAGGGAAACCTCTACGGGGCGATCAATGTGTGGACCGGCATGACGCAGTATGTCGAAGGCCAGGGTTTGCTCGGAACGCGGCTCTTCCGGCTGCGTCGCGAGTCTCCGCGGGGGCACCCATGACCATCGCGGCCCGTTGCACCCTTCTTGCGGCCTGCTGTTTCGCGCCGCTCGCGCTGGCCGCCCCTCCGGATGCGCTCGTCCTGCCCGCTCCCGACGCGCGCGCCGCGCTGAACCCGGAGCTCGCCGGCGATGGGCAAGGGCACTTCCTGCTGGTGTGGCAGCAGGGGCGCGATTACTTCGAACAGCAGGAATCCGACGTATTCGCGCTGCGCCTCGACTCGACGGGCCATGCAATCGGCGAACCGATCCCGATATGCGTCGAAAAGGGGAGCCAGGACAGGCCGAAGGTCGTGTTCGCCGACGGCGTGTTCGTCGTCGTCTGGCACGACTTCCGGAACGGGCGTGACTGGGACGTCTACGCGTCGCGGGTCGACGTCGATGGCAAGGTGCGTGATCCCGGGGGGATTCTGATCGCAGGCGGCGAGGGGAACCAGGCGAGCCCCGCGGTCGCAGCCATCGCCGACGGGGCGGTACTCGTCTGGCAGCATTACGCCGACCATCGCTACGAAATCCGAAGCTCCCTGCTCAGTGCGTCCGGCAAACCTTCCAGTCCGCGTCCGCTCGCTTTTCGCGGCGAGACCTTGGTCGGCGGTGATCCCTCCCTCGCGAGCCTGGGCACCACGGTCTTCCTGTCGTGGAAGGACGAAAGCAAATGGGCCGCCGGCAGCGTCGAAGGGATCATCACGCGCTATTTCGCACGCGTCCGCGTGACCGGAAGCAAGTTCGACGTGCTCGACGTCGAGCGCTCCCCGACGCCCGCCGTTGGGCGGGACGACGGCCGTTTCGCGGCCGGTGCGACCGCTGCCGTGCTCTACGCCTCGTGGGGTGATATCGGCCGCGGACGAATGGTGCCCCTCGGCGCGATGTTCAGTGCCCGCTCGGCCGTCGCGGAGGCGAATCCCAATCAGGAGGCCGAGCACCGGACTTCCGCCTGGGACCCGAGACAGGCCATCGCCCTGTTTTCCGCGCGTTGGCAGGTCGATGGGCCCGTGGCGGGCGCATTCGGCGACAACGTCCTCCTCGTTGCCGCACCGGAGGCGCCGAGCGGCAGACCCCCTTCCGTGAGCCGCATCGTCGGCGCCCGCCTGTCGTCGACTGGCATGCGACTCGACGAGCCGGGAAAGCTGCTGGTGCTCCACGACACGGACAAAGCCGTATCGAACCCCGCGCTTGCCGCCGGACCCGATGGCTTCGTGCTCGTCTTCGAGCAGGACGACGGACCGGGAAGGCAACGGCTGCTTGCCAAGAACGTGAGGTTGCGATGATCGCCGTATTGCGGACGACGTTCGGACTCGTGCTGCTATGCTTCCTGATGCCCGCGTCGGCGTTGGAGATTCCGCCGAGGTTCGCAGGCAGCGCCTACGAGTGGCGCGACGGCCAGTTTTCCGTGCCCTTGACGATCAAGGACAACTCCGGCGTCGAGCGGAGAAGTTGGCCCGTCACCACTGGTGTGCCCTTGCCCTACGGCGTGCTGCAGGACCCCGCCGACCTGCGCCTCGTCGATGAAAACGGCCGGGAAATCCCCTTGCAGACCGAGGTGCTCGCCCGCTACTGGGCACGCGACAACTCGATCCGCTGGGTACTGCTCGATTTTCAGGTGAACGTGCAGCCCGGAGGCAAGACCGTCGTCTTTCTGCAGAACAAGAAGCCGGCTCAGGCAATCGCGGAGCCCGTGCGCATCGACGAAGAGGGTGACGCGATCGTCGTGAAGACGGGCACGCTGACGGCGCGCGTGTCGAAGAAGGACGGGGCGGTGTTCAAATCCGTCAGCATCGACACGCGGGAAATCCTGCGCGGTCAGGCTGAGGACGGCCCATGGCTGCGTTCGGGGGCCGTCGACCGGATGGAGCACGATACCGGGTCCAGCTGGAACACGCACGGCTGGAACAAGACGCAGAATGTCGAGAAGGTCGACATCGCCGAGTCGGTGTACCGGGGCGCTCCGGTCGAAGTCAGCGTCGAGACGCGAGGGCCGCTGCGCAGCGTGGTGGTGATCCGCGGGCGTCACATGCCGGGCAAGTCCGGCCGCGGCATCCTGCGCGAGGGCATGTACAACTACACGACGCGGCTGCACTTCTACCGCGGCCAGGGCTTCGTAAAGGTCGAGCATGCGATCGAAAACTCGGACCGGACTCCACCGCTCTACAACCATCTTTTCCGTGAAGCGGGACTCTCCCATTCGCTGCGCCTCGCAAACGACGCGGTCGTGACCGGCGGCGGGCTGCAGGCAAACGGCGGGCTGCCTGCCATCGGGAATGTCCGGGTCGGCGCCGGCCAGCAGGCCTGGCTCTACCAGGGCGAAGCGCATTCCGAATCGAAGTACGGCGGGCAAGTGGTCAGCGAGGGCGGCTACCAGTTGGGCGCGGGCCGCGACGGAGCGGTCGACAAGCCGGTCGCCGCGGGCAAGCGCGGGCGCTTCCTCGACGTCTCGGATGCCGGCGGCGGCGTCGCGGTGATGATGCGCTATCTGTGGGAGCACGCGCCGCGTGCGATCGGCGCCTCGTCCGACCGCTTGCAGGTCGTGCTGCAGGCCGACAGTCCGGGGCACGCGGAGCCGAGGGATGGCACCCGCCCCGAATACGATCTCGATTTCGGCCGTCGGCAAGTCCACGACGCACTCTATTACTTCCATCGCGGCGACGCGCAGAGCGCACGCGTCGCCGACGTCGCCGAGGCCTTCGAATACCCGCTCTTCGCTCTGGCTCCGCCCGCCTGGTATTCGGATTCCGAGGCCTGGTACTTCGAGATCGCCCGTTCGCCGGCCGATGGACGCCGCAGCAAGGTGGGAGGAGATGGGCATTGGATACCCAACGGGGCTGGCATCAAGCGTCACGGCGAGAATGGCAGCTACAACTCGGGCGGCCATCACGACAGCCTGAGCTCTGGCTGGCTCGATTTTCTCAGCACCGGCCAATTGGCCGATCTGGAGAAGAACCTCGCCATCAGCCGCTGGACGATCTCGCAGAATCCTGGCTGGGTCTATCGAGACAACCACATCCGCTTCGGCGACGGGGCGCAGCGCCTGGTGGCCGTGGACCGCGCGCTCGCCGACTGGAACGTGCTGGCTGGCTTCGGTCCAAAGGACTTCTACACGTGGCAAAGCGATCGGATGAAGGACGTGCCGACGCCACGCGGACCGGAGAAAAGGCCGGTCGGGGGATGGAGCTACCTGAACGGGTACAAGATCCTGCCGGATATGGAGCACTACGCGATGTTCCGGCTCTTCGAGTACTACTATCTCTTCGGCGACCGGCGCGCACTCGATGCGATCTACGGCTTCGTAAACTGGGACATCAACTTCCAGCACGTGAACCTCTTCAACGGCAAGATGCAGCCATTGACGAGGACCGATTACTTCGAGAAGGACCCGGACGCCCTCTGGCGCGGACATTACGCCCGTGTCTATTCTTGGATGCTGTACACCAATCTCGCCGGCTTCCAGGCCACCGGGAGCCCCGTGTTCGACGAGTTCGCCCGCTGGCAGGTGCGCCGCATGCTGGGTGTGCTGCGCAGCCGGCACGGGCAGCTGACCAGTCCTGCGCGCGAGGAACAACTGGCCGGCAAGTTCCTCGAACTCTTCAAGGCCAGCCCGGTCGCCGTCTCGAAGGCGCAAACCTGGATGGAGGCGCAGAGCGTGCTGGCGCTCCACGAAGCCTACAGGACATACGGTGACGAGCGCATCCTCGACGGCCTGTGGGGCCAGGCCGACTACTTCGCGCACCACGTGCTGTTCTATCCCAAGCTCGGGATGCTCAACAACTGGACGACGATGCCCTCGCAATATATCGGCGAGGAGGAAAAATCGGTGATGCCGCAGCGTCATGACCACATGTTGCAGCCCTTCCCCTACCTGTACCACTACACCGGCTGGCCCGAGATCCGCCAGCGCTACGAGTCGCTCGTCAATTCGCCGCGCGACAGCTGGGTTGCTCCGCCCTTCACGCAAGTGATCGCGTGGGAACGCGAGAACGTCGCCAAGCGCTCGACGACGCCACCGGACGCGATCACGGATCTGCGCGTGGTCCGTGTCGCGCGCACCGGCGTCACACTGAGCTGGACTGCGCCGAAGGATGACGGCCCGAGCGGGCGCGCGGAGCGCTACTTCGTCAAGTACAGCGAAAAGCCCATCGTCGAGTTCGCGCCGACCGACAACCCGCAGCGGGCTGCCGAGAAGCAGCGCGTCGTCACCGAGGTCGAAACTGCCATCCTGTCGCGCCAAAAGAACGGCAAGATCGACCTGCGGATCATGCCGGGCGACTTCACGAACGAGCGCTCCGGCCCGCCGCAGGTCAGCCCCGACTGGGACAAGGTCAACGCCTTCTGGATGGCCGAGCACGTCGCCGGCGAGCCGACGCCCGGGGCGCCAGGCACGACCGAAACCTTCACGATGCACGAGCTGCTGCCACACGAGGCCTTCGGAGCGCCGGTCCAGCCGACGGTGGAAAACCTGAAGCCCGGCACCTACTACGTCGCGATCTGCTCCTGGGACGCCGACCGCAATCTGAGCCGTCTGTCGAACGTCGTGCGCTTCGAGTGGAAGTGAAAGGAGGGGGCGATGCTGTTCAACTCCTACCCTTTCCTGCTCGCCTTCCTGCCGATCACGCTGCTCGGCTTCTTCGTCCTTGGCCGCCTGGGAAAAGGCGTCGGCGCGGGCTGGCTCGCCGCCTGTTCGCTCTTCTTCTACGCGTGGTGGGACTACCGCTACCTGGCGCTGCTGCTCGGATCGATCGTGGGCAACTACCTCGCCGGCGGATACATCGCGCGGCACGCGGGCGCGGTCGAAGGGCGGCGCGCGCTGACGCTCGCGGTGGCCACCAACCTGCTGCTGCTCGCCTACTACAAGTACGCCGATTTCTTCGTCGCCAGCCTCAACGCGGTGACCGGCGGCGGCATCCCCTTGCTCGGCGTGATCCTGCCGATCGGAATCTCGTTCTTCACCTTCACGCAGATCGCGTTCCTCGCGGACGCGTATGCCGGCAAGGTCACCGAGTACCGCTTCGTCTATTACCTGCTCTTCGTCACCTAC
>NZ_DATFAO010000015.1:0-22796 GCF_035254505.1 Aromatoleum sp. | reverse complement strand
CGAGTGCGAACAAGGTCTTCAGCATGGGATCTCCAATCCATGCCGGCCCGTGTCGAGCGCGGGCCGGGTAGCCATCGTCAATGGGCTCTGCTCAATCGCCTCAATGCCCGCCCGGCGCCTTCTTCTTGACGCTGTCCGGGCCTGCCCAGGCGGCCATTTCCGGATGCATCTTGCGGTGCAGGTCGCCGGTGTAGGCGTAGCGCATGGTTTCCTTGAAGGCCGCCACGTGCTTGTCCCAATCCCCCTCGCTGTCCCCGTACTTGTCGTTGGGGCCGGCCTTGGTCACCTTGACCACGGTGTCGTACCAGCCCTGCGAACCGCCGATCGGGTCGGCCACCACCGGGATGATGTTGTTCGGATGCACCCCCTTGTCGTCCCACCAGACGTTGTTGAGATCGGGATCGTCGGCGCCGTGGCTGTATTCCCCTTTCTTGTCCTTCAGCTTCAGGGTCGCCAGGCGGCCGTATTCCCAGTGGCCGAAGCCGGTCGGGATCGACACCACCTTGGGATGGATGCCTTCGGTGACGTAGGCCTTGGTTACCAGGTGGCCGACCGCGCTCTCGACGCGGACCAGGTCACCGGTCTTGACGCCGAGCTTGGCGGCGGTTTCCGGATTCATCCAGGCCGGGTTGCTGTGGGCGATCTCGGCCAGCCATTTGACGGCGGCGGTGCGCGACTGCTTCATCACATTGAGCTTGAAGGTCGACAGGATCAGTTCGTCTTCCTTCATCGCCTCGTGCCAGGGAATGCGCTTGAAGGTCGGCATCGGGTTGAAGCCGTACTCGGCCCACTGGTCGATGCGGACATTGATCAGCCGGTTGCCGGTCGGGAAGCCGACGCAGTTCTTGCCCTCGCGGCGGACGCCGATCGCCTTGCCGTTCTTGCTGATGACACCCTTGCCATCGACGGTGGCGCCGGCCATGTCGGCGGCCGACAGCTCCTTGAGGTACAGGCCGTAGTCGGCCTTGATCTCGCGGCCGGTCTTGTCGGAGATCTTGCCGGTCTTCGGGTCGAGCTTGCCGTAGATCGGCCAGACGCCGTGCTTCTTCAGGAAATCCAGGCCGCCGGCTTCCTTGAGGCCGGGTACGTTGTCGAAGTGATGGCGCATGTAGTCCTCGCCGTCCTTGAAGTCCCAGAACTGCTTCATGCCGCGCTTGCCGTCCGGGTCCAGCTTCCAGATGATGTCGCGCAGCAGCATGCGGTTCTCGCGCGATTCGCCGAGCGAGGCGTGCACCGGCTGGCGGATGCCCAGCCAGGGCCACAGCGAATTCGGCATCGATTCCGGCTCCCAGCGTTCGAGGTAGGGGCAGTCGGGCAGGATCAGGTCCGCGAGCGCGGTCTCCTCGCCCATGAAGGGACTCATCGAGACGAGGAAGGGAATCAGCTTCTCGTCCTTGTAGAGCTTGCCCCACACCGCCGTCGATCCCGGGTTCGTATAGACCGCGTTGTCCTGGTAGGTGAAGTAGACGTTGATCTTCTGCCGGCCTTCGGCGATCCAGAACGGCACCAGGTGGCTGACCTTGTGCGCCGCGAGCGGATAGTCCGGCGGATGCGACAGGTAGGAGGCCTTGGTCGGCTTGGCGGGCTCGGGCTGCGGCTGCGGCCAGCCCATGCCGCGCGGCAGGCAGTAGCCGCCGCGCCGTTCGACGTTGCCGGTCATGATCGGCAGCATCATGCACGCCTTCTCGTTGTACGAGCCGTACAGGTGCTTGGCCGGGCCGCGGTACGTGAACAGCGTCGCCGGCTTGGTCGTCGCAAACTCGCGCGCGATGCGCTCGATCGTCTCGACGGGCACACCGGAGATCTTCGCCGCCCATTCCGGCGTGTACTGCGCGTAATGCGCCTTGAGCTCGTCGACCGCGACGTTGGTCCAGGTGTTGATGAAGTCGCTGTCCTGCAAGTCCTCGCGCAGGATCACGTGGCCCATCGCCAGCGCCACGGCGCCATCGGTGGCCGGAAACACTGGAATCCACTCGTCGGAAAAGCCCGCGGTGTTCGACAGGCGCACGTCGAAGGTGACGATCTTCATCTCGTTATCGACGCGCCCTTCGGCGATGCGCTGCGACAGCGGGTTGTGGAAGTACGCCGCCTCCAGCACGTTGGAGCCGAAGTTCAGCACATACTTCGCGTTGGCGAAGTCCGGCGTCTCGATGTCCGGGCCCCAGGTCGGTTCCATGCCGATCTTCTTCGACGACTCGCACACCGAAGTGTGGTTCACGACCGTCGCCGAGCCGAGCGTCTGCATGAAGCGGTCGAGCGTGCCGCCAGTGCGATTGCGCCCATATTTCATCATGATCGTGTTCGGGTCCTCCTTGATCGCGGCATCGAGCTTCTCCGCGACCTCGGCCAGCGCCTCGTCCCACGTGATGCGCTTCCACTTGCCTTCACCGCGTGCGCCGACCCTACGCAACGGATACAGGATCCGGTCCGGGTCGTAGCTGTACCACATGCCCGAATTGCCCTTCGCGCACAGCCGGCCGCGCGTCGATACGTGCTCGGGATTGCCTTCGAGCTTCACGACGCGGTCGTTCTCGAGATAGGCGATCGCCCCGTCCTGGACGTTGCACACGTGGCAATTGATCGGAACCGCCTTGCGCTCGGCGGCATTCACCGGACTGAAGTCCTTGCCGCCGGGCTCGTTCTCCATCGCCTGCAGCAGGCGCGGCGCAGCCGCGGCCGCCGCAGTCGTCCCGGCACTGACCTTGAGGAAGGCGCGACGTGTGATTTTCGGGAATTCCATGGCCTGATCTCCTTCGCGGTCCGTTCAGAACAAGGTCTGCAATTGCTGCGGGCCCATCAGCAGCGCGTAGCGCAGCGCCGCCCCGCCGACGAGCACGAGCACGCCGGCCAGCACGACGCCCGTCTGCCCGCGGCCGACGGGCGCCAGCAGCAGGGCGATCGGCGCCGCAGTGCCAGCGACGATGCCGATGCCGACGAAGATCAGGCCCATCGTGCCGGTCGTCAGGATCATGAACGTCAGCTCCTGCGCCGCCCCGCCGTAATTCGTCGTACCGAGGATCGACACCAGGATCACGCCCACCGCCGCCGTCGACCACAGCAGGTATTCGCGCAGCAGCTTCTGCGCCGCCGCGTTCGAGCCGGCGAGGATCGCCCCGGCTGCGGAGCCCGAGGCCACCGCGAGCGCGACGAACAGCACCGGCATCACGGGCGTGTTCCACACCGGGCGCGACTGATGCACCGTGAGGTCGTAGCCGGTGTAGACCGGCAAGCCCAGCGCGAGCAGCGCCGCCGCCGTCGCGAGGACCTTGCCGCGCGCCTCCTTGCCCTGCCGCAGCGCCACAAGGTAGAGCAGCGACACGATGCCGAACGCCACGATGTTGAGCGCCCCCCAGGCGAGCGGCGAAGTGAAGTTCAGGTAGACCGGGTTGAGGATGTTGAGGAAGCGCAGGGGCTGCGACAGGTCGGCGATCAGCAGGAGCCCGCCTGCCACCAGCAACGCAAACGAGCCGTAGGCCGCCTTCTCGCGCAGCGGACGCAGCGCCTCCGTCCGCCACGAGCCGTAGGACAGGAAGGACAGACCGGCGCAGATACCGATGACAAAGAAGTAGATCGCGTAGGTCGCGTGCCACGACACATCGTGGAACCAGATGTAGTCACCCATGATGGCCTCCTCAGATATTCAAGTGACGCTTGAACGCGGAGCGCTCGAGCTCCATCACGTCCCGTTGGCGGTAGGCATCGCGACCGAACTCGGTCTGGTTGCGGTCGGCGCCGATGTAGAACACGTGCGGCTTGGTCCCTTCCTCGGGGCGCAGCACCTGCGTCGCGTTCTTCGCGACGAGGTAGGAGACCTCGCTCGTCGGATCGTTGAGATCGCCGAACACGCGCGCCCGTCCGATGCAGGTCTGCACGCAAGCCGGCACGAGGTTCTGCGAGACGCGGTGGAAGCAGAAGGTGCACTTGTCGACGACGTTCGTGATCGGCGTGTAGGTGCGGTGCGAGGGCAGCATGAAGCGCGCGTTGTACGGGCAGGCCGCCATGCAGCTGCGGCAGCCGATGCAGCGCTCGTAGCGTTGCAGCACGAAGCCACCATCCTCGTTCTTGAAGGTCGCCCCGACCGGGCAGTTGCGCACGCACGGAGGATCGTCGCAGTGGTTGCACAGCCGCGGCAGAAACTGCTTCTTGACGTTGGGATACTTGCCGACGACCTTGTACGGCACCCAAGTGCGATTGACACCGAGCGGCGTGTCGTATTCCGCCTTGCATGCGACCTGGCACGCCATGCAGCCGATGCAGCGGCGCGTATCGACCACCATCGCGAAGCGGCGCTTGCCCGCCTTTTCCCTGGTCTCGATGGCCGAGACCCTGAGTTCTTCACTCATGTGCTTACCTCCTGCGATGTTGCGACCCTTGTTCCGGCAGGGCTCACGAAACACACATTTGTGAAGGCGCCGGACGCCTGTACTTCACGATCCTGAGTCGCAAAATCCGCGCCAGCAAAGGCCCGGCACGCAATAACCCGTACGGCAGAGTAGTCTTAGCACGATTGCGATTCGGGTGGCATGACACGAGTTGTTACGACCTCGTAACGCCCGGCAGAGATGTTGCGGCGCAAGGTGCTACCGCGGCGTAACGTCCTTTCCGCGGCAGTGGCAGACCGCGCGGCGGGCGCATATCATCCCTGCCATGGACAGGGTCAATCGCAGCCCCGGATCGCAATCGCGCCGACGCTTCCTTCGCTGCGCGGCGCTCCTCGCTGCGCTCGCGCCCCTGCCGGCTGGCGCGAGCGACGAGACGCTGCGCATCGGTCTGACACCGGTCTTCCTCGACGACCAGATGAGCTTCCTGCGCGAATGGCAGCGCTGGCTGGAAGCAAAACTGGGACGTGCGGTGGTCTTCATCCAGCGCGGCAACTACCGCGAGATCGTCGACCTCGTGCGCAGCGGCAAGCTCGACTTCGCCTGGGTCTGCGGCTATCCCTACGTGCGCCATCAGCGCGAGCTGAAGCTGGTCGCCGTGCCGCTGTGGCAGGGCCGCCCGCAATACCGTTCCTACATCATCGTGCCCGCCGACGACACACGCTCGGCCTCGATCACCGACCTGCGCGGCAAGGTCTTCGCGTACTCCGATCCGGACTCCAACTCCGGCTTCCTGTATCCACGCTACCTGCTCGCGACGCACAAGGAGGATCCGGGCAACTTCTTCGGGCGCACCTTCTTCACCTGGGCGCACCGCAAGGTCGTCGAGGCCGTGGGGGTGGCGCTCGCCGACGGCGGCGCGGTGGACGGCTACGTATGGGAGACGCTCGCCGAGTTGCGCCCCGAGCTCACGCGCGCGACCCGCATCGTCGAGCGTTCGCCGCTGCTCGGCTATCCGCCCTTCGTCGCCCGCGCCGATATCCCGCCCGCCGAGCTCGAACGCTTTCGGGCGGTGCTGCTCGGGATGGCGGCCGATCCGGTCGGCGAGGAGCTGCTGCGACGCTTGCGCCTCGACGGTTTCACCCGTGCCAGTCCGGAGCTGTTCGCCGAGATCGCACACATGGCCGCGCGGGTGGAGCGCCTGTGAGCGCGCTCTCGGATCTCTCTCTCCGCTGGAAGATTCCGCTGCGGGTCATGGGTGCCGTGCTCGGGACCGCGCTCGCAGTCACCGGCGCCCTCGTCGCGCGCGAATACGAGGAAATCCGGCAGAACCTCGAGGGCCATGCCCGAAGCATGGGCCGGGTGCTCGCCCACACGCTCATCATGCCGGTCCTGCACGACGACATCTGGCGAGCCTACGAGATCCTGCAATCGGCGCACGAGCGGGACCCCGCCGCCCCCGAACTGCAGGCGGAGGTCGTGCTCGTCACCGACGCCGACTTCCGCGTCTTCGTGTCGACGCGGCCGCGCGAATTTCCCATCGGCAGCAGCGCGGCGAGCCGCGGGGGCGCTTACGGCCTGTTGCGTGCCGAACTGTCGCGCGGCACGCAGACCGAACAGCGGGTCCTCGAACCGGTCGACTCGCCCGTGTATTTCGTCATGTCGCCGCTGATCGCCGACGGCGTCGCGCTCGGCCACGTGATCCTCGGCTACTCGAAGACGCCCTTCCTGCCGCGCTTCCTGGGCCTCGTCGGACGCGCCGCGCTGGTCACCCTCGTGGTCCTCGCCGTCATCCTCCCCATCTCCTGGTTCTGGTCGCGCCGCACGGGCCAGCCGCTGCTGCGTCTCGCGGAGGCGATGCGCCATGTGCCGGTCGAGCTGGAGGCGGCGCACCTCGCCGACCTGCCGCACAGCCGCGACGAGATCGGCCAGCTCGGCTCGGCCTTCCGCCGCATGGTCGGCGAGTTGCGCAACAAGCAGGAACTCGAGCGCCAGATGCTCGTGTCCGAGCGCCTTGCTGCGATCGGGCGCCTCACGGCCGGGATCGCGCACGAGATCAATAACCCGCTCGCGGGCATGCTGACCGCGATCAACACCTACAAGCGTCATGGCGGCGACGATCCGCTTGCGGCAAAGACGCTGTCGCTGCTCGAACGCGGCCTCACGCAGATTCGCAACACCGTCGCCGCACTACTCGTCGAAAGCCGCGTGGAAGACCGACCGTTCGCACCCCAGGACATCGACGACCTGCTGATTCTCGTCGAGGCCGAAGCTCACGCGTGTGGGACGAAGGTCGTCATCGACGGCATGCTCGGCGCCCCGCTACCGCTGCCGGCGACGCTGGTGCGCCAGATCATCCTCAACCTGCTCCTCAATGCCGTCGCCGCCGCGGGCAACGGCGGCATCGTGCGGCTGCACGCCCACACCACCGACGATAGCCTTACGCTCGCGGTGTTCAATGACGGCCGGCACATCCCGGCGGAGGAGTTGCCCTACCTCTTCGAACCCTTCACGACACACAGCGGGAAGGGGCACGGACTGGGGCTGTGGATCGTCTACCAGATCGTGCAGCAGCTCGACGGCGAGATTTCGGTGGACAGCGCGCCGGACTCGACCACCTTCACCATCGAGGTCCCCTATGGCTCTGCCAGCAGAAGTCCTGCCGCCGCTCTGTCTGATTGAAGATGACGAGATCATGGGCGAGTCGCTCGTCGAGCGGCTCCGCCTCGAAGGTTTCGACGTCGACTGGTGCCACACCGGCACCGAGGCGGCCGCAGCCCTCGCGCTGCGCCGCTACGCGGTGGTGATCAGCGACATCCGCCTGCCCGACTGCAGCGGCGGCGATCTCTTCCTCGACCTCGTCGCGCGGCAGTCGATGCTCCCGCCATTCCTCTTCATGACCGCCTTCGGCACCATCGACCGGGCCGTCGAACTGCTCAAGGCCGGCGCTGCCGATTACGTCACCAAGCCCTTCGATCCCGACGCCCTCGTCGCGAAGGTGAAGGCGCTCGCGCACGACTATGGCGTGATGGCGGGCACGGAGTCCGACGCTGACGCGCTCGGCGTGTCGCCCGCGATGCGGCGCATCGCCCAGACCCTGCCGCGGCTCGCGCGCAGCGCCAGCGTACTGCTGATCACCGGCGAATCGGGCGTCGGCAAGGAGCACGTCGCACAGTTCTTTCATCGCCATGCGGGCGACCCCGCGGCCCCCTTCGTCGCCGTCAACTGCGCGGCGATCCCCGAATCGCTGCTCGAAGCCGAACTCTTCGGCTACGAAAAAGGCGCGTTCACCGGCGCCGCCAAGGCCAGGCGCGGCTATTTCGAACAGGCACAGGGCGGCACGCTGTTCCTCGACGAGATCGGCGACATGCCGCCGCCGATGCAGGTCAAGTTGCTGCGCGTGCTTCAGGAGCGCAAGCTACAGCGCCTCGGCAGCGAGAGTCCGATTGACGTGAGTTTCCGGCTCGTCTGCGCGACACACCAGGATCTCAAGGCATTGGTCGATGCCGGAGCCTTTCGCGATGATCTCTACTACCGCATCCACGTCATCCATCTGCGCATCCCGCCGCTGCGCGAGCGCCCCGAGGACATCCGCTGGTTCGTGCGCCATTTCGTCGAGCTTTTCAATCGCGCCCATCAGGACCAACGCCGACGCATCGACCCGCGCACCGAGCAGGCGCTGATGTCCTATTCCTGGCCGGGCAACGTGCGCGAACTCAAGCATGCAGTCGAGCGCGCCTGCATCCTCTCCCCCGGCCCGCTCCTCGGCGCCGAAGCCTTTTTCGGGGAAGACCTGGAGACCGGACAGACGGACGACGCGTTATCCCCGTCGCTCGCCGAATATCTCATGGCCTGCGAACGCGACTACCTGCAGATGACACTCGAACGCCACCATTGGCACATGACGCACACGGCGGAAGCGCTCGACATTTCGCGCAAGACGCTATGGGAAAAGATGCGCCGGCTGGGTATCCAGGGGCACGACGACTCGTGAGTGGAGGGGCTGTTCAGTCGTGGGCGTCCGATCTTCGTCCCGCAGGGGAGCCCTTCAATGCAAGGGCTTGAGGCTCAGCAACGCCCACTCTTCGGTGGAATAAAGACGGGAGCGAGTATGTAAATACCCGCTATCCAGGTCTTCGAGCGAGAAAGATTCGCCTTCACCGACCTCGATCATCACATCGACGATGAGCTGATTGTATTGCCAGTATTCATGCTGAGTCTCGGTGATATAGAAATGGCAACCGCCGATTTCCCCCAGCAGCAGGTCCGCGGTACCTGCGATGAAGTCTCCTTGAGGAAGGCAGTTGGCAGGTCCCTCCTCCCCGCACGCGCAGGGCCGATGGAGCACAAGGGGACCGTGCTTCAGTATGAGTTGCTCTATGAGTGCCAAGGCACTCTCGGTGGCGACGACACGTTCGACCATGCTGGGAGTCTCCGAAGGAAGGCGGCTAAACCGCCCTTCCTAATCGCGCATGCGATGCAGCTTAATGACCGACGACGTCGCCCTTGAGACTGCTCAAAAGGCCCATGACTTCACTTTTCTCACCGGCGGGCACTTTGAACTTGTCGAGAGCCCTGACGGTATCGTCGGCCAGCGCATTGAAATCGGCCTCAGTCAGCTTCATGCCGGAGTGGGCATTCTTCATGTCCTTGCCCTGATACTTGCAGGGACCACCGCTCGCCTCGCACAGGAAGTCGACAAGCTGGCTGCCGAAGACTTCCGGCTTGGTCTTGGCGAAAAGGGCGTTGATCCGCTGGTCGGCGGATACGACCGCCCACAATTCATTGACTACGGCAGTCAAAGCCGGCTTGCCGCCCAGACGCTCATACAGGTTTTTGTCGGCGGCAGCGGCACCGCAGGAGATGCAAAGGGCCAACAGGCCGGCGACGGTGCAGCGCGAAATCAAAGTCATGGTAGTAGTCCTGGCGGTAGGTGTGTAATCAGTAGGTGAGAACGGCAGCGCGAATCTTAGGGAGGCGACTTAAGTCGGTCTGTAACCCAAGTCACTCAGCCGAAAGGCGGCGGCTCAAGGTCACGAGATCAATGACAGCGGCTCAAGTCAGCGACCGCTCGACCGGAAAGCTTTCGGCCCGTGTCGCACCGGGGCGTGCGTCTGACCGATGCGGGCCGTCACCTGCATGAACAGGTCAATCTGGGACTGACGCTGATCGACGAGGCCGGCGGCCTCGATCTGGCGATTACCGTTGGACGTGGCGACTGCTCGCGCAACCCGCGATGGCGGATCTTCAAATCACGCGACGAGCGGGAGGGCTGAGCGCGGCGGCCCCGACGCGATCGCGGTCACCCGCATCTCGAAGAACACGTCGCCGTCGAGTTGGGTGCTCACGCTATTTTTGTCCTGCTCGAACGCGACTTCTACCTCCGCAGCCCCGGCCTCACGCGCCAGCGCGCTCGCCTCGGTGGCGGCCAAGTCGCGGGCATGCGCGACCGCGGCGTCGAGCTGATTGAAGTCCTTGGGCCCATCGTTCGCGAACACGCGGAAAGTGCCCCGCGCCGGCTGGGTAATCGTCAGATGCACGCGCTGCGAAACCTCGCCGAGCACCGCGCCCACCGCGTTCGCCACTTGCCCGAAAGGCGGCATATGGAGGCCCACCTGCAGACCGCGGGCGACCTCCGGGTAGTAACTGGCGGCCGGTCCGCCCACCGCCACCACCGGTGTATCGGCTGCAAACTGCATCGAAAACACCGACGCCTTCGAAGGATCCCGGCGTCGCTGCATCGCCATTTCGGTCAGCAGCTTCGCAAGCTTGTCGGCTTGCGCGGCGCCGAGACGGTCCTGTTCATGCAGGCCGGCTTCGACGAGCTTCTGGCTGATGCCGTCGATCACGAGGTCGAAAATCTCCCGCGACGGGGCCTCTGCGTCGCCGTCTGCCCAGCTGCCGTAACCGTACAGGCTGCGCATCCGCCTCGCCCAGATGCGGGCTCCCAGCACGGCTGCGGTGGTGCTCCAATGAGTCGAAATACCCAATACGTGTGCGGCGTCGGTCGGCGTGAAACCGCTGTAGATGACGAGCCCCTTGCGCTCGAGCCGCGCCAGCGCGCGGGCGAGGCGGCGGTCGTCCTCGACGGCCCGCTCCATGTTCACGGGTCCGTCCGCCAGCCGTTCCCAGGCCTGGCGTTCGTCGTCGGGCAGCTGCCCCAGGAGCGCCTCGTCGTTCTGCAGGCGGAGCGCGAAGCGCAACTGGCTGGCATTCGGCGAGGAACGGGCCTGCCCTTCGAGCGCCGGCAAGACCTGCGGATGCTCGCTCGCCAGGAGGCTCAAAGGGACGACCCTGCGCGGACCGATCGAGATGCCCTCGCCGCCGCTGAAGCGCACCTCGCTATCGCCACCGAGCCCGATCGAATAGACGCGGACCGCCTCGACCATCGGCTGCCATCCGCCGATCAGTGCGCCGTCGAAGCTCAGTTGCGGCCGTCCGTTGCGGACGACGGCGATATCGGTCGTCGTACCTCCCATGTCGGCGACGATCGCGTCACGCAGCCCGCTGAGCGCGCACGCGCCCAGGACACTTGCCGCCGGACCTGACAGCACCGTCCCGACCGGGCGCTTCAGCGCAGATTCGGCATTGATCAGCGACCCGTCGCCCTTGACGATCATCAGCGGCGCCCGAATGCCGTGCGAGGCCAGGATGACCTCGACCGACTCGATCAGCTGCTGAACCTGGGCGATCATGCGCGCATTCAGGGCGACGGTCGCCGCACGTCGGGGCGCGCCGAGCGAGGATGCGAGTTCATGCCCGCAGGTCACGGGCTTGCGCGTCAGTTCCCGCACCAGTTCGCGTGCCCGGATCTCGTGTCGCGGATTGCGCACGCTGAACGTGGCAGAGATCGCGAAGGCCGAGACCTTGTCGCGCCGGGCGAGGATTGCCGTCCGCACCGCCTCCTCATCCAGGGGAACGGCTTCGCCGCCCCCCGCATCGTGCCCGCCGGGGATCGTCACGATGGACTCGGGACCGAGCAGCTCCACGAGCCCGCTGTTGCGTACCTGGGTGTCGTTGTACCCGATCAGCAAGGCGCAAACCGGGGAGCCCTTCCCTTCGACGACCGAGTTGGTCGTCAAGGTCGTCGATAGCGACACCAGCGACACGTCGGACAGGAGTGCCGGCGGCAGGCCGTCGATGGCGCGGGCGATGCCGACCGTCAGGTCGTAACGCGTCGTCAGTTGCTTCGCGGCGGCGACGATCTCGCGCCGCCCGTCGACGAGCACCGCGTCAGTGAAGGTTCCGCCCGTGTCGATCCCCAGCTTCAAGCCCATGTTCGGCCCCGTTCAGCGGAACACGACGGTCTTGTTGCCGGCGAGGAAGACGCGGTGCTCGATGTGGTATTTGACGGCGCGCGCCAGCGCCAGGCATTCGGTGTCGCGCCCGACGGCGACGAGGTGTTCCGGCTGATAGGTGTGGTCCACGCGCTCGACGGCCTGCTCGATGATCGGCCCCTCGTCGAGATCGGACGTCACGTAGTGGGCGGTCGCGCCGATCAGCTTCACGCCGCGCTCGTGCGCCTGATGGTAGGGCTTGGCGCCCTTGAAGCCGGGCAGGAAGGAATGATGGATGTTGATCGCGCGGCCCGAGAGCTTGCGGCACAGATCCTCCGACAGCACCTGCATGTAGCGCGCTAGCACGATGAGATCGGCGCCGGTCTCAGCGGCGATCTCCATCAGGCGGGCTTCCTGCGACGCCTTCGTCTCCGGCGTCACCGGCAGGTGATGGAAGGGAATGCCGTGCCACTCGGCGAGCGGCTTGAGATCGGGGTGGTTCGACACGATCGCCGGCACATCCATCTTCAGCTCGCCGGTGCGATGCCGGTACAGCAGATCATCCAGGCAATGGTCGAACTTCGACACCATCAGGAGCACTTTCGGGCGCGCCAACGTGTCGTGCATCTCCCATTCGAAGTCGGTTTCGGACTGCGGCAGCTCGTCGCCGAAGACACGCTTCAACTCCTCGAACGAAGGCGTGCGGCCGGGCGTCGTTGAAAACACCGTCCGCACGAAGAAACGGCCGGTCAGGATGTCGTCGAACTGGGCCATTTCCATGATGTAGCAGTGGCGCTCGGCAAGGAATGTCGAGATGCGTGCGACCGTGCCGATCACCCCCTTGCAGCTCGCCTTGAGTACGTAAATGTTCTTGCCTTCCGTCATGACCGACATTGCGTGTCTCCTGAATCCGTTTGTTTTCTGCGCGCCGAGCTTTCGGCGGTCTGCCCCGACGAATCTAATCTTCCAGTCGATCGTCGCTTGCCTCATTGCGACAGGTTTCAGTCGGCGCACGACGACGGGCGTCACCGGCAATCGCAGCGGCGACCAGCGTTTCGGGGCGGCGGGGGAGTTTCGAGAATCTGCGGTATATTTCCCTCGCGGTCGCATTACGGAGACAGGTATGAGCGACAAAGCGCGCCAGGCCCCGCGCAGTTTCGACAGCGGCTTACGACACAGCAATAAAGCCTACTTGCAGGGCTCATTGTCCGGTGATGCGCATCCGCCCATCTGCCGGCGGATTGCTTTCGTGCTGCTCGAACACTTTTCGATGATGGCCTTCACCGGCGCGGTCGACGCGATCGTCACCGCCAACCTGATCAGCCGCAAGCCGCTCTATCGCTTCGAAACCTACAGTCTGGAAGGGACGACGGTGCGCAGTGACCTGGGCATCAACATCTCGGTCGACGACGCCCTGCCCGCGCTGGACGCGAACGATCTCGACATCCTGATCATCTGTGGCGGCTTCCGCTCGAACCTGGAACCCGGGCGTGCGGTGATGGACAAGTTGCGCGAGGCGGCAAGGCGCCGAGTGATCCTGGGCAGCCTGTGGAACGGCAGTTACCTGCTTGCGCACGCAGGACTGCTGGACGGCTATGGCTGCACCGTGCACCCGGACAGCCGCGCCGGACTCGAAGAGCTGCGCCCGCAGGTCAGACTCCTGCCCAATCCCTTCGTGATCGACCGCGATCGTATCTCGTCCGCCGGGGCCAACAGCGCCTTGGGGATGATGCTCGCGGTGATCCGGCATCACCATGGCGAGGAGATGGTTCGTGGCATCGAGGAGATCCTCTCCTGCGACCGGACGCTCGACGATCTGCCTGACAGTCCGATGCCGACCCTGGTCGATAACCCGACCTTCCCCGATGTGCTGCAAAACGTGCTGCAGCTGATGAAGAACAATATCGAGGAGCCCTTGAGCATCGACGACCTCGCGCTGCACGCCAAGACCTCGCGGCGCCAGATCGACCGTCTGTTCCAGCGCTACATGAACACGACACCGTCGCGCTACTACCTCGAAACCCGCCTCACCCGCGCACGGCGTCTGCTTCAGCAGACCAACGAGCCGATCACGAGCGTCGCGATCGCCTGCGGCTTCACCAGCGCCCCGCATTTCAGCCGGTGCTATCGCGAGTTCTTCGGCGTGTCGCCTTCGCAGGTCGGACGCAGGCGTCCGCAGGGCTGATGGGGTGCAACCTGCGGCGCGGCCCTTCCCAAACGACTTGGCCGATGGATATACTTTGAGCATGGGTGCCTTGCTCCGTGACCATGGAGCGGGTGAAACGGGAAGCCGGTGACTCTTGGACGACAAGACATTCCGGCGCAGCCCCCGCTGCTGTAAGCCTGACGACTCCGCCTCAAGCCACTGTGCCGATGCACGGGAAGGCGCCGGAGAAGACTGAGGGCAAGCCAGAAGACCGGCCCAGATGAAGTGTTGCGATTCCCCGGGGTAACGGGAATGCATCTGATGACTGGCACCCGGTCCGCCTTCCCACCGCCATTCTTCCGACCTGCAAGACCTTTCCCCGCCGTACACCGTTTTTGCCGTTTACTGGAGCTCCCCATGCTTTACCACGGTGGCCGCGTCATTGCCGCTTCCCTGCAATACGGCATTCCTGCTGTGGAATGGCTCGACCTTTCGACCGGCATCAACCCGCGCGGCTGGCCGGTGCCGAGCCTGTCGTCGGCCTGCTGGCAGCGCCTGCCGGAGGAAGATGACGGCCTCGAAGCCGCGGCAGCCCAGTATTACGGTAGCCCGAGGCTACTGCCGGTGCCGGGGTCGCAGGCCGCGATCCAGACCCTGCCGGGCCTCTTCCCGCGCGCGGGGGTGGCGGTCATGGGGCCGCTTTACAACGAACACCCACAGGCCTGGGCGAAGGCCGGACACGAAGTCCAGCGCGTGGCGTACGCCGATCTGGCGCAGGCGCTTGTGGCCGAAACTCCGGTCATCGTGCTCTGCAACCCCAACAACCCGACCGGCGAGTCGCATCCCCGCGCAGCGATCCTCGCCGCTGCCCGGGAACTCGCAGGTCGGGGCGGCTGGCTGTTGGTGGACGAGGCTTTCGCCGACCCCCTGCCCGCGGACAGCGTCGCGGCACTGGCCGGCAGCCCTGAGGCGCCGAACCTGATCGTGCTGCGTTCTCCGGGGAAGTTTTTCGGGCTCGCCGGAGCGCGGGTGGGATTCGTCTTCGCCGCGCCGGAAATCCTTGCCCGGCTGCGCGAGATCATCGGCCCCTGGGCGGTCGCCGGGCCGTCGCGCGAGGTCACCAAGCAGGCGCTTACCGATCGCAGATGGCAGTCCGACACGCGTGAGACGCTGTTGGCCGAGGGGCGGCGCCTGCGCGCGCTCCTGGCGCCGCTCGGCCAGGTTGCCGGGACGCCGCTCTTCGCGACGGTCACGACGGACCGGGCGCACGCGCTCGTCAAGCATTTTGCCGAACGGGCGATTCTCGTTCGGCATTACGATCCTCAGCCGCTGGTTCGGTTTGGTCTACCGGCCAACGAAACGGACTGGCAGCGGCTGGAGGCGGCCATTTCGGCGTGGCGATGACACGGCGTCCTGCGAGGCGAAGCCCCCAAAGAGGGCAACGCCTCGCGGATCCAACTGATGCTGGCTAGATCTTCGTCACGAAGGTGCGCGCATGGTAGAGCGGCACCAGACTCAGCGTGAAAATGACGATCAATGCGAGCGTGTCCGCTCCCGGATAACCCCAGAATGATGACATGGTCCGTCTCCTTGTCGTGCCGTTGAAGAGGTTCAAAGCAGCCCTGTATCGGCCATCCGCTGGCGGCCGAAATCGCTCAGGGCGAAGCGGAAGCGCATCTTGTCGCTGTACGCGTCGAAACGCTCGTCGAGGCTTTTCACCAAACCTCCGGAATAGAGGTCGGTGAGGATGACGCGCACCGACCCATGCCAGTAGGCACCGTCCTTGCCGTATTCCGCACAGACCGCGGTCGCGATCTCGTTGTCCCAGATGCCCTCGGTCTGGGCGATGAGTTGCAGGATGTAGCCCTTGATATGAACCCTTGCCATCTGTCGTCTCCTCGCTTCGAGTGCTTCGGTTTTCACAGGGCGCGCACGACTTCGAGCACGTCGCTCTTTTCCGTGTACATCATGAAGGCGCCGCCCACGACCAGGGCGAGGCCGACCAGGAAGTTCCAGGCCGGGAACTGCAGGGTGAAAACGGCCAGGAAGACCACTGCGAAAGCGCCATAGAGGGCGGCGATCGCCTGGCCGCGACCGACGCCGATCAAGGGGAAGGACTTGTACCACGACACGTAGCAGAAGCCGAAGGTGATGCCGGCCAGCAGCAGCCACGTGAGCGCCTTGAGATTGAGCGTGGCGAGGATCAGCTGGATGACGTCGACATCACCGAACAGCGCCAACGCGGGGAGCACCAGGCAGGCCCAGTAGAAGACTTCGGCGGTGAAGCGAACGGTAATGCCGCAGTCGGGATCCGTCACATCCAGCGCCCGACCCGCGACCGCTCCTTCGATGCCCCAGCCAAACGCCGCCATGGCGCCGCCGAGATAGCCGAGCCACGATACCTTGTTCGTCGAGGCGTTGGACAGCTCGCCGAGAATGCCCGGAGCGTAGATCGCGATCCCGCCGCCGACGATCACCAGAATGCCGAGCGCGGCGCGCATGGTGATCCTTTCCTTGTACCAGGCGCGGGCAATGGTGGCTCCGACGATGGGATACAGCAGTCCGGAAATCGCCGCAAACACTGCCCCGACGTAACCCATCGCCAGGAAGGACCCGAAGATCGCCATCGGCCCGCCGAAGATCGCGGCCGCGAAGTACCACTTGGAGATCTTGCGTACTCGCGTCGCAGTCCTGACGAAGTCGCCGAACTTGTCTAGCACGACCAGCCAGAGGAAGAGGAAGAGCAGCACGGCGCAGGCGTTGAATGTGGTGATGACTGCGGCGGCGGTCAGGAACTGCCGCGTATCGTTCATATCGATCGCGGCGAACGGCTGCTCCTGCCAGATCGCCGCGCCCGGCACGTACCACGCCCCCCAAAGCACCGCACACCATAGCGCCCAGATGAACCCCCAGCGGATGCTGCGGGCGCGAAAGGCGGCTTTTGCATAGATTGCCGACGTCATGACTCCTCCTTGTTGTTTTGCCCCGAACCGGCGGCACATGGGCCTTCGTCTCCATCCGTCCTCGCAATGCGCGGCGGGAACGTGTGAGGGAATTATTGGAAGAGCCGGAGCGCGCGACAATGCTCCAAAGGGGCATACCCACAAGTAGGCATGGGGAAGGGGTGCTTGATGCGGAAATGAACGCAGCGGCCGGCGCCGGGAGGCGCGGGCCGCCGCGGGTCGCTCAGCTCAGGTCAGGATGCCGAGCGCTGGCGGGCATCCTCGCACTGGTGACGCCAGACCACGGCTTCCAGGCGGGAATGGAGATTGAGCTTGTAGAGCACGTGCTTGACGTGCACCTTGACGGTGCCGAGGCTGATCCCCAGTTCGCGCGCGATGGTCTTGTTGCACATGCCCTCGGCGAGGAAGTTGAGCACTTCCGCCTCGCGTGCGGTGAGGTTGGCTTCGGTGGCCGGCATCGGCTGTCCGGTCGCGACCGCCTCGATCAGGCTGCCGGTCACGGCTTCGCTCAACACTGCGGCTCCAGTGAGCGCCTTCCTGAGCGAAATACAGAGGTCATCCGGCTCCATGTCCTTGAGCAGGTAACCATGGGCACCGGCCCGCAGCGCGGCAACCACGTCGCGCTGGCTGTCCGACACCGTGAGCATGATGAAGCGGGCATCGACGCCGCGTTCGCGCAGCATCGTGAGGGTATCGATGCCATTCAGGCCGGGCATGTTGAGGTCGATGAGGATGACGTCGGGCTTGAGCCGCTCCGCCATCTCGACCCCCGCCGCCCCGGAACCGACCTCCCCGACGACGCGGAATTCGGATTCCATCTCGATCAACTGGGCAATGCCTTTGCGGAAAAGCGCGTGGTCGTCCACGATCAGGACGGTGTGACTGGTCTCCAGCACTGTCGGTCTCCAATGTCGTTATCGTCGCCTGTGTCGGCGACTTTCTTTACTGCCTGGCGATCGTACTCCGTCTTCGCCGCCCTGTCCGCGGCGCCCTGCTCACCATTCCAGGACGGTAGGTTTGAAGCGCACCGTGACACGACAGCCGCCCTCCTCCCGCCGCTCGATCGACAGCGCGCCGCCCAGGCTCAGCGCGCGCTCCCGCATGATCGTCGTGCCATGATGATTGCGGGTGTCCACCACCGGATCGAAGCCCTGACCGTCGTCCTCGACCGTCACCGCGGTCAAGCCGTCGTTGAGCAGGGCCAGCCGGACCGTGGCCTGGGTCGCGCCGGCGTGGCGCACGACGTTCGACAAGGCCTCGCGCACGATCTGCACGACATGGAACTCCTCGTTGACGTCGAGCCGGCACGCGCCCAGGCGGTTGTCGAGCGTCATGGCCACGCTGCTGCGGGCGCCGTAGTCCTCCAGTGCTTCCTCCAGCGCCGCCGCCAGGCCCCCGGCATCGATCTGCATGCGGAAGGTATTGAGCAGTTCGCGCAACTTGCGATAGGCGCCATTCAGGCCCTCGCGCACCTCCTCCGCCGCGCCCGCCACCTCCTCCGGTCGCGCGCCACGCAGGAGCAGCTTCTGCATGCGGGTGACCTGGATTTTCATGTAGGACAGCGATTGGGCGAGCGAGTCGTGCAACTCGCGGGCCATCGAGGTGCGCTCTTCGATGAGGGCGATGCGCCGGCCTTCCTGATTGCGCCGGCAATGGGCGATCGCCATGGCGAGGTGCTTGCCCACCAGCTCCACCACTTGCAACAAGCACGAGAGGCTCTCCGGCACGTCACGGCCGATGACGAAGAGATGGCCGTAGCGTGTCTTGCCATCACCCAGCGGCACCGCCAAGCCCTCCCACAGCGGGCCGGCCTGCGCGGCCCCCGCAGGCAATAGCTCGAACATCTGGTAGCGCCCGGCGACCGGCAAGGCGCGGAGCTGTTCGAGCTGGACCCAGCCGAGCTCGCCCGCGTGGATGGCGGGCGGAAGCTGCATGGACTCGCGGACCTCGTCGTTCAGACACAGCCCGCAAACCCTCGCGCCGAGCGCCTCCTGCACGATCTGCGACAGTTTCGTGAGTGCCTGCTGGCCCACGGCAGGACCGGCAAGTTCGGACATGACATCGTCCAGCAACTGGAGCCAGCGGTCAGGCGGAGGGACGTGGGCGTGCCCGTTCACGGCCGCTTCGCGCGCGGCCTGCTCGATACCGCGGCGGCGCAATCGAACGCCGAGCCAGGCGCCGCCCACGGCGACGATCAGCAAGGCCATGCGCACTGCGATGTCCACGCGCAGGTGGCGACGCAGGGCCTCGGCTACGGTGAGCGTTGCCGTCTCGACGAAAGGCAGGGCACTGGAGACGTTGTTGAAGGCTTCCGGCGGCACTGCATCGGGCAGGTCAATGCGAAACGGAAGGTCCGCCAGCAAGGCGCGGCTTTTCTCCAGCCATTCGCGCGCGGCCTCGTTGTGCGGCAGCGGCGGCAACGCGGACGCACGTTCCTGCAACTCCGCGGCATCTGCGATGAAACGCACGGCGTGATGGGTCCACGCGGCGGTGAGGATCGGCTGCATCAGGAGGAGCATCGCTGCCCCGGCCGCCACCGTCATCACGACTGCCCAAGGCAGCGACCAAGCGCCTTGCGGCGTCGATCGAAGCCAGTATGATGGCCAGGCGCGGCTGGAATCTATTCGATCGAAGATCATCGTTCCACCTACGAAGAGTCCTGGAGGACAGCGCATGCTGAGCCTATGGCTGTATCTTGTCGGCGCCGCCACCGCGTGTGCATATGCGCTCGGCGCAAGCATGGCGTGGATACCGGCATCGCCGGTGCTTGCGGCGGTGAGCCTGACGGTCGCGTCGATATTCATATTTTCGGCGGAACTATGCAATCGCCGCGCGCACGCCCAGGCGGCGGGCCGCGCATCCGTCCCGCCGGCGCCCTTGGCCCAGGACGATCATTCGCTGGTCGACGGGATCGACGACATCGTGTTCCAGACCGATACGGACGCCACCCTCACTTTCCTCAACCGCGCCTGGAAGGACGTCACCGCCCTCGATACGCGCGACTGCGTGGGGCATTCGTTCTTCGACTTCGTCCACCCGGACGACCAGGCGCTCAACCGCGAGCAGTTGCTCAAGGTGATGCAGCCCGGGCAGGAAACCTGTCGCTTCGAGACCCGCCTGATCTGCCGCGACGGCCGGCAGTGCTGGGTGGACGTGAGACTCAAGCCGCGCCGCGGACGGCGCGGAGGGATCAACGGCGCGACCGGGGTCATGACCGACATCAACTCGCGCAAGCGCGCCGAAGATCTGCTGCACGCCCGCGACCGCAGCCTCTCCACCCTGCTCGACCACCTGCCCGGCATGGCCTTCCGCTGCCGCAACGACCGCGCGTGGACGATGGAATTCGTCAGCGACGGCTGCTTCGAGCTGACCGGCTACGAGGCCGTCGATCTCCTCGACCACGCGTCCTACGACCAGCTGATCCACCCCGAGGACCGCACCTATGTGTGGGACTACGTGCAGAGTCAGCTCGCCGGCCGCAATGCCTTTCAGCTGCGCTACCGCATCCGTACGCGCGAAGGCCGCGAGCGCTGGGTCGAGGAGCGCAGCCGCGGCGTGTTCGCCGGCAACGGCACGCTGCTCGCGATCGAAGGTTTCATCTCCGACATCAGCGACCAGAAGCAGGAGGAAGAGCGGGTCACCCGGGAATCGCTGCGCGACGCGCTGACCGGACTGAAGACGCGCGCCCTGCTCGGCGAATTCATCGCCGCCGCGTTCGAGGCCGAGTCGGCGGCAGTGCGTCCGTTCGCGCTGCTGTGCCTCGACATCGACAATCTCGCGCGCATCAACGAGCGCCACGGCCGCGAGATCGGCGACAAACTGCTCAGAAGCGTCGGCGAGCGGCTTACCGCGCTGTGCCGCGCGGGTGCGGCGGTGGGTCGCAACCGCGGCGACGAGTTCGGCATCCTCGTCCATCTCGGGCAGCCGCTCCCCGACGGCCGCCTGCCGGCCCTGCCAGACATGGGAGCCTTCGCCGGCGCCGGTGCGGGCGAGGAGCACGTGTCGGCGGTGGTCCGCGCGGCCGCATGGGCCGAAGCAGTCGCCCACCTGCTCGACGCGCCGTTCGACATCGATGGCGCAGCGATCTCGGTCGGGGCCCGCATCGGCATCGCACTCAGTATCGACGGCTCGCGCGATGCCGACGCGATGTTCCGCGACGCGGGCCGCGCCGTGTGCACCGCGCAGTGGCAGATTCCGGATAGCGCGGTGCGCTACGCGTTCGCCGGCACCCTGTCGCACCGGCTTGCCCAGGTCTGCCGCCACGCGGCGGGCGAATTGCCGCGCTAAGCGGCAACCCCCTAGAACGAGCGCGACAGGCCCACGATCCAGTGACTTTCGCCAAGGTCCTTGCCGTCGGCCACCCATAAGCTGCTGTCGGCATTGGTTCTGGTATAGGTCACCGAAGCGGTCCACCCGGCACCGAAGGTTTTGGCGAGGCTCGCCCGCCAGTCGGTGTAGCTGAAGTCGCTGTAGTTGCGCACGCGCTGGCGGCCGACGTGAAGCCCCAGGACGACTTCACCCGGCAAGGGGACCTTGGCGTTGAGCTCCAGGTAGCCGCTGCCGCGCGAACTGCCGCCGCCCATCGAGTCGTGGTTGAAGCCGAAGAAGTCCGTCAGGGTGTGGGAGTACTTCAGCGTGAGCCAGCGCCATCCGACCGACCCATACGCCTCGAGCGTGTTGTAGCTCTCGTTGCTGCCCGGGAGCTTCGGGTGCTCGGGGTAGTAAAACTGGAGCAGCCCCAAGTCATAGCTCCAATCATCCACGGCGCCGGCGTAGCCGCCGTAGAAATCGGTTTCCAGGCTCGCGTCGTTGATGGCGTCGCTGCTCACGTTGGTTCCCCACACTCCCGCGTAGAGGCCGCTCGCGTGCGCGTAGTCGAAGCCGCCCTGCAGTGCGGGATGGTTCTGGGTGTAGGTGATCCCGCGGAACACATAGTTGCTGACGAAGCCGACATTGCTCGTCACGGTGTGCGGGCTCGCCGCCTCTTCCGCGCGGCTGCCCGTGGCGGCAAGGCCTGCGGCGCAGAGCACAAGAAAACCGGCCGCACGCCGCGGCAAATGCTGAATCTTCATTGAAGTCCCCCTGAGGGGGCTTTCGCCCCCGTGGTGCTCAGAAGTGGTTACGCAGTTCCTGGCCGATCTCGAAGATGTCGCCGACGATCCCGTATCGAGCGATCGTGAAGATCGACGCCTCCGGGTCGGTATTCACCGCGACGATGGTCTCGACGTGCTTCATCCCCGCCATGTGCTGCACCGAGCCGGAGATGCCCATCGCGACGTAGAGCTTGCAGGCGGCGGCGGTCTTGCCGGACTGGCCCACCTGCCGGGCCTTGGGCAGCCAGCCGGCGTCGGCAATCGGCCGCGAGCAGCCGAGCGTCGCGCCGACGCTGTCGGCAAGTTCCTTGAACTGCTCGACGTTGTCCTCCTCGCCCACGCCGCGGCCGATCGAGACGATGAACTCGGCGCCGGGGATGTTGACGTCGTCCCCGCCGGCCGGCTCCTCGAAGCCGAGATGCTGGCTGCGCGGTGTGACCGTGGGTGCCGGGACGGCCGAAACCGCGGGCTCGCCGAAAGTCTCCACGGGTTTGTAGGCGCCGGGGCGGACCGTCAGCACGACGACGGAACGACCGGGGAAGTCCACTTCGATGTTCACCTTCTGACCGTAGCCGGCGCGCGTCGCCACCCAGCCCTCGGCGTCACGTTCGATGCCGAAGACATCGGTCGCGAATCCGTAGCCGTTCTTCACCGCGAGCGGTGCTGCGTAGCCAAGGCTGTCGACCGAATGGGCGAGCAGCACGAGCGAGGGTGAGCGCGCTTCGATCAGCGCCCGGACCGAGGCCTCGTAAATTTCCGGGTCGAAGGCGTCTACGACCGCTTGCACCGTAAGGACCTCGTCGACGCCGGCGAGCTTCAGCTCGGCGACGTAGCGCTCCGGCGCCTCACCGATGACCGCTACCCGCAGCGCTTCGCCGGTCGCGTCCTTCAGGGCGACCGCGGCTCCCACCAGCTCACGGTTCACCGGCCGCAGCTCGCCATTGCGATGCTCGCTGATTACGAGAATTCCACTCATCACGCTGCCCCCCCGAATTCCT
>NZ_DATFAO010000014.1:0-14801 GCF_035254505.1 Aromatoleum sp. | reverse complement strand
GGCATGGGCTGGCCACAACCCATGCCCGAGCCCGGCAAGCCGGCGAAAGACTCCTACCTGTCGCATCCGCCCGACTACCCGCTGGCGGCGCACAAGGTCAGCCACCTGGTGCCCTTCTGGATCGCCGAGGGCAAGCAGAAGATCAACGTCTACTTCACCTACCAGGACAACCCGGTCTACACCAACCCGGGCTCGATGGCGGTGTGGGGCAAGCTGTTCAAGGACGAAAAGCTCATCCCCTACCTGGTCTCGATGAGCCCCTTCATGGGCGAAGAGACTGCGATGGCCGATCTCATCCTGCCCGACTGCCCCTACCTCGAGCGCTGGGAGCCCGAGTCGATGCCCAACTCGCTCTGGCCCTGGCTGGGCATCCGCCAGCCGGTGCACAAGTCGCTCGGCGAATCGCGCGAGAACCGCGTGCTGCTGCGCGACATCATCTGGAAGCTCGATCCCGACGGCTCACGCGGCATGAAGCAGTTCTGGGAGTTCAAGGACGGCGAGGACTACATGCGCCACCACTTCGACAACGTGCCCGGGCTCAAGGAAGCCGGGGGCCTCGATTTTCTGAAGAAGCACGGCGTGTGGCCGATCTACGGCAAGGTCGACCCGCGCAGCGGCAAGGTCACCGACAAGACCGGCCGCGAGATCCAGGCCGAGTACGGCCTGTACCGCAAGGAGCTGTCGGCGGCCGACATGGAAGGCGCGATGGCCGACGCCCACGGCCTCATCAGCAAGAACGGCAAGGCCATCGGCATCCGCCGCAACGGCCACAACTACGTCGGCTTCCCAACCGGCAACCGCCTGATCAACGTGCGCGTCGATGAGTGGGCGACGTACGGCTTCAACCCGATGCCGACCTTCAAGCGCATCCCGTGGCACGAGGCGATGCAGGACGACGAGATGATCCTGTCGACCTTCAAGCTCAATGTGCACAAGCAGTCGCGCACGGCGGCGGTGAAGTGGCTGGCGGAGATCGCGCACAGCAATCCGGCGTGGATGAACCCGGAGACGGCGAAGAAGATCGGCGTGAAGACCGGGGATCTGGTGCGCATCGAAAGCGCGGTCGGCTACCTCGTGACCAAGGCCTACGTGACCGAGGGCATCCATCCGAAGGTGGTGTCGATCCCGACCGGCTTCGGGCACTGGGAATACGGCCGGCTGGCGACGCTCAGGCTCAAGGACCGGAAGGGCGACGCGAGCCACGGCCAGGACGACCCCGACCTCGACAACGTGTGGTGGGACGACAAGGGCGTGCATCCCAACAACATCATCCCGGTGGTTGCGGACCCGATCGGGGGATCGCAGGGCTGGTACGACACGGTGGTGAAGGTCACCAAGGCCGGGCCCGACGACAAGTACGGCGACTCGCACGGCGACTGGGACAAGCACGTCGCGGCCTTCAAGGAGACGCTGCGCTACGCCTACACCGGCGACCTGCATCGCAAGATGCACCCGGAGATGGCGTCGTGGGCGGGGCCGGAGAGTGTCAAGGGCAAGGCACCGGGCGGCCATTGATTCATCGGGCCCGCGATGCCTGCGGGCCGCCAAGGAGCGCAAAGACCATGCTGAAGACCCTGTTCGCCCTCGACGAGGCGTGCGCGCCGGATGTACCGGTGCAGGCCGTCCTCCCGAGCAACGAGGAGTTGGGGGCCGAGTGCCTGGCGCGGGCCGGCATCTACCGCCTGCTGTCGGCGGCCTTCATCGAGGAGCCGGGGCGCGCCTTTGTCGCCGCGCTGCGCGAACCCGACGCCCTCGCGGCGCTGGCCGAGGCGGGCGTCGCCTTCGGGCCCGATTTCACCGCGCCCGAACTCGACGAGCTGCTGGAGTGCCTCGCCTGCGAATACGGGACGCTGTTCACCGCCTCGGGCGGCTTTCCACCCATGGAGTCCGTGCGCCTGACCGGTCGCTACAAGCAGGAGCCGCATTTCGCCGTCAGCCAGACCTATGCGCGCGCCGGCTTCGCGCTGGGGCGCGGGCGTTTCGAGGTTTTTCCGGACCAGCTCGGCGTCGAACTGATGTTCATCGCCGAATTGCTCGAGCGCAGCGCGGCGGCGCTCGACGCGGGCGATGCGAGGGAGGCGGCGCGCCTCGAACGCGACATCAAGCGCTTCTGGACCCAGCATCCGGGGCGCTGGGTGCGCGGCTATGGGCGGCTGATCGCGCGCGCGGCCGAACATTCCTTCTATCGCGAGATGGCACGTCTGCTGACCGGCTTCGCCGAAGACGAAATCGCCGCGATGCGGCTGCGCATCGAGGACCTCGACGAAGGCCGGGAGGTCGTGCCCAAGCAGGAGATCCGCGTCGAGTTCAATCCGGACGAGCCGGTGTGCAACGGCTGCGCGCAAGGCACAGGCGACGCGCGCCTGCCGACCGCCACTCATCCGCTGCGCGATCTGCGCTGAACGCCCGGGAGGCCCGCCATGCTGATCGACCTGCCGTCACGCCCGCTGCTGCCGCCGGACCGTCAGGTCCTGTCGGAGCTCGACTGGAGTGAAGTCGCCGCGCTGTGGAACGCGAACGAACTCGGGCGCTTGCATGACCTGCTCAACGAACGCTGGTCGCGCCTGATCCGCAACAGCGTGCTCGGCACGGCCGATCCCGAGGCGGAGTTTCTGCAGGGGCTCGCGTTCGCCACCCTGGCGCTGTTCTTCACGCAGAACCGCAATCAGGAAGGCGCGCTGATCCTCCTCGACGACGCGCTCGTCTTGCTCGGCAAGTACCGGCCGCGTTTTCTCGGCGTGCACATCGAGCCGATCCTCGCGAGCCTGGAGGAGATGCGTCCGCTGATCGCCGCGCTGCCGCCCGACGGCGAGAATCCGGCCTTCCCCTTCGTCTACACGAAATTCGGATACGGGGCGAATGGCGGGAGTGCGCGATGAGCGTCGAACTGCGTTGTCTCGCCGAGTGCGGCAGTCTGCCCGCGGATGTCGATATGGGGCAGCTCTTCGTCTTCGATGGGGAGCCCCTCACCGTCGGGCTCGCGACGCTGGGCGGGATTGTGTTGCGCGGGGGAGGAGAGGCACGCGCGGCCGAGCTCCTCGCAGGCGGGGCCACGAAGGTGTTCCTCGGCGAGGCCGTGCTGCGCGACGCGGAGACGGTCGCCCGGCTTGCGGCGGCCTTCGGCGCGGAACGGGTCGGCGTCCATGTGCCGGCGCGGCGCATGGAGGTCGGCTGGTCCTTCGACACGGTATCGAACGCCGACTTCAGCGTCGTCAGCCCGTCGCTTGCCGAGCCCGCGTGGGAGATCCTGCGCGCCGACGGCAGCCGCAGCGGCGTGCAGGTGCATTGGTGGCTCGGCGAGATGCTCAAGCGCGGTGTCGCGGAAGCCCTGGTGCAAGTCGATGTGCGCGACGATGCCGACCTTAACCTGTGCGCCGGGCTCGTCGAAGAATTCGGCGGCCGCATCTGGCTGGCGCCGCTGGACGATGCGGCTCCGATGCTGGCCGACTGGGTCGCGTATGGGCGCGTGTCGAAGCTCGCGCTCGCACCGGCCCTGTTCGCGCGCCGCGATGCGCTGCTGCCCGCGGCGCAGACCGGCGCTGCGGTGGAGGCGGCATGATGCGACTCGCACGTTTCGCGCCATTGACGCTCTTGTTCGCGGCGGCGCTCGGCGCGGGGCAGGCCCGGGCTGGTGCGTCCTTGCGGAGCGAGGCGCAGTTGCAGCTGGCGTTGCGCTCGAACCCGCCGTGCTGCGTCATCGACGGACGCCCGGAGGCGCAGCGTAAGGCCCGCGCCTTGCCCGAGGCGCTCGTCTATCGCAAGGGGCTGAAGATCAATCCGATCGCGACCGTTGTCGTCGTCGCCGACAGCGATGCACGCGCCCTCGCGATCGCCCGGACGCTGGCCAGTGCGCATCCCGGAAAGACCGTGTTCGCGGTCGAAGGCGGCGTGGTGGCCTGGCAGTCAGTCGAGCGCTCGATTGCGGCCGCGGCGCCGGGCGGCCGCGCGCTCGAATTCGTGATCCCGAAGAACACCTGCGAGCAGGGCACGCCGCTGCAGCAGCTGCGGAGCGAGCCGAAATGAGCCGCGCCTATCCGCAGTTCCTTGCGAGTCGCTGCGCACGCTACCGCTATCGCTACAGCGCGTGCAGCCGCTGTGCGGATGCGTGCCCCCACGAGGCGATCGCGTTGTCCGACGAAGGGGCCGCACTCGATCCCGCGCGTTGCCAGAACTGTGTGCTATGCGTGAGCGCCTGCCGCACCGGTGCGTGGGAGAGCGAATCGTACGTCCCGGTCGAGACGCTGCGCCGCGCGATCCGCCAGACGCAGTTCTCCTTTGCATGCGCGCCGTCCGGTCTTCCCGCCGATGCCGTCGTGCCCTGCCTCGGCGCGATCGACGCTGCGACGCTCGCCTACCTCGCCCGACGCCGAATCGCGGTGACGCTGCATGGCAGCAGCCGGTGCGAGGGCTGCGCGCACGCGCCATGCGGCGCCGAACAGCTCGCATTGAACCTTGATGCCTGCTCGACGCTGGCGACCGCAGCGGCGCCGCCGGACGCGGCATGGCTCGCGCCGGTCCTTGCCGATGATGCCCGTCCGAAGCGCGAACCGAAGGATGCGGGTTTCGCCGCCGGCCGAAGGCAGCTCTTCCGCCGCCTGATCGGCCGCGGCGTCGACGAACTCGCGGACGCGGCAGACCCGGCCGACCCGGCCGAGTCACCGCCGGCGGTGCCCGACAAGGCCATCCGCGCCGGCGCCTACGCGCTTCCCGAGCAGCGCGAGTTGCTGCAGATCGTGTGCGAACGCCGCGACGGGCAGCACGTCGAAGTGCCGCTGCACGACGCGCTGCCGCTGATGGCGCTTAAGCTGCGCGCGGGATGCACGGTGTGTGAGGCCTGTTTCCGCGCCTGTCCGACGGGCGCGATCCGCATCGAAGAGAGCCCGTCCGACTGGCAGCTCCGTTTCGACGCCGACCGCTGCGTCGCTTGCGGCGTCTGCATGGAAGTCTGTCAGCCGCGCGTGCTCGAGGCTGTGCCCGCCTTCGACGCCCGCCCGGAACAGCCGCCGCGCGTGCTGCTCGCGCTCGCTAAGCAGCGTTGCGCCCGGTGCGACCGCCACTTCGTCTCGGCGGCTCCGGCGGAAACCTGTCCGGTCTGCCGCGACGACGAGGATGCGTTCGCGGCGATCTTCGGTTGACGATGACAAGGAGGATGCCGTCATGGAGTGGGAATTCAGCGCCGAAGATGTCGTGAAGGGCGACGTCGCATACGGTCTCGCCGAGTTCAGGCGCGATCTCGCGGAAGAGATCCGGTTGAATGTCGATTCCGACGATGAATTGCGGCATTTGCGCACCTACAATTCGATCTATGACATGTGCTACGCCCTCGCCACCCGCCGCGAATTGGACGACTTCCTGTCGGCCTATGCCTACGACCCACCGGCCTGCGAGTTCCTGCGCGAGATCGAGCCGTTGATGCGGGGCAATGTCGAAATGCTCGGTGCGATCCTGCAGCGGCTGATCATGGATGGCATCGAGTCCGGTCTGAGCCTGGAAGCTGCCCTGCGAGCCGCCGCAGAGCATCACCGCGAGGCCGTCGTTTGCGAGATGGCGCCATGAAAACACTTCCTATCGTTTGGCAGCGCCTGGTCGCGAAGGGGCAGACCTGCCCCCGCTGCGCGAGTACTGGTGACGAGGTTGAGAGGGCGTATCAACGGCTACGAGCGCAATTGCTTCCCGTCGGCATCGAGCCGATGTTGGAGACGCGTGAGCTCGATGAGGCCGAGTTCAAGGCAAGCCCGTCCGAATCCAACCGCATCTGGATCGCTGGCAAGCCCATGGAGGAGTGGCTCAATGCTTCCGTGGGGAGCAGTCGCTGCTGCTCAGTATGCGGCGATTCGGAGTGTCGGACCGTCGATGTTGACGGCACGACCTACGAGGTCGTGCCTGAAGAGTTGCTGGTCAAGGCCGGGCTCATTGCGGCTTTGACGATAAATGCTCAGCGAGACGCTTAGCACGCTGCATCCCAGGTAGCGCACATCAGAGTCGTTATTGCCGCTTGCATGCGCAGCCTTCACCACCGGGGAGCACTCCAACCCCCGGGAGCAGCGGTTCAATCAGGCTGATTCCGCTCGCAGCGCGCCGGACGCGATGTGGGACACCGAAGCGGCCGCGGTCGGACACTAGCTGTTCCGTCCGGGCCTTGTCGGCCTCAAGTCTTATTTTCCGCGCAATCCCTTGCCGCGAGTTGCGTTCGCCGCCCCCGTGCGCGCATTGCTTTAATCAAGCCCACCAGCGTCAGGCAGATCCACAGCACCTGGGTGATGACGGCGGCGAGGTTGAAATTGTGGACTAGTGAGTACAGTAGACATGCAGGGCTGAGGATATTGAGGCCGAGATAGCGCAGGTCGTCCTGCTGAAAGCGTTGGAGTTGCAGTCCTGCGTAGGCGATCAGGCAGCTGATTACACCGATGATGCCGATGACGTCGGGAAAATTCATGAATGCTCTATGAGACGGGCGGCATTCGTTGATACCGTCCAAGCGAAAGATATTTGGCTATAGGGCACCTTAGTCCTCGGTTCATCGAACCGAGTTCCGCAACTCGGCGCCTGCCGTATTAGACGAGGAGCCCATCCCAATGATCGATTTTCCAGAAGTCCGACAGCCCTCACAAACGATTTTTTAGGGTGCCTATTGATGACTTGATGTCATCAATGGCGATGCGTTGTCGGCGCCGTCGCGATTGGACATGCGAGGGTCGCTAAGACGCCCGTCACTTCCAGGCGGATGCCTATCCTAGGGGCAACCGGTCCGCAGAGACCGGTACCCGTAATGCCCCAAGGAGAAGACAACCATGGCCCCGGCACTGATCATCGCCTGCGGCGCGATCGCCCGTGAGCTGACCGACGTGCTCGCCGCCAACGGCTGGCAGCACGTGAAGGTGCAATGCCTGCCCGCGGAGCTTCACAACCGCCCGGAGCGCATCCCCGAAGCGGTGCGCGAGAAGATCCGGGCGGGCCGGTCGCGTTTCGAACGCATCCTCGTCGCCTACGCCGATTGCGGCACGGGCGGACTGCTCGACCGCGTGATCGAGGAGGAGGGCGTCGAACGTTTGCCCGGAGCGCACTGCTACGAGTTCTATGCAGGCTCTCCGGCCTTCGCGGCGATCGCCGACGCCGAGCCCGGAACCTTCTACCTGACCGATTTCCTCGTGCGCCACTTCGACCGTCTCGTGATCCGCGAGCTCGGGATCGAGCGTCACCCGGAGCTCGCGCAGCTTTATTTCAGTAACTACCGCCGCCTCGTCTACCTGGCCCAGCGAGAGGACGCACAACTACGTGCGCAGGCCGAACAAGCCGCCGCGCGGCTCGGCCTCGCATTCGACTATCGATTGACCGGCTACGGCGACCTCGAGCGCGCAGTCGTCCGGTTTCATCGCGCTGGCGCGCACAACACCGACACGGAGCAGAGTGAATGCCAAAGCTGATTGTCATCCAATGGCGGGACATCCCCGCGCAAGTGGTCGTCAAGGGCGGCAGGGAGAGCGCCAAGGTGCAGCTGTCCGAGCGCTTCCAGGTCGCGATCGACCGCGCCGCAATGCGCGCCGGCAAAGGCAGTTCCGACGCCTATCTCGAGGACTGGCGCCGGCAGCCGCCGCGCGAGTGCGGCAGCGATCTGCGGGCCGAAGCGGCGGCAGAAGCCGAACGGATCGAAGCGAGCTACAGCGACGAAGCGCTGGAATCACTGATCCGCGCGAAGGGGATTGCGCCCGAGAGGAGCGAATCGTGAGCCAGGACGCCCTCGTCGTTTTCACCCCATCCGGACGGCGCGGCCGCTTTCCGATCGGCACTCCGGTGCTCCAGGCGGCGCGCTCCCTCGGCGTCGACATCGATTCCGTCTGCGGCGGGCGGGGAATTTGCGGCCGCTGCCAGATCGAATTGAGCGAAGGCGAATTCGCCAAGCACGGCGTGACCTCCTGTGCCGCCAACCTCAGCGAGCGCAGCGCGAACGAGCAGACGTGGGAGAAGACCCATGGCGCGATGAACCCCGGTCGGCGCCTGAGCTGCTCGACGACGGTGCTCGGCGACGTCGTGATCGACGTGCCCGCCGACAGCCAGGTCCACCGCCAGGTCGTCCGCAAGCGCGCCGAAGAGCGTGACATTGAGCTCGACCCCGCGGTCCGGCTGTACTACGTCGAAGTGCAGCAGCCGGACATGCATGTGCCGTCCTCCGACCTGCGCCGCCTGAAGGAGGCGCTCGACTTCGACTGGCGGCTCACGAACCTGCAGGCCGACGTCCGCGTCATGCAGCAGCTGCAGCCCGCTCTGCGTCAGGGCGGATGGAAGGTCACCGTCGCGGTGGTCGACTCCGAACGCATCATCGCGGTGTGGCCGGGCCTGCGCGAAAAGATCTATGGCATGGCCGTGGATGTCGGCTCGACGACGATCGCCGCGCACCTGTGCGACCTGCAGACGGGCGAAGTCGTCGCTTCCGCCGGCAGGATGAACCCGCAGATCCGCTTCGGCGAGGACCTGATGAGCCGGGTCTCGTACGTGATGATGAATCCGGGCGGGGACGGCGAGATGACGCGCGCGGTGCGCACGGCGCTCAACGAGCTCGCTACGGAGCTCTCGGCCGAGGCGGGTATTCGGATCGTGGACATCCTCGAAGCGACCTTCGTCGGCAACCCGATCATGCACCACCTGTTGTTCGGGATTAACCCGATCGAACTCGGCGGCGCGCCCTTCGCATTGGCGACCGACGAGGCGGTCACCGGTTTGTGGGCGACCGAGATCGACCTGCATATCCACCCGAACGCCCGCATCTACGCGCTGCCCTGCATCGCAGGCCACGTCGGCGCGGATACGGCGGGCGCGATCCTGTCCGAGACCCCATATCTCACCGATGCGATGACGCTGATCGTCGATATCGGCACCAACGCCGAGATCGTCCTCGGCAACCGCACCCGTCTCCTCGCCGCGTCCAGCCCCACCGGGCCGGCGTTCGAAGGCGCGCAGATCAGCTGCGGTCAGCGCGCGGCGCCGGGCGCGATCGAGCGCGTGCGCATCGATCCGGTGACGCTGGAGCCGCGCTTCAGGGTCATCGGCTCCGAGTTGTGGTCGGACGAAGCGGGCTTCGCCGACGCGACGGCGGCGACCGGCATCACCGGGATCTGCGGCTCGGGCATCGTCGAGGTCATCGCCGAGATGTACCTCGCCGGCATCATCGATCAGGACGGCGTGATCGACGGCGCGCTCGCGGCGCGCAACCCCCGCATCACGCCCAATGGACGCACCTTCTCGTACTCGCTGTTCGAGAGCGAGGACCGCACGCTGCAGATCACGCAGAATGACGTGCGCGCGATCCAGCTCGCGAAGGCGGCGCTCTATGCCGGCGTGCGCCTGCTGATGGACAAGATGGGCGTCGAGCGCGTCGAGCGCATCAGTCTCGCCGGGGCCTTCGGCAGCCACATCGACGTCAAGTACGCGATGATCCTGGGCCTGATCCCCGACTGTCCGCTCGACCATGTCGCCGCGGTCGGCAATGCGGCGGGGACGGGCGCGCGCATCGCGCTCCTGAACCGCGGCCGGCGTGAGGAGATCGAGACGGTCGTGCGCCGCGTGGACAAGATCGAGACCGCGGTCGAACCGAGCTTCCAGCAATACTTCGTCGACGCGATGGCGATTCCGCACAAGTCCGATCCTTTCCCGAACCTGCGCTCGGCGGTCGAATTGCCCGAAAAGAAGATCACCGAGCGGGCGCAGCAGGCGGGTCGATCGCGGCGCGGACGACGCGAGCAATCCGTCGCCGAAGAAACGCCGACATGACCGATTGAGAAATGCGCGGCGACGAGTCACAAGCCCGTCGCCCGCTACTCGCCCGCAGATTCCGAGCCTCGACGCCACTACGGCGAATACTCGTTTCAGATAAAAAGACATTTCAATATCCGCGCCTCCAGACGGAGGCGCAGTCACGTCCGTCTCTTCCTTCTCACCGACTCGAATAACTACAAGTTATCAATTGATGGACGAATAACTCGTTTTGATGAGTTGTTTCAGTTCATTAATCTTTGCCCTCAATTCTTGATGCACGTCGGGAATTGCAGCGCGGGGGCGATGATCGGTGAAAAAGCCCTCGCCGTACTGCGGGAGACCGCAATGATAAGGATGAGAGGAGCTTCATAATGAAAAAGGGGACAATCATTCCGTCGAAGCACCGGATGTCCAAGCTCGCTGCAGTATTGATGGGCTTCGCGGCGTTTTCGGTGTCTGCTACATCCCACGCCGCGGACGACGAGGCGGACGGGAAGTGGACCTTCGGCGGTGCAATTCGTGCTCGCTACGATTACCGCAGCTACGTTGACCCCACGGTCAGCCGCGTTTCGCTCGACGTCATTCGCGTGAAAGCCAATTACGACTCGTCGTCCTGGTTTGCTGCGGGGCAATACCGCTTCTATGGCGGCTCATATCCGTACGACTACACAAGCCAACTCGGGCGAATCAATTTCCCCGAATTCGCCTATGTCGGTTTCAAGTTTTCGCCCGAACATCGCGTCATCGCCGGTATCAATCAGGTTCCGTTCGGTCTGCTGCCCTACGCCAGCAACACCTTCTACGAGACCATGGCCAACGTGGTCGGCCTGGAAGACGTGCAGAACCTGGGCGTCAAGTATCAGTACAAGAGCGGCCCGGTCGACCTCCAATTGGGTTTCTATCCGACAGATGGCGGAGACTGGGCCGGCACTTCGCGTGACAGCAACCGCTATTCGACCAACGTCGTGAAGTCCGACAGCTATGTGACCGGCGGAAGCGACAACAAGGAACGGAATCAGTGGGTCGCTCGCGCAGCCTATACCTTCACGCATTCGGAGGCCTCCAGTTCCGAAGTGGGCGTGTCGGTGATGCATTCGACGCTCAGAAACCTCGACACGCACGAGAACGGCGACCGCGATGCCTACGCCGTGCATTACCTGGGCAAATTCGGACGATTCGCGCTGATGGGGGAGGCCGCCCATCAGGATATGGATCCGAAGAATCCGGCGTCCGTGGGCAAGGACACGGTCACCTTTGGCGCCTATGACGGCTCGTTCAACGTCGCATCCAAAGGCAACGTTTACTCGCTCGACGCGAGCTATGACGTCGACTGGAAATGGCGTTTTATCAGCGACGTGAAGCCGTATATCAACTACAGCGTATTCACGAAGGATAAGGACGGCTTCAAGGATTCGGAGCGCCTGCTCGCCGGCGTGCAATTCACCGCCGGGCCGCTCTTCGTCTACACAGAATATCGCCTGGGCCGAAACGATCTCTACACCGGCGACTTTACGCAAGGCGCCGGCGCGGGTGGCGAGGACAAGTGGAAGCGTAGCCTCTATATGAACTTCGGCTACTACTTCTAATTTCGACTTACGGAAAGGTGCCACAAAGCACTTGATGGAATCTCCCTCTCCGTTCTCCAGCCCTTCGAGCGCGGTACCTTTCCTTTTTCTTTCTAGGCCAGCTTCCCACCGTCACGCTCGGCTCGACCCACCGAAGCCCCCTGCGGTCATCCCGCCTATTCGCCGGTGTCGTGGGTCATCGAAGGCGAGCAGACTTTGCGGTCGTCGGGCTGCAGGGGATGAGCTTGTACTCGCGCCAACTGCTGCCGTCCGTCCGTTCGGCAGAAGGGCCGTTGGAGACGCACTTACATTGAGAAAGCTGCCGTACGGATAGAGGCCCGTCGACCACCGTGTCGGAAAATCTTACACCTCTGTTTGCACCCTTTTCGACCGTCCCTGAGAGAGTTCAAGAAAAAACAATCTGTTGGCAATTATGACGCGGCAGTGGCACAGCATGTGCTCATAACGCGTTCGTGGCGTTGCAACCATGTCAAGGGCGCTCATCATCGCATTCCTCGACCCGGCAGCAACGCGGCATTCCCATTGACACTAATGCACCACGATCGCGCTTTCATCAGGATCGTGGGGGAGTTCGGTTATCAATAGTAGATCCATTATCAGAAGGAATGGAAATGCTGCGTCAAGTCGTGGTGATCCGCGGCGTCGTTGTAGTCGGAATGCTCTTGTCAAGTGCCAGCTCCACTATGTCGATGAGCAGCCACATTATCTCAAACGCATCGCTCACGCTGGGCAATGGCTTCGGAATAAATCAGCGTTCTGCTAAGGGGGTGATGGCATTGGTCTATGAATAAATGACGTGACGATGGGTTCGTTTTGGCTGCCCGGCACGACCATCGGGCCGACGGCCGATTTAGCATGAGGAGTAAGTATGATGAAAGCCAAAGCATTAGCAATGTTCGTGTTTGGTTGCGTCATTTCCATTTCAGCCAACGCGAAAATTGACATTCAGGGCACGGATGCAGAGAAAACGGAAATTCAGAAAGCCATCGACGACATGAAGGCGTCTTCCTCGGCTACTAAGAAGCTGTATGAAGAACTGGAGGCGCGTAGCGAGACTGTCGTCATCAAGTACGGACCTGACGAATTAAATGACATTGCTACAGCGAACACAAGAACCAACGTAGTGATAATTGACAAGAGTCGGCTCGACAAACTTAAGCAGATCGGTACTGGGAAAGCGCTCGAGCAGTTGACGCTTCCTTACGTGATCGTGCACGAGGCGCTCGGCCACATTCTCAACCACCTCAAAGGGCAACCTGCCGGCGAGGCTGCGGCAATGGCAACCACCAATCAAGCCCGAATTGATAATAAATCAACTGAGCGCAGCGAGTACACAAAGGTGGTCGGCGGGAAACTGACGGTTCCGTTCAAGGACGGTTCATCAGTTGATACGACTGACGCGTTGAAATCGCCGGCCGGCGGAACAGGCAAGGCCTCAAAGCTCGTTGGCGAAGAGGGAGCCGGCATCAAAATCAGTGGCTCCCCGTCTTCTTCGGGCAACTCGATCAGTGTGGCACTCGCCGGTCCCGCTCCAGTATCTTTCAAATTCGAAGATGGAAGCACCCAAGACGTAAACCTGACGGGGCTCAGCCTACTCTTTCAAAATTCGCTCAGTACCGGCGAATTTACGCTGGAGGGCAATTTATATAACACTGATGTGGTCTTAGCTTTCGATTCATTCTACCTCGATGGCAAGCAGAGCGGAACGAATATCCTGAAAATGTGGGATCCGACTCGGAACATGGTTGGGCATTGGGAGTTTGCTCCCGATCTGCTTTCTTTCAGCTTCTACCTGTCTGGCGATTTCCTCTGGCAGAACGATCTCTTTGCAAACGGATACGCGGGCGAGACGCTGACCGGCACAATGACGGCTCTGCAAGGCGGCGGATGGGACGGTACCGCAACGCTCGCAGGCGTCAAAGCCTACTCTGTCCCTGAGCCCCCTACCATCGCGATGGTCATTCTGGCCGCCCTACTGGGTTGCGTCTCTGGAAGCCGTAACCACCGTCGGTTCCTGTCATGACGTGAACTGCTAGCGAGGGCTTGTAAAAGCGCTTTGCGCCGCTTGTGCGAAGTTGTGATGTCGCCGTGCGGATTATTTACAACGGAACGAAATGAAGCTGCAGCCGACAAACCGCAAGTAGCTTTTCCTTCGAGCGCCGTCATGTTGTTCCGGTTTTGCTGTGTTGCGTGTATCGCTGTTTCGGCTGCAACGATGTCGGGCTGCGCGGGAGTGCGCCCATACAACGTTCGACTTGATGAACGGCTCTCCGCATTCATCGTCGCCCACCCGGACGACTGGCAGCTCTTCATGGGCGATGTCGCGGTCGATGAGGCTTCAAGGCATCGGCCGGTCCTGTTCGTTTATCTGACGACCGGGGGGGCCGATCGGTCGGTCGAATATTGGCACTCTCGGGAAGCCGGTGGCCTTGCATCCGCCTACGCCGCGGCCAATTTCGACAGCGCCGCATCGTCGGAAGCGCCGCCGTCTGATTGCGGCCAGGTTGCGATCCAGAAGCATATGGTCATGCGCTGCAACTACGCGAATACCGTGAGTTATTTCCTGCGCTTACCCGACGGCGCGGTCGAAGGAACCGGCTTTGCGGTGACCCAGATGCAGTCGCTGAAGAAATTGCAGGATGGCGAGATCGGCGTCATCGACGCGGTGGACGGGTCTGCCACCTATCAGGGCTGGGAAGACCTGTCGCAGACGGTCGGCAGCCTGCTGATTCGCGAGAAACAGCTGTCCGGCGCGGAAAGCGTCCAGATGCACGCGCCCGAGCCCGACGCCGATGCCAATCCCGGCGACCATTCGGATCATCGGGCCGTCGGTGCGCTCGTGCAGCGCGTGGCCGCGCAGTACAAGTTTCCGGCCTCCTATTACATCGGATACGCGATCTCTCAGCGCCGACCCAATCTGTCGATCAAGCAGGCGTCGGCAAAGATGCTGGTCTTCATGACTTACGACCAGCAGCGCCTCAATGCCAACCGGCGCTGGAGCGCCTACGCGGAAGAGCCCGCCAATTACTCTTCCTGGCTGTTCCGGACCTACCGGCATCCCGAGGCGGAGGCCGCACACTGATGATGGCGGTCTATCACTTTTGGGAAGTTTCGAGGCACTCCGCTTTCGAGTATTCCCGTTATTGAGAATGCGTGCGGGGCCTCGTTGAACCCATCCAGTATGCGTCGTCGGGACGCCATAGACGATCCACTAAGCATTAACCATACTTATATTATGGGCTTGCGTCGCATGTCTATACCATAGACATTATGCGTATTCAGTGGTCTGCCGTAATCATGCAAAAGCGCTAAACGTAACAATTTGTTGGCATCAATATTGCAGAACTCCTATTCGGTCCGGCGCCCTGTACGGCCGCCGGCAGTCGTTAAGGAGTTCCTTCGTGCAAAGCACGCTTCATCGTTTTTCAGTCCGGACCCAGCTGTTTGCGGGTTTTGGCATCGTCC
>NZ_DATFAO010000013.1:0-89596 GCF_035254505.1 Aromatoleum sp. | reverse complement strand
GCTCTCCGGCCATCGCGGCGACGACGCGCGGCCGGCGGAAGAATTCCGGGGCGGCCGCCAGGCGTTGCAGGGAACGGCCGATGGGAATCAGCACGCGCACGAGGCAGCGCCCGTCCGGCAGATCGGGGCAGCGTGCCGTGCCTTCGAGGCGTCGCAACAGGTTTTCGAAGGGGAAGGGGATCGCGGCCGGACCGCCGAGCGCCGCAACCCGCTGGTCGAACAGCGACGCGCCCTCCAGCGGGAGGTCGAAGCCATAGACCTCGGGCGCGATCGCCCAACCGGGCGCCTGTTCCGCGCCGGATGCGGGCGCCGCCGTTCCGGCTGCCGCGAAGGCCGTCGCGAAGGCCGCCACGAGCATCTGCGCACAGGTCCGGATCGCGGCTCGCATGGTTGACGGTCCGTCGGCGCCGCCGCGCCTACTTCGCCGCGACGACGACCCGCTTCTGCGTGCCGCCCCAGCAGTCCTCCTGCACCTTGCCGCTCTTCTGGAAGGCCGGCCCGTCGCGCTCGGCGATCTCCTTGTTGTAGAGCACGAAGTTCAGCGCGAAGACGCGGTCCATGTAGGCGCGCCCGAGGTAAAGACCGGGCCGCACCATGCGGATCTCGTCGCGCACCTTGAGCCCGCGCCGGCCGGCGAGAAAGTCCGGCTTCTCCTGGTAGCCCGGCAGCTCGTCCGTGAAGGCGTAGTCAATGATCACCGATTCGCGCCGCGAGTCGAGCAGGCTCTGGCCGCAGTAGAGCTTGGCGGGAAAGAGCAGCCACGCGTCCTTGCCGCCGACGGTGATCTTCTTCGGCTCGCCGTCGACGAGGCCGATCTTGCGGAAGAGCTCCAGGTCGTCGATGCGGTTCCGGAGCACCCGTTCGTTGCGGTAGAAGACTTTGCCCTTCCACAGCGTCTCGCCGACCTTGTCGACGGCGATCCCCTTCAGGTGGAGCGCGAAGCCCGCGAGCCCGCCGACGATCTCGCCGGCGCGCAGCTTTCCGCTGTCGCCCTCGGGCAGGATGATGCTGCCGTCGAAGGGGCCGTCCGGGATCGGGCCGGCCGAGAGCCGCGCGTAGATCTGGTCGAGCTGTTCCTGCTTGAGGAGCGCGAGATTCTCGGGTGTGATCTTCTGGAGGTCTGCGGTGCTCAGTGGGTACTGGTATTCGAGCTGGGCGAAGTCAGGCTTGGCGGCGTAGTCGGCGGAATAGGGCGCGAAGGGGATCGCCGGCGGCTCGGTCTTGGTGCAGGCGGGGAGCAGCGTCGCGGCGAAGGTGGCGGTGAGGGCGGCAGCGAACGGGTTGCGGGTCATGGCGCGGTCTCCTTCGCTCACAGGGTCGCGAGGAAGGCGATCAGCGCCTTCTTGTCCGCGTCCGACAGGTCCTCGCCGAAGCGGTGGCCTTCGTTCTCGATCTCGGCCGTGCAGTTGCTGTAGTGCTGCTTGAGGAGATCGCGCTGGGTGCCGAGCAGGCTCGCGAACTGCTCGGGCGCGGTGAGGATGTCGTCAGCGAGCTTCTGCATCTGGCCGGTCGTCTCCTTGCCGAGTCGCGCCTCGAGCTTCGCCGGATCGCGCTTCGCGAGGAAGAGATCGATGATCAGGTCCTTGTGCCGCAAGCTCGTCATCGAATTCGCGGGGATGCCGGCGGGGATGCGCACCTGCCCGCTACCGACGAGCGGCTTCTCGGTCGTGCCGTCCCAGGTCCGCGGGCCGAGGTCGAGGATCACGTCGCGGTCGGTGAGCGTCGCCTTCGGCTTGCGTGTCGCCGGATAGAGCAGCTCGCGCATCGACGCGACATACAGCCGGTAGCGCCCCTCAACGCTCGGGTCGGTCTGGATGCATTCGCTCTGAGTCACCGCGAGCTTGCCTTCTGCGTCCAGTTCGCGCGGACGGAAGAAATCGTTCGCAGAGGTCGCCGGACGGCCGCAGAGCTCGGGGCCGATCGCGTTGTTGTGCATGAAGGGGGCGTGCGCCCACAGGTTCAGGAGCGAGATGTTGCGGTAGTAGCCGCGCCCGCCGTCGTTGGGCTCCTTGATGTTGATGTCGGGTTTGCGCGCCCGCAGCGTCTCGGAGCCGTACTCGGCCCAGATGTGACCGGCCATGTGGTTCGAGTGCAGCGCGCGGCAGCGGTAGGTGCCGACTTCGGTCGCCGGCGTGGCGACGTCGTTCCCCATGAAGTCGGCGCGCAGCCCGTTGTCCGCGAGCGCGTAGAAGTCGCGGTTCGCGAACGGGCCGCCGACGCTCTCGGGGATGCTCGAATGGCAGCGCGCGCAGTTCGCCGCGAACACGGTCCTGCCGCGCGCGACGGCACCCGCGCCGTGCTCCTTCTCGAGATCGGCGATCAGGTTCGTGCGCGTGTATTCGGCCGCAGTGGGATTCGCGGCCCTGCGCTCGTGGTTGCGTGCGGCGTAGAGATCGGTCGCGTTCGATTCGGCCGACAGGAAGAAGGCGAAGATGTTCGCGAGCCTGTCCTCGATCGCGCGGAAGTTCGGGCAGTCGCGCCGGCACTGGCCGATGTTGAACGCCGTCTGGCCGAAGTTGCGCCCCTCGGGATCGACCTGCCGCATGTCCGTCAGGTGGTTCACCCAGCACTGCTCCGAGCACGAGCCGATGTTGAAATACACGCGCTGGATCGCCTCGAGCGCGCCGATCGAATCCTCGCCGCCCTTCAGGATGTGATGCACGCCCGGCTTGCCGAGCGTCGTGTCGTCGCTGCGCAGGCTCTTCGCCCAGCACTTGCCTTCGCGGCCGGGCTCGCACCAGCACTTCGTCTCGTCCTTCTCGCTGCCGCAGGTGTTCGTCTTGCGCCACTTCGCGATCGATTCGCCGGGAAAGATCGGCCGTTGCGCGACGTTGATCAGCGCGTTGATCGTTCCGGGGTTGTTCACGGCGTCGTTCGGGATCGCCGACGTGTCGGTCGTGCCGGGCCGCGAATGCGCGAACATCTGCCATTCGATGCTGTTGCGCGACATGCCCGAGCCGAGGACCTCGGACATCCGGATGTACTGGTTGCCGACCAGCCCCTTGATGTTCTCCCACTTCGGATGCGCCGGGTCCATTGGCGGGTTCAGGGGGTCGAAGGCGATGTGGCAGGAGCCGCAACTCGTGCCGATCAGGAAGGGCGGCTCGATCGACGCGTCGGCGAGCCGTGCGATGCGCTCGTCCGACGGCACTTTCGTTAGCTCCACCATGTGCCGCCCGAAGCCCTCCCAGGTCCCGAGCCCGCCGTTCACCTTCTTCCACTGCTCGGGGTCGAAGCGCGGATTGGGGAACTTGCGGAAGCCGAGCGCCCCAGTCGAGGTGCCGAAGCGCAGGTCGCAAGCGGACTGGCGCTGGTCGCGGTTGTCCTTCTGGTGCGGATCGTTGGGGTCGAGCGGCGCATCGGCGAGCCCGCAGGCCGGGTCGACGTAGCCAGGCTTGCCGACGTACTTCAGCAGCACGTCGTCACCGGGGCACCAGTCGAAACCGTAGGTCTCCTCGCGGCTCTTCGCCGGACAATTCGCATCGCCCGGCGTGCAGCACGACGGATCGTTGATCAGTCCCCAGGCCCGAAAACGGTCGTCGCGCTGGTCGTTGCGCAACACGCGGAACCAGTCGGGCAGCACGCCGACGCGCTGTTGGAAGACGTAGGTGTGGAAGCGTTCGTTGCCGGCCGTTGCCTTGAACCAGATCAGCCGCCCGACGCAGGCCGAGTTCGACAGCCCTTCCCGCGCGCAGGCCTCGAAGTAGGGCGCGTTCTGGTCCATCGACGTGCTTTCGGGGATTGGCTTGTCGGGCGCGACGATCGGTGGCAGTTTCGTCGCCTCGCCCGCGGGCGGCTGCGCCGAAGCGCTCGCGATGAGCGCGGACAGGGGGGCATCCGGGTCGCGGTTGGCCGAAACGAACACCATGGCGACCAGCGCGCCGACGATGGCGCCGGCGGTGACGAGCACTTTCATGGTCCGCTCCTGTCGGGTTGCGGGCCATTTCGGCAATGACCTTGAGATGCCCGCGGCGCATATCCGTGGGCGACCGGATGGCGTCTTTCCGCCGTCTTCCGCCTCGATGTTGTTGTTGCGCTTAAAGTTCTATAGGCAAGCGGAACCCGAATTGCAAACTTCGATGCACGATCCGGACGATGCTCTGCGGCCTTCTTTCAGTCTTTGCGCGGCGATTTCACCGCCCCAAGCGCTTCGCCAGCAGGCCCAGCCACTCATGCGCCGCATACCACCCGGCATAGGCGGTGGTCGGGCCGGGCAGCTCGGCGAGGACCTCGTCGCTGCCGCCCGGAGCGCTCAACCATGCCGTCGGGGCGGGGAAGACTTCGAGCCCTGCGTCCTCGAATTCGGCGCGCGCGCGCGGCATATGGATCGCGTGCGTCACGAGCACGATGCGCCGGATGCCGGCCGCCTTGAGCTGCTCGGCGGAGAAGCGGGCATTCTGGTGGGTGTCGAGCGACGCGGCCTCGGTCCAGCGCACCTTGATGCCGAATTCGTCCTGCAGCACCGCGCGCATCAGTTCGGCTTCGGGCTTGCCGCCGGTGAGGCTCCCCCCGCTGACCAGCACCGGCAGGCCGCTCGCGCGCGCGAGCCGCGCCCCGTAGCGGATGCGCTCGAGGGCAAGGCGATTCGGTGTCTCGCCGCCGTATTCCGGCGCATAGCGGCGCGTGCCCGCGCCGAGGATCACGATCGCGCGCGCTTCGCGTAACTCTTCTGCGGTGATCGGCGGGTCGGTCTCCAGTCCCGTGATCATCCAATGCACGCTCGCCGGGGTCATGAACATCAGCGCCGCCACGACGCCGAGCCACGCCAGGCCGAAGCCGGCGCGGCGCCAGCGCAGTGCCACCAGCAGTCCGAGGGCGATCAGCAGCACCGGCGCGAGCGGCGGGAGCACGACGATCGACACGAATTTCTTGAGCCAGAAGAGGGTCGAAGCGAGATCGAAGGCCATCGGGACGATAGGCGCCTGGGCGCGAGCGTTAGGGTGAGTTTGTGCGGAGTTTGTCGGGAATTGGGGGCCCCAGTATTATCATCGACTATTCAGTCGCCGCGGCGCCATCGAGCCGCCTTCGTGCCATGCCCGTAACACCCCGCTTTGTCGCCCGCATCCCGTTTCGCTCCGCCGCGGGCCTCGTCCCGTCCGCGCAGCGCCTGAGGTAAGCCGGCGTGGGCCTGCGTGAAATCATCCTCCTGCTGATCGTTGTCGTCGCGGCCTACGTCGCGTACCAGCTCTACCGCATCGTGCGCGGGGCGAGGGCGGGGAAGGCAGCGAAGGCGCCGGCGCCGGCACCCGTGGCGAAGCGCGTCGTCGCCGAAGCCCCTACCGCCGTGGCGGATGTCGGCGACGATGACGAGGACGATGCCGTGCTGGTCTTCGAGCGGCCCGTCGTGCGCCGCAGCGACGAGGAGACGCGCGCGGCGGCGGAGACGTCCGATTCCAGGCTCTTCGAGCTCGAACTCGAACTGCGCCAGTTGCGGCGCGAACTCGACCAGCAGCGGGCCGACGCTGCCGCGCTGCGCCAGACCGTCGCCGGACTCGGCGAAGCCGTCCGTGCGCAGAAGACGCAGCCTGCCTCGGCGCCCGTTCACCAGAGCGGTTCGCCGCAATACGACGAGGCGCTCGTTTATGCGCGTCGCGGCCTCGACGTTGAGGCGATTGCCGAACGCTGCGGCATCACCGTCGCCGAGGCCGAGCTCGTGCGTTCGCTCGCGCGCGGCCGTGAAGGTGGCGGCGGGCAATGAAGGGCGCGGGGGCTTCCGGTGGCGTGGTGGGCGGCCTGAAGCTGGCCGAAGAGAAGCAGGCTAAGGAAAAGCAGGTCGCGGTGCTGAAAGCCGCCGTAGGCACGCTCGTTCTGTTGCTGCTCGCGCTCGCATGGGTCGTGCTCAGCGAGGCCCCTGCGCCCGCCCCGCCTGCGCCTGTTGCAGCCCCTGAAGCGTCGCCCAGGACCTTTTCGCAGACCGCTTCGGGGACAATCAACTCCGAGTCGCACGCTGCGCCGGCGCTCACCCCGTCGCCGGACGTCGCTGCAGCCGCATCCGCTGCGTCGCCGGCAGCGTCGGCGCCCGATTCCTTGCCGCAGCATGGATCGGGCGAGCAGGACGAGGAAAAAATTCGCCGCGAGCCCAAGCTCGATGGCATGATCTTGCCGCCACACAAGCCATGAGCTTCGCGTTGCCGCGCCGTGAGCGGCGTCGGCCGTCGGTGGAGGCAAAAACTGAAGAAGAGGAGAGCGCAATGAAGATCGAAAGTCAGCTGTTCGGTACCGTCGACGTCGCAGAAGACAAGGTCATCGAGTTTCCCGCCGGTCTGCCGGGCTTCGAGCATTGCAAGCGTTTTGCGATGGTCCAGGAGGAAGGCACCCAGGCCCAGGTCTTCCTGCTGCAAAGCGCGGACGACCCCGCAGTGGTGTTCTCCATCACCAGCCCGCAAACCCTCGGTGTCAATTACGAGTTCAGCCTCAGCGACGACGAAGTCGCCGCGCTGAAGCTCTCCAACCCGGCCGACTCGCTCGTGATGGTTATCGTGCGCAAGGAAGAGGGGGACGCGAGCAGCCCTGCCACCGCCGGCCTGCGTGCGAACTTCATGGGACCGATCGTGATCAACACGTCGGCCCGCCTCGGCCTGCAGAAAGTCATCACCAAGCTCGGCTGCGACGTCACCCTGCGCGCCGAAGCCTGAGCCTCGCGCCTGCCCGCCGACCGCGGGCAGGGCTCCGGCCGATGCTCGACCCTTCCTGAACCCCCACAAGGAACCCACGAATGAGCCGTACCATCATCTCCACCCCCAATGCTCCCGCCGCCATCGGCACCTATTCGCAGGCCGTGAAGGCCGGCAACGCCGTGTATTGCTCGGGCCAGATCGGTCTCGACCCGGCCACGATGCAGATGGTCGAAGGCTTTGAAGCGCAGACCGTGCGGGTGTTCGAGAACCTCAAGGCGGTCGCCGAAGCGGCCGGCGGCTCGCTCGCCGATGCGGTCAAGCTGACGATCTACCTGACCGACCTCTCGAACTTCGCCAAGGTCAACGAAGTGATGGCGCGCTACTTTGCCGAGCCCTTCCCGGCGCGCGCCGCGGTCGGTGTCAAGGAATTGCCGAAGGGCGCCGTGGTCGAGGCCGACGCGATCCTCGTGCTTGGCTGACAGACCCGGCTGGGCCGGTGTCGGCCCGCAACTCGCGGCGCGGCTGGCGAAACTCGATATTCGCCGGCCGCAGGATCTCGTCCTGCACCTGCCGCTGCGCTACGAAGATGAAACCCGCCTGACGCCGATCGGCGCGGCCCGCGCGGGCATGCCGGTGCAGGTCGAAGGCGAGGTGCAGTCCTGCGAAGTCACGCTGCGCCCGCGCCGCCAACTCGTCGCGCGCATCCGCGACGACTCCGGCACGCTCGTCGCGCGCTGGCTCAATTTCTACCCTTCGATGCAGAAGCAGCTCGAAGCGGGGCGGCGCGTGCGCCTCTTCGGCGAAGTGCGCGGCGGCTTCTTCGGCGACGAGATGATCCATCCGCGCTTGAAGTCGGTCGATCCTGGCGAAGGCTTGCCCGAAGCGCTGACCCCGGTCTATCCGACGACCGCCGGGCTTGCGCAGTCGGCGCTGAGAAAACTCATCGGACGCGCGCTGAACAGCGTTCCGCCCGAAGAGCTGCTGCCCGCGGCGCGGCTACCGGGACTCCAGCTGCCCGGCTTCATGGAAGCGCTGCGCACGCTGCACCAGCCGCCGCCCGACGTCGATCCACATGGGCTCGAGATGCGCGCGCACCCTGCCTGGCAGCGCATCAAGTTCGAGGAACTCCTCGTCCAGCAACTGTCGCTGCGCCGCGCCTACAACGCCCGTCGCACGCGGCATGCGCCGGTGCTGCGCGACGACGGACAGCTCACCCGCGCACTCCTCGCGCAACTGCCGTTCAAGCTCACGGGTGCCCAGGCACGTGCCGTCGCCGAGATCTCGCGCGATCTCGCGATGCCGCACCCGATGCAGCGTCTCCTGCAGGGCGACGTCGGCAGCGGCAAGACCATCGTCGCGGCGCTCGCGATGCTGCAGGCGGTCGAGAACGGCCGGCAGGCGGTGCTGATGGCGCCGACCGAGATCCTCGCAGAGCAACACTGGAAGAAGCTCGCCGCTTGGCTGGAGCCGCTCGGCGTCGGCATCGCGTGGCTCTCCGGCAGTCGCAAGAAGAAGGAACGCGAAGCCGAGCTCGCGCGGCTCGCGAGCGGTGAAGTGCTGCTCGCGGTCGGCACGCATGCGCTGATCGAGGACCCGGTCGCACTGCCGCGGCTCGCGCTCGCGATCGTCGACGAGCAGCACCGCTTCGGCGTGCGCCAGCGCCTCGCGCTGCGCGAGAAGGGCCCCGACGCGATGCATCCGCACATGCTGATGATGTCGGCGACGCCGATCCCGCGCACGCTCGCGATGAGCTACTACGCCGACCTCGACGTCACCGTCCTTGACGAGCTGCCGCCCGGACGTACGCCGATTCTCACCAAGCTCGTCACCGAGTCGCGCCGCGATCAAGTCATCGCGCGCGTGCGCGACGCCTGCCGCGGCGGCGCGCAGGCCTACTGGGTGTGTCCGCTGATCGAGGAATCCGAGGCGCTGCAGCTGAAGACTGCGGTCGAAACCTTCGAGTCGCTGACAGCTGCCTTGCCGGACCTGAAGGTGGGACTCGTCCATGGACGCATGAAGTCCGACGAGAAGTCCGCGACGATGGCCGCCTTCGCCGCCGGGGAGCTGCATCTGCTGGTCGCGACGACCGTCATCGAAGTCGGCGTCGACGTGCCCAACGCCAGCCTGATGGTGATCGAACATGCCGAGCGCTTCGGCCTCGCGCAACTGCACCAGCTGCGCGGCCGCGTCGGGCGCGGCACGGCCGAATCCGCCTGCATCCTGATCTACGCCCATCCGCTGTCCGAGAACGGCCGCGCGCGCCTGAAAGTGATCTACGAGCATAGCGACGGTTTCGCGATCGCACGCGAGGACCTGCGCATCCGCGGCCCGGGCGAATTCGTCGGCGCGCGGCAGAGCGGGCTGCCGCTCTTGCGCTACGCGGATCTCGAAGGCGATGCGGAGTTGCTCGAACCGGCCCGCGACGTCGCCGAGCGCCTGCTGCGCGAGGCGCCGGACATTGCCGCGCGGCTGATGGACCGCTGGCTCGGCGGGCGCGAGGGCTTGCTGGGGGCCTGAGGTGCGGGTCGCGGGCACTGGGTTTGCTGGACCGCCCCTAATGAAAATCCTCGGGGACCCCGCCCATGAGCCGCTCCTTACCCCCCGGTCTCCCGCGCGCAGGCGGACCGAAGGAAGCCGTCGCGGCCGTGGCCGGCGAACCCTTCGGCGAAGTTCGCCGGATCGCGGTGCTGCGAGCGAACGGGCTGGGCGATTTCGTCTTTGCAATGCCGGCACTGGCCGCGCTGCGCGAGCGCTATCCGCACGCCCAGATCACCTTGCTCGGCAAGCGTTGGCATCGCAGCTTCCTGAAAGGGCGCTCGCGGTTGGTCGATGAAGTCGTCGCCCTTCCCCCGGTACCGGGCGTCGGGGTGCCCGAAGACGTGGAAGTGGACGAGGCGGCGATCGACGCCTGCGTCGACGACCTGCGCCGCCGAGCCTTCGATCTCGCCTTCCAGTTCCAGGGGGGCGGCCGGTATTCGAATCCCTTCCTGCTGCGTCTCGATGCCCGTCACAGCTTCGGTGCGTGTGCGCCCGGCGCGCAGCCGCTCGCGCACTCGATCCCTTACGTGGTGTGGCAGAACGAAAGATTGCGCCTGCTCGAAGTCGCCGCGCTCGCCGGGGCGCCGGCGATCCAGCTCGAACCGCGCCTGCCGGTGCTCTCGCGCGACCGGCGCGAACTAGCCGAACAGGTCACGCTGCCGTCCGAGCCGCTCGCCGTGCTGAGCCCCGGCGCGATGGACCCGCGGCGCCGCTGGCCCGTCGAACACTTCGCAGCGGTCGGGGACGCGCTCGCCGCAGCGGGTGCCGCCGTAGTGGTGCAGGGCGACCACAGCGAACGCCACCTGACCGCGGGCGTCGTCGCCGCGATGCACCGCCAGGCGCTCGACCTCGGTGGCCGGCTCTCGCTCGACGGACTGACGGCGCTGCTCGCTCGCGCCCGGATCATGGTGGCCAACGACAGCGGGCCGCTGCATCTCGCGCAGGCCGTCGGCGGCGCCACGGTCGGCCTCTACTGGCTGGTCAATCTCTTCGTCTCCGGTCCCCCGACGGTGAGCCGGCGGCGCTACGCGATGTCGCTGCGGCTCGCCTGTCCCGAATGCGGACGCGAGAACCTCGCGATGCGCTGCGAACATGACGTCTCCTTCATCGCGGACATTCCGGTCGATGAGGTCCTCGGTCTCGCGCTCGCGCTCTGGCATCAGGAGACGGCCGTTCCGGTGGCTCCGGCCTCGGTGTCGCGCTGAGGGGCTGGCGATTCGCGCCGGGTGATCGGGGCAGGCGTGTAGCCGAGGGCGGCCAGCGCCGGCGGAGCGTCGAGCGCGTCGACGACTGGTCGAGCTCCGCGCCAGCCCTTCTTGCCCGCCATGACCATCAGGAAGAAACGCAGGCGCTCGCGCCGTGACGCGGGATGGGCGGCGAGAGCGCCCAACACGCGGGCGCCGAGCACTGCAAAAATGGGTCGCATGGCGAGTCTCCTGTCCTCGATTGGGTGATGTCCAACCCGCAACCGGTGTGCCTTGCGATCCCCGTCCGGTCGTCGGCGCGCGGGTATGGGGTTTGCAGCGGCTGACGGCGCAGCAAAGAACCTGCTATGGAAGGAGATGAATCATGTTGATTTGTGACGCGATGACCCGGGACGTGCGGATGGTGCGTCCGGACCAATCCATCCGCGAGGCCGCGCGCATCATGTCCGAATGCGACGTCGGCGTCGTGCCCGTGACCGAGAACGACCGTCTCGTCGGGATGCTTTCCGATCGCGACATCACGATCCGCGCCGTCGCGGACGGGCAGTCGCCGGAAACCAAGGTGCGCGACGTGATGAGCGAGGACGTGAAGTACTGCTTCGAGGACGACGACATCGACAGCGTGGCGAGCAACATGGCCGACGTGCAATTGCACCGGCTCGTCGTGCTCAACAAGGACAAGCGGCTGGTGGGGATCGTCGCCCTCGCCGACATCGCCCAGTGCGAAGGCTCGGAACCGGTCGGCAAGGCCGTGTGCGGCATCTCCGAGCCCGCTCACGCCTGAGGCGGACGTCGCGGGCCCGGTAATTGTTACGCGCGGCGGTGCTTTTCTTCCGTCGTGAGCCGCGACCCGCACATCAGAAGCAGACCACCCAGAGGAGGTGCGTGATGTTGAATTACTCCCTGATATTCCTGGTGATCGCCATCATCGCCGCGATATTCGGCTTCGGCGGGATTGCCGCAGGCGCGGCCGAGATCGCAAAGATCCTGTTCTACATCTTCCTGCTGATCTTTCTCGTCTCCGTCATTCTCGGCGTGCTGCGACGATGAACTGAATCGGAAGGGCGACAGGCGGCCCAGCCGGGCTGTACCGACCCAGCTTTCTGTCGCCAGCCGCTGCGAGGAGTCAGGCGCTACGGCTGGCGCGCATCGGGCGCCCCGCGGTTCCGGCCGCCTCGCCTTCCATCCTGCCAGCGGCTCCGCGTGCCGCTTCTCCCATCTGCCGGCCCTCGGTGTTCATGACGTCGTTCTGGCGTTCTGCGATATCGCGCGAGAACTGCATGCCCTGCCGCACCGTGGCCCGGAACTGCTCGCCGCCTTCGCGCAGGCTCGCGCGGGTCGCGTCACTCAAGGATTCCGTCGCACGCGCCATTTCATCGGCTTGCTGCCGTGACAAGGCCTTGAGTTGTTCGAGGCTTTCCGCGGTCTGCCGTTGCAGCTCCTCGAGCCCGTAACCCCAACGCTCCGAGAAATCGATCGCCTGCTGCTCGAGCAGCCGGATCACGTAGCCCTGGATCTCTGCGCTCGTGTCGTTCATCCGCCCGGCGAAACGCACCGCGTTATCGGTACTCGCCGAAAACAGGCGCAGGCTGCGGTCGTCGGCGAGTTCGAACAGCGATGCCCAGTTAGGAAGCCCGAAGGCGGCAGCGGCGCGAAGCTGCGCCCGAAGGACGACCCGAGCGGTCGCCGCATGCAGGTCGCACCACTGGCCGAAGCTGCGCATCGTCGTCTGCGCAAGATTGCTCATCGCCTCGGTCTGGCGCCCGCCCCTGCCTTCGCCCTGGCCGGGATCGCCTTCGCGGTCGGAGGTCCTTGCTTCATCTTGCGGTTTTGCTTGAGCCATGTCGCATCTCCTGGAAATGATTTCGCAACCGGCGTCGCCGGTTTTGCCCGCATGGCAATTGGCGCGCCCGGCGTCCGATGCGGGAGATATGCCATCGTCCTGGAGAAGAACCGGCGCTCCCGCAAGCAATGACGCGAGAATCCCGCCGACGGCTGCGCGAGCCCATTTGAAAGAAGTTCAAGCGAGCGAAAAAAGTACAGCGCGCGTGGCCCGCGCCGAGGGTGAGAACCCGCGTCAGCGAGGAGCGCAGTGGAGCAGCGAGACGACCGCTTCGCGGCGGTCCAGGTCGAGCCAGTCGCCATGCTCCCAGGTGCCCTGGACGCGGTTGATCCGGCGTGCGACCGAGTGCCCGAGGATCGCGACGGCGACGGCCTCGAGGGTCGCGGGCACGGCCTTGATCGCGAGCATCAGCCGGTCGGAGCCAGCCCCGTTTCCGCTGGGCGCAGCCTCGCGGGCGGTTCCCCGATCAGAGGGGAATGCGCCGAGATAGGCGCCGATGCCTTCTCTTGCGAAACCGTCGATCCATTCCGCATCTTCCCTGTCCTTGTTCGCCGCGTTGCCGACGAGGAGGTACACACCATGCTGGCCGGGAGGATCGAGGTAGTAGGCGGCGTAGTCGGAAGACCTGAAGCCCAGACCCTCGAGCAGCATCATGGCCTCTCGAAGGTGTTCCATCTCGTCGAAGTGTCCGACGATGATCGTGGACATGGGGGCCTCCGGTAAATCGGCGCGGGCGTGCCTGGTAGCGCCTGCGCCGGCGGGGTTGTCGTCCATCCCGCGCGCGGGCCCCCGCCGTCCGCGCCTGGACAGGATCATCCTACTCATTTTCAGCAAGTTTCATACCTCGTGTGGGGTATCGGTAGACGCGGATGCGGCAGTGGCGTCACGGGAGCGGTCGGAGCACTCATTGCGTGACCTCGTCGAACACCGCGAGCCAGTCGGCGACGAAGCGGTCGATCCCGAAGCGTTCGAGCGCGACGCGCCGCGCGGCCGCTCCGAGGCGCGCCGCTTCGCCGCGGTCTTCGAGCAGATGGCGCATGACCTCGACGAGGCGGGCCGGATCGGTGTCGATGTAGCCGTTCTCGCCGTTGCGGATCACCGTGACGAGCTCGGTCGTCGCGAGTCCGACCAGCGGCAGCCCGATCGTCATCGCTTCGAGCGCCGCCAGGCCGAGGCTCGTCCAGCGGATCGGATGGAAGTAGAAGCGATAGTGCGCGAGCCGGGCCGGCAGCTCGAGATTCGGAAGTTCGCCGAGACCGCCGCTGCGTTCCGAATCCATCCCGAAGAGATCGAACGGGACTTGGGCGCGTACCGTCTCCACGACGTCCGCGCCAAGGCGGCGTCCGCGACGCGCGAGGTGGTTGACGACCGCCACGCCGCGCGCGAGCTCCCCGATGTAATGCAGCCCGGCGGGGACCAGCACGCCGTGGTCGATCACCCGCGTCGGCGTACGGCCGTTGTCCCACATCAGCGCATTGAAGCCAGTGACGTGGACCAGCAGCGTCGTCGGGTCGTCGACCGGATGGACCGTGTCAGTCGGATGCCGCTGCGGCGGATCATGCTCGAGGTAGATCCGCGGCAGCCGGCGCTGCGCCTCGGTGAGCAGCCGGAACTGGTCCTCCAGATAGGCGCTGGCGGACTGGAACAGGATGCAGTCGAAGGAGGTCGTCGCAAGCTGCTCGACCGGGACCTCGACGACCGTGTCCGCCCAGGGCAGCGTTCCCGCGCGCCCGGCGTAACCCGGCGAACGTGCGGCGTCCACGGGCACCAGAAAGGTGTGGGGGACCTGCGTGAGGTAGTACAGGTAGTTGCCGTGCACATGCCACGTGAGAATTCGCAGCGGCCGCCTGCGGCGCATCGCGCCCTTCCGTTGCGAGGACGCATCCCCTTGGCGCGGCAAGGCGCTGGCTCTCAGGACCACGGCGCTTCCCCTTCAGAATCGGTGTCGGATCGAGAAGGGCAAGCCCCATGCCCGGTTTCGCGCCGGACGCGATGCGTTTTGCATGCCTTTGGCGGCGGTATTTCGTGTAAGTTCGGTCGGCGGACGGGAAATAATTACGCGTACGCATGCTGTGCGCCGCGTCTTCATGGCGCCCTTGCGCGGTCATTGCCCTTCGCCCCGCCCGCGGCGTCGCGGCCGCGGGGAATGACCGTGATGACGCCGTCGCTTTCCATGAAAGCCTCGCGCACCTCTGCGACGTCGGTAATCTCATGTTCGCGCAGTTTCGCCATCAGCTCGTCCAGCGTCAGGTTTTCACTGCGCAGATTGCGCCTCAGCACGTGGCCATCCTGGATCAGTCGCAGCGCCGGCGGCTGCAGCAGCCGGCGGATGCGCGGAAAGCGGAAGCAGAGATGGTCGAACAGCACGTTCCAGGCGAGGATCGTGCAGATCAGCACCAAGCCGTCGCTGATCGACTTGTATTCCCCCGCCATCGCGTTCTGCGAGGCGTCCGCGATCAGCACGAGAACCAGGATGTCGGCGACGCCGACGGCGCCGAGGTCGCGCTGCAGGAAGGTGCGGAAGGCGAACAGCAGGAACCAGTAGATCACGGTGCCGCGGATGAAGAGCTCCAGCGGCGACATGCTGAACGCGAACATCTCATACCAGTCGATCGACACAGTCCCTCCGGCACACAGGTATTTCGTTTGCCGAGCAAGTTGCTTGCCCGCTCTTTTTACAATTTCTTCCAGGGCTTGTTACAAAACAGGCCCGGCCGATGGCTAATCTCGGACTGAGTCGGATGTCCAAACGATGTTGAGTCGCTGCGTCGAGGAAGGACAGACCGCGGAGGAGACCAGATGCCACAGGTATTACTCGTCGATGACGACCCCGAGTCCCTCGGGTGGTTAAGCGAATTCATCCGCGCGGAGGGATATACCGTCGATACCGTCGATTCATTGCGTACGGCGCGCATCCATCTCACGCGTTCCCGGCCGGACGTGATCCTGACCGACCTGATGCTGCCCGACGGACAGGGCATCGAGTTGTTGAACGAATTCCCTGCGGGTGATGCGCCGGAGGTCGTCGTGATCACCGGCCACGCGAGCGTCGAGAGCGCGATCGAGGCCCTGCGTGCCGGGGCCACCGACTATCTCGTGAAGCCGGTCGACGTCGAGCGGCTGCGCAGCATCCTGTCGCGCGTGCCGAAGGCCGAGCATTTCCGGCAGGAGATCGGCGAGCTGCGTAATGAACTGCTGAAGCTCGGCCGCTTCGGCCACATCCTCGGCAATTCTCCGGTGATGCGGCGCCTCTACGACCAGCTCGCGCGTGTGGCGCCGACCTCGGCCTCGGTGCTGCTCGTCGGCGACAGCGGGACCGGCAAGGAAGTCGTCGCGCAGACGATCCACGAACTCAGCCGGCGCAAGCGCTACCCCTTCCTGCCGCTCAACTGCGGTGCGGTGTCGCCGCAACTCGTCGAGAGCGAACTCTTCGGCCACGAAAAGGGCAGCTTCACCGGTGCCGATCGCCAGCACCAAGGCTTCTTCGAACGGGCCAACCGCGGCACGCTCTTCCTCGACGAAGTCACCGAGATGCGCCTCGAGCTGCAGGTCAAGCTGCTGCGCGTGCTCGAGACCGGCAGCTTCATGCGCGTCGGCACCAACGAGCCGCTCGCGACTGACGTGCGCCTGATCGCGGCCACGAACCGCTCGCCCGAGAAGGCCGTCGAGGAAGGCCGCCTGCGTGAGGATCTCTACCACCGCCTCAACGTCTTCCCGATCCATCTGCCACCGCTGCGCGAGCGCGGCACCGACATCGAGCTCCTTGCGCAGCACTTCCTCGCCGAACTGAACGAGCAGGAACACGTCTCCAAACGCTTCTCGCCCGAGGCCATCGCTGCGCTCTACGCCCACTCCTGGCCCGGCAACGTGCGCGAGCTGAAGAACTACGTGCATCGCGCCTTCATCCTTGCCGACGAGGTGATTGACGTCGATCTCGCGCCCGAGAGCTTCCTGCAGCCCACGCACAGCCCGGTGCTGACGATCCGCATCGGCACGCCGCTCGAAGAGGTCAACCGGCGCGTGATGGAGGCGACGCTGCTCGAGTGCGGCAACGTCAAGCGCAAGGCCGCCGAGATCCTCGGCATCAGCCTCAAGACGCTCTACAACCGGCTCAACGCCTATAGCACCGACAAGGGTGACGGCGAGCTCGAAGGTCTGGGCGACGACGGCGGCGAAGATTTCGACAACATCCCCAAGAGCTTCGACAGCGGCATGCCCGGCGAGCGCGCGGGCGAGGCCGTCCTGCCGGCCGATCCGCGCACCAAGAGCCTCTGACGTCGCGTCCGCTGTAAGTCCTACATTTCCCGCGTAGGACTTGCCGCGGACGAAGCGGTCGTCCAGCCATCGGCCGCGGTCAAGGCCGGGAACGCCGGCTGCTTGCGGTCCGGGTTCTTGCGCAGGGAGATTCGCCCATGAACTCGCCCATCAGGAAGGACTCGTCCTACCCGGCTCCCAAGGGGCCCGAGGCCGACAAGGAAGACCTCGGGCCGCGCCAGGTCATCGAGCAAGCCGCGCGCGACATCCACCGCGGGCTTCGCGATACCGACCGCCACGGCACGCCCTCCGACGTGCCCGGGCCCGGCGTTCCGCCCCAGCAGTCGCCAGGCGCGGCGGTGCCGGAAGAGGGCATTGACGTCGCCGCCCCTTCGCCGAAAGGCAAAGCCAAAGGCAAGCCGCCCGCCCGCTGAGCTCGGGCACGCCGGTTGCAGTCTGCGCGGACAATAACAACAGGAGGGTGTGACATGGAGGCGACGCCGCCGGAACGGTTGTCGGGCCTGGTGGCGCGTGCGTGCCGCCTCGCCGCGGATTTTGCCGTGCTGGCGGTCATGGACGCCCGCTATTCGGCGCGTCGAGCGATCGAAATCGTGGGCGTCGTGGTCGTCACGTCGGTGTTGCTCGTCACCGCCTGGCTCGCGCTCGTCGTCGCGGCCTCGGTCTGGCTGCTCGGCTCCGGGACGTCGTGGCCCGGCGTGCTCGGGCTGGCCGCGCTCCTCAATATCCTTGCCGCACTGATCGCCGCCTTCTGGCTCAAGCGCCGCCTGCACGAGCTGCCCTTCGCCGCCACGCTCAGACAGCTGCGCGGCGAGCCGCCGCCGGAAGAGGGCATGCGTTAGCCCCGAGCGTCTCCAAGCCCCCTGCGGAGCAATGGTTGGGGCCGTCACACCTTCTCGGTATGATGCGCGACGTGCGTACCCGTCCCCACCGCGAAACCTGGCTGAAGCGCCCTCCACGCGCGACTGTTTTCCGCAAGCTGCGCCCCTGGCTCGTCGATCCCGGCTCGCTGACGGCGAGGATACGCGCGCGCTGCGATCGCTTCGCCGTCAAGGTCCTGCGCCAGCGGCTCGCGCTGCCGCATCGGGACGAAGCGAGCCTGCTTGGCCTGCGCCGAGGCGAACTCGCGTGGCTGCGCGAAGTCCTGCTCGTCGCCAACGGAGTCCCCGTCGTCTTCGCGCGTTCGCTGTTGCCGCGCGCCAACGTACGCGGCGCCTGGAACCTCTTCCACGGCATCGGCGCCCGGCCACTCGGCGCGGCACTCTTCGCCGACCCCGCGATCAGCCGCCGGGCGCTCACCTGCACCTGCCTCGACCGGCGCGACGCGCGCTATCATTTGGCCGGCGCCGCCGTCGCACCGCGCGCGCTGCCGCCCCGCGTGTGGGCCCGCCGCTCGCTCTTCCGCCTGCACGGCCGCGCGCTGCTCGTGAGCGAAACCTTCCTGCCGACGATCCTGGAACTGCCTGAATGATGTCCGCACCGCTGCCACTGTCCGCCCGCCTGCCGATCTACCTGCGGCTGATGCGCCTGGACAAACCGATCGGCATCCTGCTCCTCGTGTGGCCGACCCTGTGGGCGCTGTGGCTCGCCGCCGACGGCCGTCCGCCGCTTGCCGTCGTCGCGATCTTCGTCGTCGGCACGGTGCTGATGCGCTCGGCCGGCTGCGTGATCAACGACTACGCCGACCGCGACTTCGACGGCCACGTCGAGCGCACCAAGAACCGCCCGCTCGCGACCGGTGTCGTCACCACGCGCGAAGCGCTGCTGCTCGCCGCCGGCCTGTCGCTCGTCGCCTTCATGCTGATCCTGCCGCTCAACCCGCTCGTGCTGTGGCTGTCGCTGCCGGCGGTGTTCCTCGCCGCGAGCTACCCCTTCATGAAGCGCTTCTTCGCGATTCCGCAGGCCTACCTCGGCATCGCGTTCGGCTTCGGCATCCCGATGGCCTTCGCCGCGCTGCAGGAGACGGTCCCCGCCAGTGCGTGGTGGCTCCTCCTCGGCAACATCTTCTGGACCGTTGCCTACGACACCGAATACGCGATGGTCGACCGCCCCGACGACCTCAAGATCGGCATCAAGACCTCGGCGATCACCTTCGGCCGCTTCGACGTCGCCGCGGTGATGCTGTGCTATGCCGTCGCCTTCGCGCTGTTCGCCGCGGTCGGCATCGCGGCAGGGCGGGGCCCGGTCTTCTTCGCGGGCCTCGTTGCCGCCGCCGGCATCGCCGGCTATCACTACACGCTGATCCGCCATCGCGATCGCGCGCGCTGCTTCAAGGCCTTTCTGCACAACAACTGGGTCGGTGCGACGATCTTCGCCGGCCTCGCCATCGACTACATTGCGTTTCCCGCCGTCTGAACTAGGTTAAAGGGGCAGCGCGGTCCGGTCCCGCGCCCCCTCCGGAGGAAATGACGATGAAGAAGAGCCTGATTGCGGCCCTGCTGATGGTGCTATCCGGCAGTGCCCTCGCGTTCCACTGTCCCGCAGACATGAAGAAGATCGACGATGCGATGGCGAAGAACCCGCAACTCACCGCCGAGCAGATGGCCGAAGTGAAGAAGCTGCGCGCCGACGGCGAAGCGCTGCACAAGGCCGGCAAGCATCAGGAGTCGGTGGACACCCTCGGAAAGGCGATGAAGATCCTCAAGATCTAGCCTGGACCCATCGAACTTTCACCCTCGGGGCCGCCTAGCGCGGCCCTCGGCGCTGGCCACCTCGCGGCCCTTCTTTTTCGTATCCCGTTGCTGCAGCATGGGCGTTCCGTCCTCATCCGGCTTAAAATCCGCCCGGACACCTCCCGGACGCACCCATGCACTTCATGAACGCCCTCCAGGCCGCCTGGCAGAGCCGCAACAGCCTGCTCTGCGTCGGCCTTGACCCCGATCCCGCGCGCATCCCGGCCCACCTGCAAGGCCGCCCCGACGCCATCTTCGAATTCTGCAAGGGCATCGTCGACGCGACTGCCGACCTCGTCTGCTCATTCAAGCCCCAGATCGCCTACTTCGCTGCCCGCCGCGCCGAAGACCAGCTCGAAGCGCTGATCGACCACATCCACGAACGCCATCCCGGGACCCCGGTGATACTCGACGCCAAGCGCGGGGACATCGGCAGCACCGCGACGCAATACGCCGTCGAAGCCTTCGAACGCTACCGCGCCGACGCGATCACCGTGAACCCCTACATGGGCCGGGACTCGGTCGAGCCCTACCTCGAATACCCCGACAAGGGCGTGATCCTGCTGTGCCGCACCTCCAACCCGGGCGGCAGCGACCTGCAGTTCCTCGACGTCAAGGGCGGCGAGCGTCTCTTCGAGCGCGTCGCACGCCTCGTTGCCGGTGAATGGAACGCCAGCGGCAACTGCGGCCTCGTCGTCGGTGCGACCTTCCCGGCCGAGATCGCCCGCGTGCGCTCCATCGTCGGCGACATGCCGCTCCTCGTGCCCGGCATCGGCGCACAGGGCGGCGACATCGCCGAGACGGTGCAGGCCGGCGCGACCGCCGCCGGCACCGGCCTGATGATCAACTCCTCGCGCGCGATACTTTACGCCGGCAAGGACGAGGACTACGCCGAAGCGGCCCGCCGCGCCGCACTCGAAACCCGCGACGCGATCAACGAGTGCCGCTAATGCCCTCCAATTGACAGCCTCCGGGCAGCTCCTACAATAAGAGCTATCCAGAGTCTGTCATATGGCTAGCCATGAAGACCGTCCCCGTCTACGAAGCGAAGAACCGCTTTTCCGAATTGCTCGCCGCCGTGGAGCAGGGCGAAGTCGTGTCGATCACCCGCCGTGGGGTGCCGGTCGCGCGCCTCGTCGCGGAGTCCGGCGAGATGGCGGGCGCCGTCGGTCGGCGCAAGCGCGTGGCCGATGCGCTGGCATCCCTGCGCCACATTCGGACTTCGCTGAAGCTTGAAGGCGACCTCAAGGCGATCGCTCGCGACGGGCTCGACTGAGTGCCCTTCGTCATCGACAACTCCGTAGTCTGCGGCTGGTTCATCGACGGTCAGGCCTCGGCCTATTCCGACGCCGTCGCCGATCTGCTGCTCGACGACCGGGCCGTCGCTCCCGCGCTGCTGCAACTCGAAATCGCGAACGTCCTGCGTACGGCCTGCCGCCGTGGCCGCCTGATTGCCCGCGAAGCGCATGCCGTCATCGAGCAGCTCGAGGCGCTGCCGATCGAGTTCGACCGTGCTACACCGGGACCCGCCGCCATCCTGTCGCTTGCTCTGCGCCACGACCTGTCGAGCTACGATGCCGCTTACCTGGAACTGGCGCTGCGCCTCCAACTGCCGATCGCGACTGTGGACGAGGCGCTGGCGGAGGCCGCCCGAGCGGCCGGCGTCGGTGTCGTCCGAGTGGAGTGAGCGACGGCGTTCCCCCAAATCCAACAACCTGAGCAACGCATCCGCGTCCGTATGAAATACCACGACCTCCGCGACTTCATCGCCCAGCTTGAACAGCGCGGCGAGCTCAAGCGCATCCGCATGCCCGTCGACACCCACCTCGAAATGACCGAGATCGCCGATCGCGTGCTGCGCGCCGGCGGCCCTGCGCTGCTCTTCGAGAACCCGATGACGCGCGGCGTGCCGCAGACGATGCCAGTCCTCGCCAACCTCTTCGGTACCCCCGAGCGCGTCGCCCTCGGCATGGGCGAGGAACTCCCGGACGGCAACTGGCAGACGCCGCTACGTGAAGTCGGCAAACTCCTCGCCTTCCTCAAGGAGCCCGAGCCGCCGAAGGGCCTCAAGGACGCGTGGGAAAAGCTCCCCGCCTTCCGCCAGGTGCTCAACATGTCGCCGAAGGAAGTCCGCTCCGCCCCCTGCCAGGAAGTCGTCTGGGAAGGCCAGGACGTCGACCTCGCGAAGCTCCCGATCCAGCACTGCTGGCCCGGCGACGTCGCGCCGCTGATCACCTGGGGCCTCGTCGTCACGCGCGGCCCCGGCAAGAAGCGCCAGAACCTCGGCATCTACCGCCAACAGGTGCTCGGGCCCAACCGCGTGATCATGCGGTGGCTCGCCCACCGCGGCGGCGCCCTCGACTTCCGTGAGCACCAGTTCGCCCACCCCGGCGAGCCCTTCAAGGTCGCCGTCGTGCTCGGCTGCGATCCGGCGACCATCCTCGGCGCCGTCACGCCGGTACCCGACACGCTGTCCGAATACCAGTTCGCAGGCCTCCTGCGCGGCGCGAAAACCGAGCTCGTGCAATGCCTCGGCTCCGACCTGCAGGTGCCGGCCTCGGCCGAGATCGTGCTCGAAGGTGTGATCCACCCCAACGACATCGCCCCCGAAGGCCCCTACGGCGACCACACCGGCTACTACAACGAAGTCTCGGAGTTCCCTGTCTTCACGATCGAGCGCATCACGATGCGCAAGGACCCGATCTACCACTCGACCTACACCGGCAAGCCCCCCGACGAGCCGGCGATGCTCGGCGTGGCCCTCAACGAAGTCTTCGTGCCGCTGCTGCAGAAGCAGTTCCCCGAGATCATCGACTTCTATCTGCCCCCCGAAGGCTGCTCGTATCGCCTCGCGGTCGTCAGCATCCGCAAGCAGTACCCCGGCCACGCCAAGCGCGTGATGTTCGGCATCTGGAGCTTCCTGCGCCAGTTCATGTACACGAAGTTCATCATCGTCGTCGACGACGACGTGAACATCCGTGACTGGAAGGAAGTGATCTGGGCGATGACGACCCGCGTCGACGCGACCCGCGACACCGTGATGGTCGACAACACCCCGATCGACTACCTCGACTTCGCGAGCCCCGTGGCGAGCCTCGGCAGCAAGATGGGGCTCGACGCCACCAACAAGTGGCCGGGCGAGACGAACCGCGAATGGGGCCGCCCGATCGTGATGGATGCCGCAGTCAAGGAGCGGGTTGACGCGATGTGGGCTGAACTCGGGCTGTAGCGCGCCGTCCACGCTGGACGCGCACCCAATGCGGGGGATAACTGATGGCTTCCTACCAGACCGACAAACTGCCCCAGCCCGCCGCCGACCTCGGCGGGCTCGTCACCCTGACGCACGTGATCTACGCGCTGCACGCCTTCGCGGTGGTCACGGGCGTCGTCGGCTCGGCGACCATCATCGGCAGCTTCGTCGCAAGCCTGCCGTCGATTCTTGCAGTGTTCCTGAACTATCTGAAGCGCAGCGCCGTCCGCGGCACCTGGCTCGAAAGTCATTTCCGCTGGCAGATCCGCACCTTCTGGTTCGCTCTCTTGTGGATTGTCGTCGCGGTGTGGCTGGTGCTGACCGTGATCGGCTTGCCGTTCGCCCTCGCGCTCGTCGCCGGGGCAGGCCTGTGGGTCGTCTATCGGGTCGTGCGCGGCTGGGCGAACCTGCTCGACCGCAGCATGATGCCGATGCCGCAGGACTGAGGCCGAACAAGGGTCGTGTCCCAGCCGGCAGACCCCGTCTGACCCCGAAGCAGCCGACGCGGCCGCTCAGGCCATCGATAGGCTGAGCCCGCACGATTCGAGTGGAAGCTCGGCCTTCCTCCTCATCTTGCCGATTTTTCGCCTCCGGTCGCCCATACCCACTCGAGCAGCGCATCCTGCGCCGCCTGCGTGCCGCTCGCCTCCGGGTGATTCACCAGCATCACGACCACATGCCGCCGCCCGTTGTGGTCGAGCACGTAACCGGCGAAGGACTTCACGCCGTTGATCGAACCCGTCTTGATATGGGCGCTGCCACGGGCAGGACTGTCGTACAGCCGGCCACGTGCCGTACCGTCCTGTCCGGCGATCGGCAGCGACGCGATGAATTCAGGCATGAAAGGGCGCCGCCAGGCCGCGAGCAGGATCTCGCCGAGCGTGCGTGCGCTGACGCGCTCGATGCGCGACAGCCCCGACCCGTTCTCAAGCGTCAGCCCCGCCGTCGCGATGCCGTCGGCCGCAAGCTGATCGCGCGCGACCTGAGCGCCGCCGGCCACCATGTCGATCGCAGCCGGACTGTCGATCCCGAGATTCGCCAACAGCTCGCGCGCGATCACGTTGCTCGACCACTTGTTCATCTCGCGGATGACTTCCGCCAAGGTGGGCGACGTGTCGACGAGGAGCGGCCGCAGCTCGAGGGGTGTCACGCCGCTGCGCACCGTGCCTTCGATCCGGCCGCCAACCTCGTTCCACAGCGCCGCGACCAAGGCCACGCCATACTGCTCGGGCGACAATGGCGCCGTCGCCCAGTCACGTTGCCCGCAACTCGCCGGCAAGGTCCCCTGCAGCAACAGCCGCGGCCCGTTCGCCCCGATGTCCATCGCCGCCTCGAGATTGCCGTACCACACGCCGCAGGAGCCGGGCGCAGTCCGGATGCGGTTGTCGATCTCCAGCCCTTTCAGCGTCGGGCTCGCCGCGACGGCGACTGCCTCGCCGGCCGTCTCCGAGGGCACCAGGCGCAGCTGCAGCGTATTGAAGTGCATCAGCAGCCCGTAGGCGCCGCTGTTGTAGGGACGCAGCGGCTTGCCGTCGAAGGCGCCGGGATCGTGCGGTGGCAGGCGCAATGCCGAACCGTCGAGGACGATGTCGCCGCGGATCGTCTCGATGCCCAACGCCCGTACCTGGCGCAACAGCTTCCACATGCGCTCGTGGGTCAGCATCGGATCCGCCCCGCCGGTGACGTAGAGGTTTCCGTCGAGCACGCCGCTCACGACCGGGCCGCCGGCCGCGATCCGTGTCGTCCAGGTATACGCCGGCCCCAAGCGCTCGAAGGCGACAAAGGCCGTCACCACTTTCATCACCGAAGCCGGATTCATCGCCCGTCCGGCATTGACCTGCAGCCGCGGCTTGTCCGCATCGACCGGCTGCACCCAGACGCCGACGTCCGCGGGCGACACATGCGCCGCCTCCAGCGCCTGGCGCACGCTGGGCGGCAATTCATCGGCGCCGGCCGTGGCCAGCCAGCAGCTCAACAGGAAGAGGGCGGACAGGCGGCAGAGCGAGCGCAGAGTCATCGGAGAAACGAGTTGTTGCGGGAGCGGGCGACGGCGCATATTCCTAAGAGATACAATTTGTCTCTTCCAGGCCGCGCGGCGCATCATTCTACGCCGCGCATCCTTGCCGATTCCGCGATAACGGGTGATTCAATGATTCTGGTGACAGGCGGTGCAGGCTTCATTGGTGCCAACTTCGTGCTCGACTGGCTGCGTGCGAGCGACGAACCGGTCCTCAACCTCGACGCGCTGACCTACGCGGGCAATCCCGAGAACCTCGCCTCCCTCGCGGGCGACGCCCGCCACGTGTTCGTCCATGGCGACATCTGCGACCGCGCCCTCATCGACCGCCTGCTCGCCGAACACCGGCCGCGCGCGATCGTCCATTTCGCCGCAGAGAGCCACGTCGACCGCTCGATCCACGGCCCCGGCGACTTCGTCCGCACCAATGTCGAAGGCACTTTCACGCTGCTCGAAGCATCGCGCGCCTACTGGTCCGCCCTCGAAGAGCCCGCGCAGGCCGCCTTCCGCTTCCTACATGTGTCGACCGACGAAGTCTACGGCTCGCTCGGCCCGAACGACCCCCCCTTCGCCGAGACCAAGGCCTACGAGCCGAATAGCCCCTACTCCGCGAGCAAGGCCGCGTCCGACCACCTCGTGCGCGCGTGGCATCACACCTACGGCCTGCCAGTGCTCACGACCAACTGCTCGAACAACTACGGCCCCTACCAGTTCCCTGAGAAGCTCATCCCGCTGATGATCGCCAACGCGCTCGCCGGCAAGGCGCTGCCGATCTATGGTGACGGCCGCAACGTGCGCGACTGGCTCTACGTCGGCGATCACTGCGCCGCGATCCGCGAAGTGCTCGCCCGCGGCCGTGTCGGCGAGACCTACAATGTCGGCGGCTGGAACGAGATGCCCAACCTCGACATCGTGCACACGGTCTGCGCGCTGCTCGACGAACTGCGCCCCGACCTCGCCGGCCCGCATGCGCGCCTCATCACCTACGTCACCGACCGCCCCGGCCACGATCGCCGCTACGCGATCGACGCACGCAAGATCGAACGCGAGCTCGGCTGGCGCCCGGCCGAAACCTTCGAAACCGGCATCCGCAAGACCGTCGCGTGGTACCTCGCCAATCAGGACTGGGTCGCCCATGTCCAGTCCGGCAGCTACCGGGAATGGGTCGAACGCAACTACGGAGAACGCTGAGCCATGAGCACGCGCAAAGGCATCATCCTTGCCGGCGGATCCGGCACCCGTCTGCACCCGGCCACCCTCGCGGTGTCGAAGCAGCTGCTGCCGGTCTACGACAAACCGATGATCTACTACCCGCTCAGTACGCTGATGCTGGCGGGCATCCGCGAGATCCTGATCATCTCCACGCCGCAGGACACGCCGCGCTTCCAGCAACTGCTCGGCGACGGCACCCGCTGGGGCCTGCACCTGCAATATGCCGTTCAGCCGAGCCCGGACGGCCTCGCACAAGCCTTCCTGATCGGCGAAGACTTCCTCGCCGGCGGCCCGTCCGCGCTCGTGCTCGGCGACAACCTCTTCTACGGTCACGAATTCGCCGACGACCTCAAGCACGCGGCGCAGCGCACGTCCGGCGCCACCGTCTTCGCGTATCCCGTCACCGACCCCGAACGCTACGGCGTCGTCGAATTCGACGATGCCGGCCACGCCGTCAGCCTCGAGGAAAAACCCGCCAAACCCAAGAGCCGCTACGCCGTCACCGGCCTCTACTTCTACGACAACCGCGTCGTCGAGATCGCCCGCGGCCTCAAGCCCAGCCCGCGCGGCGAACTCGAGATCACCGACGTCAACCGCCACTACCTGGATGAGGGCGCCCTCGACGTCCAGGTCATGGGCCGCGGCCACGCCTGGCTCGACACCGGCACCCACGAAAGCCTGCTCGACGCGAGTCTCTTCATCCAGACCATCGAAAAACGTCAAGGCTTGAAAGTCTCCTGTCCCGAAGAGATTGCCTGGCGCGCCGGCTGGATCGACAGCGCGCAGCTCGCCGAACTGGCCCGTCCACTGGCAAAGAACGGTTACGGCCAGTACCTGCAACGTCTGCTCGAAGAGAAGGTCTTCTGATGAAGGTGACTCCAACTGCCATTTCCGACGTGCTCCTGATCGAACCCAAGGTTTTCGGCGACGCCCGCGGCTTCTTCTTCGAAAGCTTCAACGCGCGCGCCTTCCGTGAGGCGACCGGTCTCGATGAGCAGTTCGTGCAGGACAACCATTCGCGCTCCGCACAAGGCGTGTTGCGCGGCCTGCATTACCAGATCCACCAGCCGCAGGGGAAGCTCGTGCGCGTCGTGCGGGGCGCGGTTTTCGATGTCGTCGTCGATCTGCGCCGCCGTTCGCCGACCTTCGGACGCTGGGTCGGCATCGAACTCTCCGAGGACAACCACCGTCAGATGTGGATTCCGCCCGGCTTCGCACACGGCTTCGTCGTCGTTTCCGAATCCGCGGACTTCCTCTACAAGACCACCGACTACTACGCCCCCGAGCACGAACGTTGCCTGCAGTGGAACGATCCGACGGTGGGCGTCGAATGGCCGCTCGCGGGCGAGCCGCAGCTCTCGGGCAAGGATCGCGCCGGCAAACCCCTGGCCGAATGCGAGGTCTTCGAATGAAGCTGCTTCTCACCGGTGCAAACGGCCAGGTCGGCTGGGAACTCGCGCGTTCGCTGATGCCGCTCGGCGAGGTCGTGGCGCTCGATCGCAGCCGCTGCGACCTGTCGCGTCCGGAAACGCTCGCAGCGCTGATCGCCGAGCACGCCCCGGACGTCATCGTCAATGCCGCCGCCTACACTGCCGTCGACAAGGCCGAAAGCGAGGAAGCCCTCGCGACCACGATCAATGGCGCAGCACCCGGCGAGCTCGCGCGAGCTGCGAAGGCCGTCGGCGCACTGCTGATCCACTATTCGACCGACTACGTCTTCGACGGCAGCAAGTCCGGCCCCTACATCGAGGACGACCCCGTCGCACCGCTCAACGCCTACGGCCGCAGCAAGCTTGCTGGCGAAGAGGCGATCGGCGACAGCGGCTGCGACCACCTGATCCTGCGCACCACCTGGGTCTTCGCCTCGCGCGGCGGCAACTTCGTGCGCACGATGCTGCGCCTCGGCGCCGAGCGGGAGCAGCTTCGCGTCGTTGCCGACCAGTGGGGCGCGCCGACCTGGGCGCGCAACATCGCCGACGCCACCGCGCAGATCGTCGCTCGCGCTCACCAGGAGCGCTGTCAGGGCGGCTTCGTCTCGGGCGTCTTCAACCTCGCCTCCCGCGGCGAGACGTCGTGGCACGGGTTTGCCGAAGCCATCTTTGCGATGGCCCGCGAACGGCTGCCGCAGCGCCCCCTGAAGGTCGCCCGCATCGACCCGATCCCCGCCGCCGACTACCCGACCCCGGCAGCCCGTCCCGCCAATTCGCGCCTCGCGCTCGATCGCGTCCAGGCCCGTTTCGGCATCGTGATGCCTCCGTGGCAGGCCGCGCTTGCGCGCTGCCTCGACGAATTGGCCCCACGTTGAGGAGTTTCTAGCAGATGAGTGGTTTCGAACATTTTTCGCGCGACGCGAGCGAACTGGAGCGCGAGATTCTCAAGCGCGGGATCCTGCTCGCCCTGAACTGGTCCGACCGCGGCGTAATGCGGGCGCTGGCACGCGAAGCGCTGCAGGGCGGCGCCGCGCATACGCAGGCCCTGCTCGCCGACCCCGACCCGCGTCTCCAGGCGCGCGGCGAACTTTTCGCGCTCGGCGTGCTGATGCTGCGCGTGATGGAGGAAAGCGCCGACACCGGCGTGCACACGCACGGCGGAACGGCGTGGAAAGCCTTCGGCAGCGCGCTGATCGAAGAGGCGAGCGCGCTGCCCGACGAAGCGTAGTCCGTCCGCCGCTCAGCGGACGGGCGTCTCCAGCGCGTACAACGATTCGACCGTCTCGCGCTGGCGGATCAGCAGGGCACGCTCGCCGTCCACCATCACCTCGGCCGCGCGCGGCCGGGTGTTGTAGTTCGAGCTCATCGCCATGCCATAGGCGCCCGCCGACAGCAGCGCCACGAGGTCGCCCTCGAGCAGCGCGAGTTCGCGGTCATGCGCCAGAAAATCCCCGCTCTCGCAGATCGGCCCGACGATCTCGTAATTGCGTGCCGCTTCGGTGTGTGGAGCAACCGCGACGACCTCGTGGTAGGCGTCGTACAGCGCCGGCCGCGCCAGATCGTTCATCGCAGCGTCGACGATCGCGAAATTCTTCTCCTCGCCCGGCTTGAGATATTCGACCCGGGTCAGCAGCAGCCCCGCGTTGCCGACCAGCGAACGCCCCGGCTCGAAACACAGCTCTTCCCGGCGTCCCGCGAAGATCGCCAGCAGCGGCGCCAGGTATTGCTCGACGCTCGGCGGTTCCTCGTCGCGATAGCGGATGCCGAGCCCACCGCCCAGGTCGATATGATCGAGCACGATCCCTTCGGCCCCCAGTCGGTCCACGAGGCGCAGGACCTTTTCCGCCGCCTCGGCGATCGGCGCCGGGTCGAGGAGCTGCGAACCGATGTGGCAGGCGATGCCGCTGACCTTGAGATGGGGCAGGGCCGCCGCACGGCGGTAGAGATCGAAAGCCGCGTCGATCGCGACGCCGAACTTGTTGCTCTTCAGGCCGGTCGAGATATAGGGATGAGTCTTGGGATCGACGTCCGGATTCACGCGGAAGGCGATCGGAGCAACCTTCCCGAGTTCTCCGGCCACTTCGTTCAGTCGATCGATTTCCGCGGCGGATTCGACGTTGAAGCAGCGAATCTCAGCCTGCAGCGCCTGGCGCATCTCCGCGCGACTCTTGCCGACCCCGGAGAACACCACCTTTCCCGCGTCGCCGCCCGCCGCAAGCACCCGCGACAGCTCGCCGCCGGAAACGATATCGAAGCCCGCGCCGAGCTGCGCAAACACCGACAGCACACCGAGGCTCGAGTTGGCCTTCACCGCGTAACACACCAGCGATCGGCAGCCGGTCAGCGCGTCGCGGTAGGCGACGAAGGCATCCGTCAGCGCTTGGCGCGAATAGACGTAGGTCGGCGTGCCGTGCGTCTGTGCGATGTCGGCAAGCGGAACGCCCTCCACCTGCAGTCCTGCGGACCCGGCTTGGAGCGTGGGGATGGGGAAGGCGGCGGTCATTTCGTTTCGCTCGGGGTCGAGGGGGCTTTGTTATGATCGACGGTAGCCGGCGACGCCTTGGTCGGTGCGGGCGGAGGAGGCAGGGTCAGGGGCCCCTTGATTCCGCAACCGCTCAGGATCAGTGCGCCGCATAGCGCCGTAGCTCGCAGGATGGCTTGCATGGTGTCGTCGGTCGGAAAAACGCGAATGCTAACAGAAGGAACGAGCATGGAAGAATCGGCATTCAATGCCTTGGCGGAAGCTGAACTCGCGCGCGTCGAAGCAGCCCTCGAGGCATGCGGCGTGGATCTGGATCTCGAAACCAAGCCCGGCGGGATCCTCGAGGTGGAATTCGACAACGGCACCAAAGTCATCATCAACCGCCATTCGGCGGCGCGCGAGATCTGGGTCGCGGCGAAATCGGGCGGCTTTCACTTCCGGCCCGTCGATGGCCAGTGGATTTCAGGCCGCGACGGTCAGGAACTCTATGCGCTGCTGTCCGACGTCGTGAGCCAGCAATCCGGGGAGAGCGTCAGGCTGACTCCAGCCTGAACGGCTCTCCCGCGGTTGGCCGCTAATGGGTGACCGGTTTGGCGGTTCGTTCGACCACCGGCGCCGGCAAGCCCTGAAGCAGGCGTGCGGCCAGCGTTCCGTCGTCCGGCGCTTCCGACGGCGGCGGCAGGTTGTTGGGCACCGCTAGCGGGGCGGGCGGCTGATTCTCACGGTAGATGTATTCGTCACGTCCGGTCGACGACGCAATCTGCACCAGCCCGTCTGGCATCGGCAGCGCTTTCTCCGGTTGGTCCGCCAGCGCCGTACGCATGTAATTGATCCATGTCGGTAGCGCCGCGAAGCCGCCGGTCTCGCCCCTGCCCAGGTTGTGCGGCTGGTCGAAGCCCATCCAGCTGATCGCGACCACCTCGGGGTTGTAGCCCGCAAACCAAGCGTCGACGTAATCGTTGGTCGTGCCCGTCTTGCCCGCGATATCGGCACGCTTGAGCGCCAGCGCCTTGGTCGCGGTCCCCTTGCGCACGACGTCCTGCATCATCGAGTTCATCAGCCAGGCATTGCGCGGATCGATCACGCGCGGCGCGCTTTCGCCCGCCTGCGGTGGATCAACGCGCGCAACAACTCGCCCTTCCCCATCGATGATCTCCTTCACGACATAGGGCGTCACGCGATAACCGCCATTGGCGAACACCGCGTAAGCGGTCGCCATCTGCCACGGCGACACCATCCCGGCGCCGAGCGCCATCGTCAGATAGGGCGGATGCTGCTCCGCCTCGAAGCCGAAGCGCGTGATGTAGTCCTGGGCGTACTCAGGCGAAATCGCGCGCAACAAGCGGATCGAGATCATGTTCTTCGAGCGCGCCAGCGCGTCGCGCAGCGTCATCGGTCCGTCGAACTTGCCGTCGTAGTTCTTGGGCTCCCAGTCCTTGCTGCCTGTCACGCCCGCCGGGAAGAAGAGCGGCGCGTCCTCTTCCACACTGCTCGGCGAGTAGCCCCGCTCGAGCGCCGCCGAATAGATGAAAGGCTTGAAGCTCGACCCCGCCTGGCGCATCGCCTGCGTCACGTGGTTGAATTTGTTGCGGTTGAAGTCGAAACCGCCGATCAATGCGCGAACCGCACCCGTATGCGCGTCGATCGACACCAGCGCCGCCTCGACCTCCGGCAACTGCACGATCTCCCAGCCCTTGTCGCCGCCGTTGTTGCGGATGCGCACGATCGCGCCCGGACGCACGCGCTTGGCCGGCGGCGCACGATCGTTCAGCATCGGCGCCGCAAACGTCAGCCCGCTGCCGGTGATGTCGATCGTCTCGCCGTGGCGATACACCCGCACCTTCTTCGGATTCGCGTCGAGAACGAGCGCCGCGAGCATGTCGTCGTAGTCGGTCACATCGGCGAGGGCCTCGTCGAGATGCTCCTCGTCCTTGAGCGAAAACTCCTTCGTGTCGACAAAGCTCTCCGGCCCGCGATAGCCGTGGCGACGATCGTAGTCGAACACTCCTTGCCGTACCGCGCGATAGGCGGCCAGCTGGTCGTTCCGCGTCACCGTCGTCACGATCCGGATCCCGGACTGATATGCATCCTCGCCGAATTGCTCCACGGCGATCTGGCGCGCCATTTCGGCGACGTAGTCTCCCCGCGGCGTGTTCTGGTTCGAGTGCCCGGAAGCCAGCACCAGCCGCTCGGCATTGGAGGCCTCCAGTGTCTTCTCGTCGATGGCGCCGGTCTCATACATCCGGCGAAGCACATAGTGCTGACGCAAGGTCGCCCGTTTCGGATTGACGATCGGGTTATAGGCAGACGGCGCCTTGGGCAAGCCTGCCAGCATCGCCGCTTCTGCAATCGTCAAGTCCTTCAGCGACTTGTCGAAATACGCGCGCGCCGCCGCCGAAAAGCCATAGGCGCGCTGACCGAGGTAGATCTGGTTCACGTACAGCTCCAGAATCTGATCCTTGGCGAGGCTCCGCTCGATCTTGAGCGCGAGGAGAATCTCGTAGAGCTTGCGGTTGAAGGTCTTTTCGCGCGTCAGGAAGAAATTGCGCGCGACCTGCATCGTGATCGTCGACGCGCCCTGGCCACGTCCGCCCGACACAACGTTTGACACTGCAGCCCGGATAATGCCAAAGACATCGATTCCGGGGTGTTCGTAAAAGCGTTCGTCCTCTGCGGCCAGGATCGCCTGCTTCAGTGACGCCGGCACGTCCTCAATCTTCACGACCGAGCGGCGCTCCTCGCCAAACTCGCCCAGTAGATATCCATCCGACGTGTATACTCGCAGCGGCACCTTGGGACGGTAGTCGGTCAGAACATCAAGCGGGGGAAGGTTCGGCCAGGCCAACGCGGAAACCGCCGCGAGCGTGGCCGCGCCGGCGATGATCAGTCCGATCAGGCCGGCAATCGGGTAAAAAACCCAGCGCATCTAGAATCCAAAAATGGGGAACGGGGAGGGGATTATACGATCCGGGGTCGAGGCCCTCCAATGCCGTTTGTCAAGCCCGCCGCTTTACAGTGCAACAGCTTGTTGCTAGCATCTCACAAGCTTATTCAGTATTGGCGCATAACATGAAGAAATTTAAGGATTTTCTTTGTGATTGATTTCTCCCTGTTTCGACCAAAGACGCGCCAGCTTGTCGGGCTCGATATTTCATCTTCATCAGTGAAGATGCTCGAGCTTGTGGGGGGCGACAAGGATTCCTACCGGATCGAACGGTACGCCATCGAACCCCTGCCGCGCGACGCCGTTGTCGACGGCAATATCGCCAATCTCGAGGGCGTCAGCGAAGCGATCCGTCGTGCATTGCGCCGTATGGGCGGCGGCATCAAGAATGCCGCGGTGGCCCTCCCAGCGTCGGCGGTCATCACCAAGAAGATGATCCTGCAAGGCGGCTTGCGCGACCAGGAGATGGAGCTTCAGGTCGAGTCCGAGGCGAGCCAATACATCCCGTTTGCGCTCGAAGAGGTCAATCTCGATTTTCAGGTCGTCGGTCCCGCTCCCGGTAGCCCGGAGGAAGTCGAAGTTCTGATCGCTGCGTCGCGCAAGGAAAAGGTCGAAGACCGTGTGGCCGTCGCCGAGTCTGCCGGACTGAAGGCCGTCGTGATGGACGTCGAGTCCTTCGCGGCCGAAGCGGCGTTCGAACTCGTTGCCCAGCGCCTGCCGGGCGGCAGCGCCAACAAGATCGTGGCGGTTATCGATGTCGGCGCCAACGTCATGAACGTCAGCGTCTTGCGCAACGGCCAGCAGCTGTATGCGCGCGAGCAGGCGTTCGGCGGCAACCAGCTGACGCAGGAGATCGCGCGCCAGTACGGCATGAGCGTCGAGGATGCCGAAGCCGCGAAGCGCGGCGGCGGCCTCCCGGAAGACTACGAGCGCGACCTGCTGCGTCCCTTCATGGACAGCCTGGCACTCGAAGTCTCACGCGCGCTGCAGTTCTTCTTCACTTCGACGCAGTACAACCAGGTCGACCATATCGTCCTTGCCGGCGGCTGTGCCGTGATGCCCGGTCTGTCCGACGTCGTGGGCGGTCGCACCCAGGTGCCCACCGTTGTCGCCAATCCTTTTGCCGGCATGGCGCTGTCGTCGCGTGTCAGGCCGAAAAACCTCCTGGCCGATGCTCCGTCGCTGATGGTCGCGTGTGGCTTGGCCTTGCGGAGATTCGATTCATGATTCGAATCAATCTATTGCCTCACCGGGAATTGAAGCGCCGCGAACGGCGCCAGCAATTCTTCGTTATATCCGGTGCCATGGCCCTCGTCGGTGTCGTGATCGGTGTCGCCGTACATGGCGTCTATGCTGGATATATCGAGCATCAAGAGCGCCGGAACGCTTTTCTGAAAACCGAAATCACCAAGGTCGATTCACAGATCGCCGAGATCAAGCGGCTCCGCGAACAGATCGACGCTTTGCTCGCCCGTAAACAGGTCATCGAGTCGCTGCAGGAAACCCGTTCGCAGTCGGTGCAGATCTTGAACGAGCTCGCCAAACGGGTACCCGACGGTATCTACCTCAAGTCGATCAAGCAGACCGGGCAGAAGGTCGCACTGGCCGGCTATGCCCAATCCAATTCGCGCGTATCGACGCTCATGCGGGCGCTGGATGAATCGCCATTCCTGCAGCAGCCGGGGTTGGTCGAAGTCAAAGCGGCCACGCTCAATAATCGCCGAGTCAGCGAATTCGCATTGAACGTGAATATCGAACGGCCGAAGGCCGAAGATATGGCGGGGGCAAAAAAATGAAGCTGGGCAAATCAAGCAACATCGATTTTGCGCAGCTTGCGCAGGACTTCAAGGGGCTCGATCCAAATGACCCGGGCGCCTGGCCTTTGGCGCCGCGAATCGCGGTGTTCATCGCTCTGCTCGTGGCGGTCGTAGCCTTGGCTTGGTGGTTCGACTGGAGCGACCGGGCCGTGGTCCTCGAGCAACGCCAGGCAGAAGAGGAGCAGCTGCGCCAGGACTGGCTCACCAAGAAGAAATTGGCGGTCAATCTTGAAGCCTACAAGATGCAGCTGGAGGAAATCGACAGACAGTTCGGTGCGCTGCTGAAACAGCTGCCGAATAAGGCAGAAATGGACTCGTTGCTCGCCGACATCAACCAGGCGGGACTCGGTCGCGGGTTGCAGTTCGATCTGTTCAAGCCCGGAACCGAAGGGGTGAAGGATTTCTACGCGGAGATGCCGATTGATGTCAAGATTTCCGGGCGATATGCCGATTTCGGGGCTTTCGCTGAGGATGTGGCCGGGATGCCGCGGATCGTTACATTGAGCGACTTGGCCATCGAAGGGCAGAAGGACGGCACGCTCAAGATGGACGCGAAGGCAATCACGTATCGCTATCTTGACGAAGAAGAATTGGCCCGGAAGCGGCAGCAAGAAAAGGCTGCGAAGGCCGCGAAGGGAGGCAAGTGATCACGTCATGAAGCGCCTTCTTATAATCATGTTTGCCCTTTTGCTGGGTGCCTGCTCGAGCGACCAGGAAGATATCGAAGCCTGGATGCATGAGCAGGAAAAGGGGATGGCAGGCTCGGTGAAGCCCTTGCCCGAAATGAAACCGTACGTGGCGGCGAAGTATGACGGCTCCGTGGGCTCGGATCCGTTCCAGGCGACCAGAATCGAGCCCGAAACGAAGACTGCCAGCCGGGGCGGACCGGATCTTGATCGTCGCAGGGAGCCCCTGGAGGCGTTTCCGCTCGAGTCCCTGCAATTGGTCGGCGTCATGATGCAGAACAAGAAAGTCCACGCGTTGGTGCGAGCGGACAAGAATCTGTATCAGGTTCGTGTCGGAAATTACATGGGGCAAAATTTCGGTCTTGTGACCGCGATCTCAGATTCCGAAGTCACCGTCAAGGAACTCGTCGAAGATCTGAACGGCGATTGGGTTGAGCGCAACAGCAAGCTGCTGTTGCAGGAGGCAAAAAAATGAGAAGTGCAAGCTTGATTGCGCTGCTTTTCGCAGCGATCACCCTGACGGTGCCGGCCTCCGCGGCGCTGGCGCAAAGCAACGCGACTGCCAGCAAGGAGGCGAACAACCGGATCGAGAATCTGGAGGTATCCCAGCGGGGCGGGACCGTCTATCTCAAGCTGACGCTCAAGGAGCCGCTGGCGAATCCTCCCGCCGGTTTCAGCGTCGCCAATCCGGCTCGCATCGCCTTCGATTTTCCGGGTACCGCCAACGGCCTCGGTCGGAGTCAGCAGGACATCGGTCAGGGGGACGTGCGCAGCGCGAACATCGTGCAGGCGGGGGATAGAACGCGTCTCGTCCTGAATATGACGAGAGTGTCGCCCTTCGAGTCACGTGTAGATGGGCGCGACGTCATCATCACGCTTGCTCCGGCCGGACGCGACGTTGCCGACACGACGCAAGTGTCGCAAGCCATGGCCAATTTCGCCGCACCCAAGTCGCCCGGGGTCGCTGCAGCGGGAGCCATTCGCGACATCAACTTCCGTCGCGGCAAGGACGGAGAAGGGCGTGTGGTCGTGCAGTTGGCGAATCCTGAAACCGGGATCGATATTCGCCAGCAGGGCGGGAATCTCGTCGTCGAATTCCTCAAGGCATCGCTTCCCGAGCATCTCCAGCGCCGCTCCGATGTCACTGACTTCGCCACGCCAGTCACTTCGTTTAGTGCCCATGCTCAGGGCGAGAACGTCCGGCTTGTGGTGACGCCAAATGGGAAATGGGAGCACAACGCCTATCAGAGCGATTCGCAATTCGTACTGGAAGTGCGCCGAGTCGTCGAAGATCCGAACAAGCTCGTCCAAGGCACACGTGGCAAATTCGGCGGAGAGAAGCTGTCACTGAATTTCCAGAACATCGACGTGCGCTCGGTGCTGCAAGTCATTGCGGACTTCACGAACTTCAACATCATCACGAGCGATTCGGTACAGGGCAACCTGACCCTGCGCCTGAAGGATGTGCCGTGGGACCAAGCGCTGGACATCATCCTCCAGTCGAAGGGCCTCGACATGCGCAAGTCGGGCAACGTGATCTGGATTGCCCCGGCGGAAGAGCTGGCGACGCGTGAAAAATTGCAGTTGGAAGCCAAGGCGCAGATCGGGGATCTGGAGCCCCTGCAGACAGAAAGCTTCCAGATCAACTACCACAACGCGAAGGAAATCTTCGAGTTCCTCAAGAGCAAAGACCAGACCGTTCTGTCGAAGCGTGGCAGCGTCGTCGTGGATGAGCGTTCCAACCGTCTGTTCGTTACCGATGTCTCGACTCGGCTTGCGGCAGTGGCCAACCTGATTAAGGAAATCGACATCGTGCCGCGCCAGGTGATGATCGAAGCCCGGGTGGTCGAGGCGAACAAGGACTTTGCGCGTGATCTTGGAGTCAGGCTAGGTTATGGTGCATCCGGGGCGCTTAGCTTCGGAAAGGGCGGGCGAATTGGCCTTGGATCTAGCGAGTTTGCCACCGTTAGTAGCGACGGAAAAATTACGACCGATGCTGGCCAGATGATCAATTCAACCATTCACCGAATTGGTGAGTCGGCGACGAGCGGTGGAAGCTTCCTGCCAACGACACCGTACGGGTCGCTTAACTTGACGCTTTTCAACTCAAGCTTGACGCGCTTCCTGAACCTCGAACTGGCTGCCCTTGAATCGGATGGCCGTGGTCGAGTCGTGTCAAGTCCGCGCATCCTGACGGCAAACCAAGTTGAAGCGACGATCAAGCAGGGCCAGGAAATTCCTTACGTGACGCCGTCCAGCGGCACCGAGCCGCCGACCGTGAAGTTCAAGGACGCCGTGCTGATGTTGAAGGTACGCCCGCAGATTACGCCGGACGGGCGGGTGCAGTTGAAGGTTGAGGTTAACAAGGACCGTGCGGACTTCAGCCGCAGCATCAACGGCAACCCGCCGATCGACAAGAAGAGTGTCACAACAGAAGTAATGGTCGAAAATGGTGGTACTGTTGTGATCGGTGGAGTGTTCGAAGAGGAAGAAACCGCAAACGTGGACCGCGTTCCAGTACTCGGCGAGTTGCCGTTCATCGGTGCGTTGTTCCGCTCGACGAATACGAGTAGTGCCCGTCGCGAACTGCTGGTCTTCCTCACCCCCAAGATCGTTTCGGAGGCACTGACCCTCAAGTGAGGCGCGTGCCGCCCGCTTGAACTGCTGTTTGAGTACAGCGAAAAGTAACGGATGCTTGTTTGGTGTTAGTGATTCTGGTTGGCATGATGGGTGCCGGGAAGACCACGGTTGGCCGTGAGTATGCCCGGCGTCATCATTTGCGTTTTGTCGATTGCGACCACGAAATCGAGGCGCGCACGGGAGTCAAGGTCCCGACCATTTTCGAAATCGAAGGTGAGGCCGGGTTTCGTCGGCGTGAAAGCCAGCTGATCGACGAGCTGACCCAGGAGTCGGGGCTCGTTCTCGCCACTGGCGGCGGTGCAGTGTTGAACCCGGATAATCGCGCGGTGATGTCCGAGCGGGGCATCGTGGTGTACCTGAACGTGCCCACCCAGATTCTTTGGGAGCGCACGCGCAACGACCGAAATCGTCCCCTGCTGCAGGTTGCGAATCCGCGTGAGCGGATCGAGACACTCTACCGCGAGCGCGATCCCCTTTACCGGGCGGTTGCCCATGTGATCGTCGACGGAGGGCGCGGCAATCCTGGTGGGATGATTCGCCTGATCGACAAGGCGATTGAAAATTGCAAGAAGACAAATGCGCACACTGAATGTCGCCCTCGGTAGCCGGTCCTACCCGATCCAGATTGGCCGGGATGTCCTCGCCGATACCTCGCTGATCTTGCCGTTCCTGAAGACCAAGCGAGTCGCGATCGTCACGAACGACGTCGTCGGACCGCTTTATCTGAAGCGCTTGGAAGAGGCGCTGGATGCGGCGAACGTTCGGACTTCGGTCGCGGTGCTTCCCGACGGGGAGGCGCACAAGGACTGGCAGACGCTCAATCTGATCTTCGACAAGCTACTCGCCGAACGCTGCGAACGTTCGACAACGCTGATCGCACTGGGGGGCGGTGTGGTCGGGGACATGGCAGGATTTGCCGCGGCGACCTATCAGCGCGGGATGCCGTTCATCCAGATTCCTACGACCTTGTTGTCCCAGGTCGACTCCTCGGTCGGGGGCAAGACCGCGATCAATCATCCGCTCGGCAAGAACATGATCGGTGCGTTCTATCAGCCGAAGCTCGTACTCGCCGATATCCGGACGCTCGACACCTTGCCGGATCGGGAGTTGCGGGCAGGACTGGCCGAAGTGATCAAGTATGGCCTGATTCGCGATCCGGCGTTCTTCGAGTGGCTGGAAGGAAATCTGGAAAAGCTGCTGCAGCGGGATGCGGACGCACTCGCTTTTGCGGTCGAGCGCTCGTGCGCGAACAAGGCTGAGGTCGTGGCCGCGGACGAGACCGAGCAGGGCGAGCGCGCCCTGTTGAATCTCGGGCACACCTTCGGCCATGCGATCGAGACCGGCATGGGTTACGGGAACTGGCTGCACGGCGAGGCGGTCGCAGCCGGGACGATGATGGCGGCAGAACTGTCACGTTTGCTGGGTTGGCTGTCATCCGCCGACGTTGCGCGCATCGAGGCCCTGTTTGCTCGTGCGGGACTTCCGGTGGTGGGCGCGAAGATGCCCGTGGAGCAGTACCTCGATCTCATGGCGCATGACAAGAAGGTCGAAGCTGGGCGGTTGCGGCTCGTGCTCTTGAGGCAGATCGGGCGCGCAGTCATCCACGGGGGCTCGGCAGCTCCCATGATCGCCAGTGCGATCACGGCACGCATCTGAGCATCTCAGCGAGGCCGGATTCGCGCAGGACTTGGCCGACGGACCAGCATGCACTCGGCCAGTTATCGGCGCATTTGAGAAGGCAGTGCATCTTGTTCTGAGCATAGGGGACAGGTAATGACCACATCCGCTGCCAGGGCCGTCAGCGACGTCAATTCACGTGGGCGGATTCATCCTGAGCCGTCTCCCGGCATCAGGACCGAGTTCCAGCGCGACCGCGACCGAATCGTTCATTCGACCGCCTTTCGGCGCCTCGAATACAAGACCCAGGTCTTCGTCAATCACGAGGGCGACCTGTTTCGTACCCGTCTGACGCACAGCATCGAAGTGGCGCAGATCTCGCGCGGGATCGCCCGTGCCCTTGGGTTGAACGAAGACCTCGTTGAAGCCGTCGCGCTTGCGCATGACCTGGGTCACACGCCCTTCGGGCACGCGGGGCAGGAGGCGCTCAATGGGTGCATGAAGGCCTATGGTGGGTTCGAGCACAATTTGCAGTCCCTCCGGACGGTCGATGTGCTCGAGGAGCACTATGCGGCGTTCGATGGACTGAACCTCTGCTATGAGACTCGTGAAGGCATCCTGAAGCATTGTTCGCGGGAGAACGCCACACAACTCGGCGAACTTGGAAAGCGCTTCCTCGAGGGAACGCAGCCTTCGCTTGAGGCCCAACTGACCAATCTCGCCGACGAGATCGCCTACAACAATCACGACGTGGACGACGGCCTGCGATCGGGGCTGGTGTCGCTCGAGCAACTCGATGATGTGGCCGTATTTCGCGACGCGCGCCAGGAGGTGGATGCGCTGTGGCCCGGTTTGGGCGGGCGGCGGCTGATCCACGAGACGAACCGACGCATGATCAACGAGATGGCGCTCGATCTGATAGCGACGACGCGCGCCAATATTGCCGCCGCCGGAATCGAGACGCTGGCGGACGTGCATCGCGCGCCGCGACTCGTCGCGTATTCGGAAGCCATGCAGCCGCGGCTGCGCGAGCTGAAGGCCTTCTTGCGCCACAACCTTTATTACCACTATCAGGTCTTGCGCATGACGGACAAGGCGCGCCGGATCATCGAGGACCTGTTCGGCGCCTTCATGAACGACCCTCGCCTGCTTCCTCCGCAGTATCAGTTGCGGGCCAAGACCGACACGCCGCGGGCGATCGCCGACTACATCGCGGGGATGACCGACCGCTACGCGATGAGGGAGCATCGGCGCCTCTTCGCCGTCGGTGAAATCTACTGAGGCATCATAGGCTTACCGCAGCGCAAAAAACTCTTGAATCGGCGGTTTTGCACGGGTATATTCTGAGATCCGCCCAAAAGGTAGCAATGGCCCTGCGCGCGCGCAACGGCCGGACAGAGCCGGAGCGCGTGCGCGCCCGGCTTTTTTGACGCCCGCACAATCTTGGTGCGTCTTGAGCAAAGCGGCGCTCCCGTCGCCCGATCAACGCCGATGTGTGTCGGCAAACGTGTTGTGTCGAGGAAGAACGAGATGGATCTCCCCCAAAAGCAGGGTCTGTATGACCCGTCCAATGAACATGACGCCTGTGGGGTAGGCTTTGTCGCCCACATCAAGGGCGTCAAGAGTCATGACATCATCAGCCAGGGGCTTGAGATTCTGAAGAATCTCGACCACCGGGGCGCGGTCGGTGCCGACGAACTCCAGGGCGATGGCGCCGGCCTGCTGATGCAGATTCCCGACGCCCTCTATCGCGAGGAGCTGGTCAAGCAAGGCATCAATCTGCCGCCGGCGGGCGAGTATGGCGTGGGCATGGTGTTCCTGCCGAAGGAACATGCTTCGCGTCTGGCCTGTGAAGAGGAAATCGGCCGCGCCGTGCGCGCCGAAGGTCAGGTCGTGCTGGGCTGGCGCGACGTGCCGGTGAGCCGCGAGATGCCGATGTCGCCCGCCGTGCGCGCGACCGAGCCGGTGATCCGCCAGGTCTTCATCGGCCGCGGTCCGAACATCATGGTGACCGACGCGCTCGAGCGCAAGCTCTACATCATCCGCCGTCGTGCTGCCAACGCGATCAACGCGCTGCACCTGAAGCACGGCCGCGAGTTCTATATGGCGTCGATGTCGGCGCGCACGATCACCTACAAGGGCCTGCTGCTGGCGCCGCAGGTGGGCGAGTACTACCTCGATCTCGCCGACCCGCGTGCCGTCTCCGCGCTCGCCCTCGTGCACCAGCGTTTCTCGACGAACACCTTCCCGAAGTGGAACCTCGCGCACCCGTTCCGCTACATCGCCCACAACGGCGAAATCAACACGCTGCGCGGCAATTACAACTGGATGCGCGCCCGCGAGAAGGGCGTCTCGTCGCCGCTGCTCGGCGACGATCTTCAGAAGATCTGGCCGCTGATCTACCCCGGCCAGTCGGACTCGGCTGCCTTCGACAACGCGCTCGAACTGCTGGTGATGAGCGGCTATTCGCTCGCCCACGCGATGATGATGATGATTCCGGAAGCCTGGGAATCGCACACGCTGATGGACGAGAAGCGCCGCGCCTTCTACGAATACCATGCGGCGATGATGGAGCCGTGGGACGGGCCGGCTGCCGTGGCCTTCACCGACGGCCGCCAGATCGGCGCGACGCTCGACCGTAACGGCCTGCGTCCCGCCCGCTACATCGTCACCGACGACGACCTCGTCGTGATGGCGTCCGAATCCGGCGTGCTCCCGATCCCCGACAGCAAGATCGTCAAGAAGTGGCGTCTGCAGCCGGGCAAGATGTTCATGATCGACATGGAGCAGGGGCGCATCATCGACGATCGCGAGCTGAAGGAATCGCTCGCGACGGCGAAGCCCTACCGTGAGTGGATCCGCCGCATCAACATCAAGTTCGACGAACTGTCGGCGCCGGTCGATGCCGATTACGTCGAGCCTTCCGCGTCGCTGCTCGACCGTCAGCAGGTCTTCGGCTATACGCAGGAAGACATCAAGTTCATCCTCGAGCCGATGGGCAAGGCGGGCGAGGAGGCGACCGGCTCGATGGGCAACGATTCGCCGCTCGCCGTGCTGTCGGGCAAGGAAAAGCCGCTCTACAACTATTTCCGTCAGCTCTTCGCGCAGGTCACGAACCCGCCGATCGACCCGATCCGCGAACAGCTCGTGATGTCGCTCGTGTCCTTCATCGGGCCGCGTCCGAACCTGCTCGAGATCAACGAGATCAACCCCCCGTACCGCCTGGAAGTCACCCAGCCGGTGCTGGACTTCGCCGACATGGCGAAGATCCGCAACATCGCGCGCTATGCCGACAGCCGCTTCCGCTCGGCCGAACTGGATGCCTGCTACCCCGTCTCCTGGGGCAAGGAAGGCGTCGAGGCCCGCCTCGCTACGCTGTGCGCCGAGGCCGAAGATGCGGTGCTGCAGGGCTACAACATCCTGATCGTGTCCGACCGCAAGGTCGATGCCGACAACGTCGCGATTCCGGCGCTGCTGGCGACCTCGGCCGTGCATCAACATCTGGTGTCGAAGGGCCTGCGTACGCGTGCAGGTCTCGTCGTCGAGACGGGTACGGCACGTGAAATCCATCACTTCGCGGTGCTTGCTGGTTACGGCGCGGAGGCGGTTCATCCGTACCTCGCGATGGAGACGCTGCACGAGCTGTCGGGTGGCGGCGAGGCTGGTGAGAAGGCGGTCAAGCACTTCGTCAAGGCGGTCGGCAAGGGCCTCATGAAGGTCATGTCCAAGATGGGTATCTCGACCTACATGTCCTACATGGGCGCGCAGATCTTCGAGGCCGTCGGCCTGAAGCAGGCGCTGTGCGACAAGTACTTTACCGGCACGACCAGTCAGGTCGAAGGCCTCAGCGTGTTCGACGTGATGGAAGAAGCCATCCGCCTGCACCGCAAGGCCTTCAGCAACGACCCGGTGCTGGTCGACATGCTCGATGCGGGCGGCGAATACGCCTTCCGCGTGCGCGGCGAAGAGCACATGTGGACGCCGGACGCGATCGCGAAGCTGCAACATGCGACGCGTTCGGGCAAGGCCGATACGTACAAGGAATACGCGAAGCTGATCAATGACCAGACCAAGCGCCACATGACGCTGCGCGGTCTGTTCGAGATCAAGCTCGCCGGTCCCCCGGTCCCGCTCGACGAAGTCGAGTCGGCGAAGGAGATCGTGAAGCGTTTCGCCACCGGTGCGATGTCGCTCGGCTCGATCTCGACCGAGGCGCATACGACGCTCGCCGTCGCGATGAACCGCATCGGCGGCAAGTCGAACACCGGCGAAGGCGGCGAAGACCCGATGCGCTTCAAGCCGATCACGCAGGCGATGCGCCTGTCGCAGATCGTCGGCGAGAACCGCATCGCGCGCGACCTCGAACTGAAGGCGGGCGACAGCCTGCGTTCGGCGATCAAGCAGGTGGCGTCGGGCCGCTTCGGCGTCACGACCGAGTACTTGGTCAACGCCGACCAGATCCAGATCAAGATGGCCCAGGGCGCGAAGCCCGGCGAGGGCGGTCAGTTGCCCGGCCACAAGGTGTCCGAATACATCGGCTTCCTGCGTCACTCGGTGCCGGGCGTCGGGCTGATCTCGCCGCCGCCGCACCATGACATCTACTCGATCGAAGACTTGGCGCAGCTGATCCACGACCTGAAGAATGCCAATCCGGTCGCCTCGATCTCGGTCAAGCTGGTATCGGAAATCGGCGTCGGCACGGTGGCCGCGGGCGTCGCGAAGGCGAAGGCCGATCACGTCGTGATCGCCGGCCACGACGGCGGCACCGGTGCTTCGCCGTGGTCGTCGATCAAGCACGCCGGCAGCCCGTGGGAGTTGGGTCTCGCCGAGACGCAGCAGACTCTGGCGCTGAACAACCTGCGCGGCCGTATCCGCGTGCAGGTCGACGGCCAGATGAAGACCGGCCGTGACGTCGTGATCGGTGCGCTGCTCGGCGCCGACGAGTTCGGCTTCGCGACCGCGCCGCTGGTCGTCGAAGGCTGCATCATGATGCGCAAGTGTCACCTGAACACCTGCCCGGTCGGCGTCGCGACGCAGGATCCGGAGCTGCGCAAGCGCTTCAGCGGTCAGCCCGAGCACGTCGTGAACTACTTCTTCTTCGTCGCCGACGAAGTGCGCGAGCTGATGGCGCAGATGGGTATCCGCAAGTTCGAGGACCTGATCGGCCGTCCGGAACTGCTCGACATGAAGAAGGGCATCGAGCATTGGAAGGCGCGCGGCCTCGACTACAGCCGCATCTTCCATCGTCCGGCGGTGGCCGCCAACCTGCCGCGCCACCACGTTGCGACGCAGGATCACGGTCTCGAGAAGGCGCTCGACAACCAGCTGATCGACCTGGCGAAGCCGGCGCTCGAGCGGGGCGAGGCGGTGCGTATCGACCTGCCGGTGCGCAACATCAACCGTACAGTCGGCGCGATGCTGTCCGGCTCGGTGGCGGCGAAGTACGGCCACAGCGGACTGCCCGACGACACGATCCATGTCGCGCTGACCGGCACTGCGGGCCAGAGCTTCGCGGCTTTCCTGGCGCGCGGCGTGACGATGGAACTGGTCGGCGAAGGCAATGACTACGTCGGCAAGGGCCTGTCGGGTGGGCGCGTGATCGTGCGTCCGCAAGCGGCGTTCCGCGGCCAGACGACCGAAAACATCATCATCGGCAACACCGTGCTGTACGGTGCGATCGAGGGTGAAGCCTATTTCGCCGGCGTCGCGGGCGAGCGCTTCGCGGTGCGTAACTCGGGTGCGACGGCCGTCGTCGAAGGTGTGGGCGACCACGGTTGCGAATACATGACGGGCGGGACGATCGTCGTGCTGGGCGAAACCGGGCGCAACTTCGCGGCGGGCATGTCGGGCGGTGTCGCGTACGTGTTCGACGAGGACGGCAGCTTCGACAAGCGCTGCAACATGGCGCAGGTCGCGCTGGAGCCGCTGCCCGACGAGATCGAAGCGCGCAAGGGCTCGGAGTCCGGCGACGAGCTGGAGTGGCCGGAGCGTGTCGACATCAACCACCTGGAGATGGGCGACGAGCTCATCCTGAAGGGGCTGATCGAGCGTCACCTGCGCTACACGGGCAGCACGCGTGCCCGCGAGATCATCGAGAACTGGAGCACCTGGCGTACGAAGTTCGTCAAGGTGATGCCGCATGAATACCGCCGCGCGCTGGCCGAGCTGGCTGCGCTGAAGCAGAAGCAACTGGAGGCCGCATAAAAATGGGCAAGCCCACTGGATTTCTTGAGTACCAGCGTCTGTCGGAGGCCTATGCGCCGGTCGCGGAGCGTCTCAAGACTTACAAGGAGTTCGTGCTGCGCCTGACCGACGAGCAGGCGGCGGTGCAAGGGGCGCGCTGCATGGATTGCGGCATCCCCTTTTGCAACAACGGCTGCCCGGTCAACAACATCATTCCGGACTGGAATGATCTGGTGTTCCGCGGCCAGTGGCGTCAGGCGCTTGAGACGCTGCATTCGACGAACAACTTCCCCGAGTTCACGGGCCGTATCTGTCCGGCGCCATGTGAAGCGGCCTGTACGCTGAACATCAATTCGGATGCGGTCGGTATTAAGTCGATCGAACACGCGATCATCGATAAGGCCTGGGAAGAGGGCTGGGTGCAGCCGCGTCCCGCCGCGGTTAAGACCGGCAAGAAGGTCGCGGTGGTCGGTTCCGGTCCTGCGGGTCTCGCCACGGCGCAGCAGCTGGCCCGTGCCGGCCATGACGTCACCGTGTTCGAGAAGAGCAGCCGTATCGGTGGCCTGCTGCGCTACGGCATTCCCGACTTCAAGATGGAGAAGGGGCTGATCGACCGTCGCGTGGCGCAGATGGAAGCCGAAGGCGTGAGCTTCCGCACCGGCGTGCTGGTGGGCTCGGAGACGGTGCCGGCCGGCATCGTCAACGACGCGAAGGAATTCATCAGTGCCGAGGCGCTGAAGAAGGACTTCGATGCGGTGGTTCTTGCCGCCGGTTCGGAAGTGCCGCGCGATCTGCCGGTGCCGGGCCGTGAGCTTGCAGGCGTGCATTTCGCGCTGGAATTCCTGATTCCGCAGAACAAGGCGAACGCCGGCGACGGCCCGAACCCGATCTCGGCGGAAGGTAAGCATGTCGTCGTCATCGGCGGCGGCGACACGGGTTCCGACTGTGTCGGCACCTCGAACCGCCACGGTGCCGTGGGCGTGACCCAGTTCGAGCTGCTGCCGATGCCGCCCGAGCAGGAGAACAAGTCACTGACCTGGCCGTACTGGCCGGTGAAGCTGCGCACCTCGTCCTCGCACGAAGAAGGTTGCGAGCGCGATTTTGCCGTCGCGACGAAGGAGTTCATCGGCGAGAATGGGAAGGTCAAGGCGCTGAAGGCCGTCCGCCTCGAATGGAAGGACGGCAAGATGGTCGAAGTGCCGGGCTCGGAGTTCGAAGTGAAGGCCGATCTGGTGCTGTTCGCGATGGGCTTCACCAATCCGCTCGGCAGCCTGCTCGATGCGTTCGGCGTTACGAAGGATGCGCGCGGCAACGCGAAGGCGACGACCGACGGTGTCGGTTGCTACGCGACGAGCGCGGAGAAGGTCTTCGCCGCGGGTGACGTCCGCCGCGGCCAGTCGCTGGTGGTTTGGGCGATCCGCGAGGGTCGCCAGTGCGCCCGTGAGGTTGACCAGTTCCTGATGGGTTCGACCGTTCTTCCACGATAAGCGGGTCGGCTTGAAGCAAAAAAGGGCGACCCGCGGGTCGCCCTTTTTGTTGTTGTCGGCTGACGAGTCAGGCGGCGTTTGCGAGCAGGTCCACGGTGTAACGGGCGATCATGCCTTCCTCATTGGTCGGCACGACCGCCACCGCGACGCGGCTCTGCGGCGTGTCGATGCGCTGGGCGTGGCGGGCATTGGCTTCCGCATCGATCTCGATCCCGAGCCAGGCCGACAGTTCTGCGACGCGCTGGCGCACCTCGGCGGCGTGTTCGCCGATGCCACCGGTGAAGACTAGTGCGTCGAGGCCGCCTGCGGCAGCGGCCAGCGAGCCGATCTCGCGCGCGATGCGATAGCAGAAGAGCTCGACCGCCTCGCGCGCTTCCCGGGCGTCGGAGGCGAGCAGCGTGCGCATGTCCTGGCTGATGCCGGAGACGCCGAGCAGGCCCGACTGCTTGTACAGCAGGTTCGTCAGCGCCTTGGCGTCCATCCCTTTCTGCTCCATCAGATACAGGAGCACGCCGGGATCGAGACTGCCGGTGCGCGTGCCCATCATCAGGCCCTCGACGGCGGTGAAACCCATCGTCGAGGCGACGCTCTTGCCGTCGCGCAGTGCGCACATCGATGCACCGTTGCCGAGGTGGGCGATCAGCACCGCGCCACGTGCTCGCTCGTGGACGACGTCGGGCAACTGGCGCGCGACGTAATCGTAGGACAGGCCGTGGAAGCCATAGCGCTTCACCCCTTCGGCGCTGATCGCGCGCGGCAGCGCAAAGGCTTGCGCGACGGCCGGCTGGGTGCGGTGGAAGGCGGTGTCGAAGCAGCCGACCTGGGGGATCTCGGGCAGCAGTGCGGCGACGGCGCGCACGGCGCGCAGGTTGTGCGGCTGGTGCAGCGGCGCGAGCGGAATGAAGCTGTCGAGATCGCGCAGGACTGATTCGTTGAGCAGCACGGGCGCACTGTGAAGTTCGCCGCCATGCACAATGCGATGGCCCGCCGCGACGATGTCGAGATTCGGGTTGTGGCCGCTGAGCCAACGGAAGAGATGGTTCAGCGAGTCGCGGTGTTGCTCGCTCTGGCTGCCGGCCGTGATCACGGGCTCGTCGTAGCGCTCGCCGCTGGCGTCCTTCGCGCTGAGATGCGGCGTTGCGCCGATGCCTTCGATCTGCCCGGACAGCGGGGCGGTGGTCGCCAGCTCGGGTTCGGTCGGAAACAGCGCGAACTTCAGACTGCTCGAGCCCGCGTTGATGACGAGGACTGCCTTCATACCAGCTTCGCCTCGCGCTTCTTGTGGGCCATCAGCTGCGCGATGGCGCAGGAGGCGGCACGGGTTTCAGCGGTGTCGGCGCGGCTGGTGAGCACGATCGGCACGCGTGCGCCGAGCACGACGCCGGCCATCAGTGCGTTGGCGAGGTATTCGAGCTGCTTGGCGACCATGTTGCCGGATTCGAGGTCGGGCACGACGAGGATGTCGGCGTTGCCGGCGACCGCCGAGCGGATGCCCTTGGTCTTGGCCGCGACGAGCGAGACGGCGTTGTCGAAGGCGAGCGGGCCGTCGAGGAGGCCGCCCTTGATCTGGCCGCGGTCGGCCATCTTGCACAGCGCGGCGGCGTCGATCGTCGAGCGGATCTTGGAGGTGACGGTTTCGACGGCAGACAGGATCGCGACTTTCGGCTCCGGCAAGCCGAGCACGTGGGCGAGGTCGATCGCGTTCTGAATGATGTCGACCTTGTCTTCGAGGGTCGGCTCGATGTTGATCGCGGCGTCGGTGATCAGCAGCGGATGCGGGTAGGTCGGGACGTCAGCCATGAACACGTGGCTGATGCGGCGCGAGGTGCGCAGGCCGCCGACCTTGGAGATGACGGCGCTCATCAACTCGTCAGTGTGGAGCGAGCCTTTCATCAGCGCCTCGACGACACCGTCGCGGGCGAGTGCGACGGCCGTTTCGGCGGCCTCATGGCTGTGCGCGACGTCGACGATGCGAAAGCCGTGCAGGTCGATGTCGTATTGTTCCGCCACGGCGCGGATCTTGGCCTCGGGGCCGACGAGCACCGGCACGACGAGGCCGGCTTCGGCGGCCTGAATCGGACCGCGCAGCGATTCGACATCGCAGGGGTGTGCGACGGCGATCGGGATCGGCGCCTTGCCCGAGGTGATCGACAGGAGGTGCCCGTAGCGCAGTTCGCGGTCGGAGATCGTCACTTCCGGCAGATGGATGCGCGCGCGCTTGATCTTTTCGGTCGGCGCCTGGACTTCGGCGGCGCCGTCGATGACCTTCAGACCGTCCTGATTCACCGCGAGGCAGTCGAAAATGATGTGGTGGTTGTGCTCGAACTTCTCGCGGCAGGTGACGGTGATCGTCAGCGTGTCGCCGATGGTGATCGGGCGATGAAAGTTGAGCCCTTGCGACACGTAAACGGTGCCGGGGCCGGGGAATTCGGTGCCGAGGACGGTCGAGATCAGCGTGCTGCCCCACATGCTGTGGCCGACGACTTCGCGGAACTGGCTGGAGCGCGCGTACTCGGTATCCACGTGGGTCGGGTTGACGTCGCCCGACATCACGGCGAAGAGATGGATGTCGTCCGGCCGCAGGGTACGAAGCAGCTGGGCATGGTCGCCCACCTGGATTTCGTCGAAGACGCGGTTCTCGATGAATTGATTGACGGCATGGTCCATGATGGGTCTCGCCTGGTTGCGTTGCAAAATCCGCATTTTAGCCGCGGCTATTGGCTTTTCGGTTGTCGGAACGCAAACTTGTGTGCATCGCCGCAAGCGAAAGTTGTTTCATTGTCGAAGACGGCGCACCGGGCAGGGGCCTCGGCCTCGCATGCTAGAATCGGCGCCGAATTCATACCTTACAGGACCCTCATGGAAGTCGTCATTCTCGCCGCCGGGCAGGGCAAACGCATGCGTTCGGTGTTGCCGAAGGTGCTCCAGCCGATCGCCGGCCAGCCGATGCTTGGACATGTTGTCTCGACCGCTCGTGCGCTGCAGGCCTCGCGCATCTGCGTCGTCTACGGACATGCCGGGGAGGCGGTGCGGGCGCGGTTCGGCGACGAAGAGGTGGCGTGGGCCTTGCAGGAGCCGCAGCTCGGCACGGGCCATGCGGTGCAGCAGGCGTTGCCGCATCTGAGCGACGGCGAGACGGCGCTGGTGCTCTATGGCGACGTGCCGCTGATCGGCGCGGCGACGCTGCGCCGGCTGCAGGATGCGGCCGGGAATGGGCGTCTGGCGCTGCTGACGGTGGAGCTCGCCGATCCGACCGGCTACGGCCGGATCCTGCGCAACGCGGATGGCAAGGTGGTGCGCATCGTCGAGCAGAGGGACGCGAGCGTCGAGGAGCGCCGCGTGCGCGAGGTCAATACCGGAATTCTCGTCGCGCCCGTGGCACGGCTGCGCGACTGGCTGGGCCGCATCGGCAACGATAACGCGCAGGGCGAGTACTACCTGACGGACATCATCGGGCTCGCCGTGGCGGATGGTGTCGAAGTCGTCACGGTACAGCCGGACGCCGTGTGGGAGACTCTGGGGGTCAATAGCAAGCCGCAGCTCGCGGAGCTTGAGCGTATCCACCAGCGCAACCTCGCGCAGCGGCTGATGGAGGAAGGCGTGACCGTAATCGATCCGGCGCGCATCGATGTGCGTGGCGAGCTGGTGTGCGGCCGCGACGTCGAGATCGACGTCAATTGCGTGTTCGAGGGCCGTGTCGAGCTCGCGGACGACGTGCGCATCGGCGCGAACTGCGTGATCCGCAATGCGCGCATTGGCGCCGGGACGCGGCTCGCGCCCTTCTCGCATGTCGAGGACACGGTGACCGGCCGCGAGTGCGTGATCGGCCCCTATGCGCGCACGCGCCCCGGCACGACGCTGGGCGACGACGTGCATCTGGGCAACTTCGTCGAGGTCAAGAACAGCGCGATCGCCGACCATTCGAAGGCCAATCACCTCGCCTACGTCGGCGACGCGGATGTGGGCCAGCGCGTCAATATCGGTGCCGGCACGATCACCTGCAACTACGATGGTGCGAACAAATTCCGCACCGTGATCGAGGACGATGTCTTCATCGGGTCCGACACGCAGCTCGTCGCGCCGGTGCGCGTGGGGCGCGGGGCGACGCTCGGTGCGGGCACGACCTTGACGAAGGACGCACCGCCCGAGCAGCTCACGGTGTCGCGGGCGCGCCAGCTCAGCATTGCCGGCTGGAAGCGGCCGGTGAAGAAGAAGTAAGTCGGAGAGAACATCATGTGTGGCATCGTCACTGCGATTGCGAAGGACAACGTCGTTTCGGTTCTCCTCGAAGGTCTGCGCAAACTGGAATACCGCGGCTACGACTCGGCGGGCATCGCCGTGCTCAACGGCGGGCTGCAGCGGCTGCGCTCGACGGGGCGCGTGGCGGAGCTTGCGACGCTCGCGGCGTCGAAGGAGCTTTCGGCCAAGGTCGGCATTGCGCATACGCGCTGGGCGACGCACGGCGTGCCCTCGGAGCGCAATGCGCATCCGCACGTTTCGGGCGGGCTCGCGGTGGTGCATAACGGCATCATCGAGAACTTCAACGTGCTCAAGGAGCGGCTCATCGCGCGCGGTTACGAGTTCACGTCCGAGACCGATACCGAGGTCATCGCCCACCTGATTCACAGCAAGCTCGCGACCGAACCGGATCTCTTCACGGCGGTGCGGCTCGCGACCAACGAGCTCGTCGGCGCGTACGCGATCGGGGTGATCAGCGAGAGCGATCCGTCGCGCCTGATCGTTTCGCGGCACGGCGCGCCGCTGCTGCTGGGCGTCGGCGAGGACGGCATGTATGCCGCGTCCGACACCGCGGCGCTGCTGCAGGTGACGCGCAAGGTGATCTACCTCGAAGAGGGCGACGTCGCCGAACTGCGCGTCGACGGCTATCGGATCGTGCGGCCCGACGGGACAGCGGTCGAGCGTGCGATCAACGTCTCCAGCCTGTCGGCGGACGCGGTCGAGCTGGGCCAGTACCGTCACTACATGCAGAAGGAGATTTTCGAGCAGCCGCAGGCGCTGGCGAATACGCTCGAAATCATCGCGGGCGGCGGTTCGGTGTCGCCGCAGCTTTTCGGCAGCCAGGCGGCGGACGTCCTCGGCGGCGTGCGCAACGTGCTGGTGATCGCGTGCGGCACGAGTTACCACGCGGGCCTCGTCGCGCGGTACTGGATCGAATCGGTGGCGCATGTGCCGTGCACGGTCGAGATCGCGAGCGAATACCGCTATCGCGACTCGGTCGCCGACCCCGACACGCTCGTCGTCGCGATTTCGCAGTCGGGCGAGACGGCCGATACGCTCGCGGCGCTCAAGTATGCCCGTGAGCGCGGCATGACGCGCACCCTCGCGATCTGCAACGTGCCGGAGTCCGCGATCGTGCGCGAGGCGGCGTTGCGCTTCATCACGCGTGCAGGTCCCGAGATCGGGGTTGCGTCGACCAAGGCCTTTACGACCCAGCTCGCCGCGCTGGCGTTGTTGACGCTCGCGCTGGCGAAGCAGTCGGGCCGCTTGTCCGAAGCCGACGAGGCGAAGCATCTGACGGCGCTGCGCCACCTGCCGGTCGCCGTGAAGAAGGTGCTCGACCTCGAGCCCGAGATCGAGCGCTGGGCACAGCGTTTTGCGGCGAAGCAGCACGCGCTTTTCCTTGGCCGCGGCCAGCACTGGCCTATTGCGATGGAAGGCGCGTTGAAGCTGAAGGAAATCTCCTACATCCACGCCGAAGCTTATGCGGCGGGCGAGCTCAAGCACGGTCCGCTGGCGCTCGTCGATCGCGAAATGCCGGTGATCGCGGTGGCGCCCGCCGACGAGTTGCTCGAAAAGCTGAAGTCGAACCTGCAGGAAGTGCGCGCGCGCGGCGGCGAGTTGTATGTGTTCGCCGACGCCGGCAGCGAGATCCCGGAGTCGGAAGGCGTGCATATCCTGCAGCTGCCCGAGCATTACGGCATGCTTTCGCCGGTGCTGCACGTCGTGCCGCTGCAGCTGCTGTCGTATCATGCGGCGCTGGTGAAGGGGACGGACGTCGATAAGCCGCGGAACCTGGCCAAGTCGGTCACGGTGGAGTGATCGGGGCGCTGCAGCGCGAAAGCCGTCCTGACGTGTCCAAATCAAAGAAACGCCCGACGACCATCGGGCGTTTTTGTTTCTACCCTTGAAGCTGCCATGTCGCGAACGCCGGAGTTGGATGTTCCAGTCCAGATCGTTCTGAACCGTGATGCGGGCGCACCGACGCTGGCGGACCAGATCGCTGCGCAGTTGCGCGCGAGCATATGCGGTGGAGCGTTGCGGACGGGGGATCGGTTGCCGGCGATCCGGCTGCTGGCGGCGCGCCTCGCCGTGGCGCGGGCGACGGTGGATGCAGCGTATGGGCAGTTGATTGCCGAAGGCTATCTGGATGCGAAGCCGGGGGCGGGGACGCGGGTGGCGGGGCGCTTGCCGGAGGATGCGCTCTTGCTTCGGAGCCGGGGCGAGGGTTCGCAGCGCCCGCCGGAGCCAAGGGCGGCGCGGGGGCTGACGGAGCGGGCGCAGCAGGTAGCCGCAGTGGCGTCCGTGCTGCTTCCGCAGCAGCCGGTGCCGCTGGCGGTGGTGTGTCCGTCCGACGAGTTGGCGCCGGGGAAGGCGTGGACGCGGATCGCAGCGCGACTGGCGCGGACGCCGTGGCGGCATGGGGGTTATGCGCCGCCGCATGGCTTCATGCCGCTGCGGGAGGCGGTCGCGGATTATGCGCGGAGGTTTCGCGGCGTGGTGTGCGAGCCGGAGCAGGTCGTGATCACGGCCGGGACGCAGCAGGGGATCGCGCTGTGTGCGCAGCTCCTGTTCGAGCGCGGCGATCCGGTGTGGATCGAGGATCCGTGTTATTCGCTGCTCGCGGCGAGCGTTGCGTTCAACGGTGTGCGTGCGATTCCCGTTCCGGTCGATGGCGAGGGGCTGGACGTTGCCGCGGGCGTCGCGATCGCCCCGGATGCGCGCGGCGCCTTCGTCAGTCCGTCGCATCAGTATCCGCTGGGGATGGCGATGCCGATGGCGCGCCGGCTGGCCTTGCTGGATTGGGCGCGCGAGGCCGACCGCTGGATCATCGAGGACGACTACGACAGCGAGCTGCGCTACGAAGGGCGGCCGTTTCCGTCGCTGCAGGGGCTGGACGCGGGCGGTGAGGCGGTGATCTATCTCGGCACTTTCAGCAAGATGCTGTTTCCGGGGCTGCGGCTCGGTTATGCGATCGTTCCGCGGGCCTTGGTGGAAGCTTTCGCCGGCGCGCGCTTGCTGGCGGACCGTCATTCGTCGGAGTCGCAGCAGGCGGTGTTGGCGGAGTACATGCGCGAAGGGCATTACGAGACCCACATCCGGCGCATCCGCACCGTGTTCCAGAAGCGTCGCGAGGTGTTGCTGGAGGAGTGCGAAGCGCAGCTTTCGGCGTTCGGCGCGGTGATTCCCGGTGACCAGGGGATGCATCTCGTGTTCCGCTTCGCGGCCGATCTGCCGGATGTCGAGATCACGCGTCGCGTGAGATCGGCCGGCGTCGAGGTGCGCCCGCTGTCGCCCTTCTATCGGCAGGCTGCGCCGCTCAAAGGCTTCATGCTCGGTTTCGGCGGATTCGCACCGGAGTCGATTCGTGCGGCGGTGGGAGCCATCCGCAGGGAGCTCGACGCGGCTGTTAAGCCGTCAGCCAAGTCCCGTTCAGGCTGAGCCAAGCCGAAGGGCTCAGGACGAACGCAGGTCGTTGATCTCCGTTGGCCTGCCCGGATAGTTTCAATCCGGCCCTGACGACGGGGGGCGGCATGTGGTCTAGTTCGTCCAGGGCCGTGCGGCCTTCGAGCGTGGAACACATCAGGGGGAACGGGGATGTACTTGCCTCAGCATTTCGAGGAAGCGCGACGCGATGAGCTGCGGCGCCTCATCGAGCACTATCCGTTTGGCGCTTTCGTCATCAACGGGCCGAACGGACTGGATGCCAATCATCTGCCGTTCGAGTTCGACGCCGAAGGGGACGGGCCGGGGCGGCTTCTCGCGCACGTGGCGCGGGCGAATCCGGTCTGGCAGGACGTGAAGGATGGCGACGAGGTGCTGGTGATCTTTCGCGCGGGGGACGCCTACATCTCGCCGAACTGGTATCCGAGCAAGCATGAGACCCACCGGCAGGTGCCGACCTGGAATTACCGGGTCGTGCATGTGCATGGCAAGGTGAGGGTCTGCGACGACGAGAAGTTCGTGCGCGGCGTCGTCGGGCGGCTGACGCGCACGCACGAGGCGAGGGCCGGCGAGGCGAAGCCGTGGAAGATGGCCGACTCCGACAAGGACTATATCGACGGGATGTTGGCGGCGATCGTCGGCATCGAGGTCGAGATCGCGCGCATCGTCGGGAAGTCGAAGCTCGGGCAGAACAAGGACGCGCGGGATCGCGTCGGGGCGGCGCAGCGGCTGCAGGGGCTCGGCGAGACGGAAATTTCGGCTGCGATGCTGAGCGTGCCCGTCCGCGAGGCATGAGGGCCGAGTTTGTCGAAGCCCCGGCGCCATCCTTCGATGGGTGCAGGGTTGTAATTCATCGCCGGGGAAATAACGAGGAGGACGTATGGCCTGGATCGAGCCGGTCGTGTTGGCCGGAGAATGTGCAATCCTGACGCCGTTGTCGCTCGCGCATGCGCCGGACTTGCGCGAGGCGGTGGTCGATGGCGAGTTGTGGAGGCTCTGGTACACCTTTGTTCCGCCGCCGGAGCAGATGACGGCGGAGATCGAGCGGCGGCTGGCCTTGCAGGAGGCCGGGAGCATGCTGCCCTTCGCCGTCGTGTCGAAGGAGACGGGGCGTGCGGTGGGCATGACGACCTTCATGCATATCGAGGCGCAGCATCGGCGGCTGGAGATCGGTTCGACGTGGTATCGGGCGGGGACGCAGCGGACGGCGATCAATACCGAATGCAAGCGTCTGATGTTGACGCATGCTTTCGAGGCCTTGTCCTGCATCGCGGTCGAGTTCCGCACCTCGGCGATGAATTTCCAGAGTCGGCGGGCGATCGAGCGGCTCGGGGCGAAGCTCGACGGTGTGTTGCGTAGCCATCAGATCGCGCCGAACGGGAGTTTGCGCGATACGCATGTCTACAGCATCCTTGCACATGAATGGCCTGCGGTGCGCGCGAACCTGGACTGGCAGCTGAGTCGGCCGCGCGCGCAGGCCTGAGCCTGGAAACCGAAAGGAGAGCAAGCATGCCGAACTTTGTCGATCCCTCGCCGCCGGGGCAGTGCATCTTCTGCCGCATCGTGTCGGGCGAGATTCCCGCCGCGAAGGTGTATGAGGACGCGCTGACGATCGCGTTCATGGACATCGGGCAGGTCAATCCGGGGCACGTGCTGGTGGCGTCGAAGCGCCACGCGGTGACGCTGCTGGATTTGACGACCGAGGAATGCGCGGCGGTGATGCAGACGGCGCAGCGCATCGCGCAGGCGATCGGGCGGGAGTTCGATCCGCCGGGGCTCACGCTACTGCAGGCGAACGGCCCGGAAGGCGGGCAGACGGTGTTCCACTTCCACATGCACGTGGTGCCGCGGTATGCCGAGGACGGCGTCGGCCTGTTGTGGCCGCGCAAGGAGCCGCCGGTTGCGGTGCTGCAGGATTATGCGGCAAGGCTGAGGGACAAGCTGGGGACTTAACCCGGCCAATGGCCCTTCGACAGGCTCAGGGCGATCGGATGTATTCAATCGCCCGGTTAGTAGCTGAGCATCCCCGGGTTCCCGTGTGACGGGCCGCAGCCGTGCAGGCGGCTGCGGCCTGCTGCCTCAGGCGACGGCGTCGGAGGAGGTGTCGGCGACGGGCGCGGCGGCGACGTCGGCGTCCCGCATCCGCGTCGCCTTGCGCCGACGCGCGGGGGTCGGAGCGGGCGTTGCGACTTCGGCGGTGCCGCGGCGCGGGAGTGCGGCGCCTTCGTCGGCGAGGAATTTCTGCGCCGAGCGGTAGCCGACGTCGAAGAGGCGGGCGAGGTTCGAGCGCGACCAGTCGAGCGAGGTTTCCCAGTCCCGGGCCGCGATGTCGAACTGCACCGGCAGCAGGTTCCACTTGCCGGCGCGGTTGTGGCGATCCTGGAAGATCTTGGTGTCGTCGCGGGCGATCTCGACCAGTGGCACGATGATCGACAGCAGCCAGGCGTCGTAGAGGTCGCGCGGCTTGCGCATCAGCTTTTCGGCGCCGAGGACGTCGAAGACGACGATGTCGCGGACCGAGCGTTCGTTATCGACCAGCGACTTGTAGTTCAGGCAGTCGTGGGCGGCGCCTTCGTAGTAGAACTTCTCTTCGCCGGTTTTCGACTTCGGGTCCTTCATCCGGTAGGGCGGGTAGAGGAAGGGGAAGGCGAGCGCGGCGCGGATGGTGTCGGCGTTGATCTCGCCGCGGGCGCTGCTGAAGTTCTGCATGTAGCGGTCGTCGATGTTGAAGGCATTGACGTAGAAGCGCGTGCGGTGCGCTTCGAGCGCGGCGAAATCGACGATGTGTTCGAGGAAGGGCACGGCAGCGCAAAGGCCGAGGCTCTTGCTGTCGAGGTTGGTCGGGCAGAGGCTCGCGAACATCAGTTGCGCGAGGTCGGCGACGAGCTTGTCGGCGGCGCCGCTGCCGGCCGATTTCTGGATCGCCTGCAGGAAGGGGTTGGCCTGCATGAGGTTGCGATAGAGATCGGCGACCGGGCCCGGTTTCTGGAACACCTTGTAGTTGACCGGGTAGCGATCGTAGATCGCGTCCGAGACGCCCATCTCGACGGTGCTGCGCAAGGCGGCCTGGGCGTCGCCGCTGGCCGGGGCCAGGTAGAGCAGGCCGATCAGCGCGCCGGCGCCGGCGGTCGAGACGACATCGAATTCGACTCCGGCCTCGTCGAAGGCGCACAGCGCGCCCGACATGAGCGTCGCGTTCGGTGCGCCGCCACCGATGATCAATGCAGTTTTTGCCATTTGCTTTCCCCTTTGGTGAAGATCGAGCGATCGGTCGCTCGGACGTGTCGTCTGCGGGTTCTCCAGGGGATGCGGCTGGCTGCGCTACGATGGTCCCGTCACCACTCCATCGGATGGCGCGCCCGCTTCGGATCCTCGGGCTGCTCGGCTGGGCTTTCGCGTGTGCCGTCTTGAGGGGACGGCGCGGAAATATCTTGGACGGAGGGCGCGCGGCTGTCGTAGGAGCCGCTGGCGGGCGGGGCCGCGTTCGGGCGCTGGCTCGTGTGCTCGATCCTCGTGAACGAGGCGTCCGCGGGGGATGCGCCGAACAGGCACCAGCCGGCAATCGTCAGCGCGGCGACGAGGGCCGCGATGCCGACGATGGCGATCTTTGTCGTGCTGGTTGTAACAGTCGGTTGCATGACGAGGCAGTATGCGCGCGCCGTTTTTGGGGCGCAATTAGACGATAGGCATAGACGCCGATGCCGGTGGAAAGCGATGCGACGCTAGGCGAAGCGGGCGATTTCGCCCGCGATTGCGCCGAGCGGCACGCTGCGATTGACGGCGCCGAGCTTGACGGCTTCGCGCGGCATGCCGTAGACGACGCTGCTCGCTTCGTCCTGCGCGAGGGTCACGCCGCCGACGTCGTGGATGTCCTTGAGGCCGCGCGCGCCGTCGTCGCCCATGCCGGTCATGATGACGCCGAGCGCGTTGCGGCCGGCACCCTTGGCGACCGAGCGGAAGAGGACGTCGACGGAGGGGCGGTGGCGATTGACGAGGGGGCCGTCGCTGACTTCGACGACGTATTGCGCGCCGCTGCGCCGGAGTTGCATGTGGCGTCCGCCGGGGGCGATGAGCGCGCGGCCGGGGATCACGCGGTCGTTGCTGCGGGCTTCACGGACCTCGATCTCGCACAGCGCATCGAGACGCGCGGCGAAGGACGCGGTGAATCGTTCCGGCATGTGCTGGACGATGACGATGCCGGGGGCGGTGCGCGGCAGCGCGGTGAGCACGGCTTCGAGCGCCTGGGTGCCGCCGGTCGAGGTGCCGAGGGCGACGATGCGTTCGGTGGTCTGCTGCATCGCGGCCAAGGCGCGGGGGGCGAGTGCTTCGGCTGCGGGCTTCAGGGCGGGGGCCGGCAGGCTCGCCGCGCGCGGAGGCAGGCGGTTGAGGCGCGCGCCGGCGGCGGCCTTCACGGAGTGGATGAGTTCGGCCGCGGCCTCTTCGATCAGGAAGCGGCGCACGCCGATGCCGGGCTTGGTGACGATGCCGATGGCGCCGGCGGCGAGCGCTTCGATGCTCGTCGCCGCGCCCTTCTCGGTGAGCGAGGAGCAGATCACGACCGGGGTCGGGCGTTCGGCCATGATCTTCTTGAGGAAGGTGATGCCGTCCATGCGCGGCATTTCGATGTCGAGCACGATGACGTCGGGCCACTGGCGGTTCATCTTGTCGAGCGCGAAGAGCGGGTCGATCGCTGAGCCGATGACTTCGATGCCCGGGTCCGCGGCGAGTACGCCGGTGACGACCTGGCGCACGACGGCGGAATCGTCGACGACGAAGACTTTTATCCGTTCAGGCATAGGGTGTTTCCTTCGCAGTTATCGCACTGGGCAGGGGCGGCGGGCAGCGCGACGTGCTTGACCCAGACGTTGCCGGTCCACAGGTCGAAGACGACGTTGCGGTGGCCGACGCCTTCGAGATCCTCGCGCGAGGTGTGCAGGCCGTGCTGCTGCATCAGTTGTCGCCCGGCCTCGACGTTCTTGCGGCCGACGTGGTCCGCGGTGGAGCGTCCGGGGCGGGGCTGGCGGTCGGGAAACATGTTGCCGCCGCCGAACATCTTGATCTCGTAGTCCTGCAGGCGGGTGCCGGCGCGCGTGAGCTCGCCGATCAGCAGGCGCAGCGCCTCGTCGGCGTATTTGCCGTCGAGTTCCCCGGTTTCGCCGCGCCGGCGCGAGGGCAGCAGGTAGTGGCACATGCCGCCGATCAGGCGTTGCCGATGCCACAGCGAGATCGCGACGCAGGAACCGAGCAGCGTGCGGATGCGGGTGTGGCGGTCGCCGAAGTAGTGCTCGCCGGGGGCGAGGAAGATCTCGACGACGCCGGGCGGCGTTTTCATGGTTTGCGGTAGACGGACGGCGCGACCGGCTGGACGTGGTCGCTGATGCCGTTGAGGCTTTCGGAGTGGCCGACGATCAGGTGGCCGCCGGGGCGCAGCGCGCCGAGGAGGCGTTGCACGACCTCGCGCTTGGTGGCGACGTCGAAGTAGATCATCACGTTGCGCAGGAAGATCACGTCGAAGCTGCCGAGCTGGGGTAGGCGCTCGTTGAGGTTGACCTGGCGGAAGTCGATCCGCGACCGCAGGCTGCGCTCGATGAGGAAGCTGCCGTCCTGTGGCCCGACGCCCTTCAGGCAGAAGGCCTTGAGGTAGGGGCCGGGGATGTTGTCGGCGCGCTCGATTGCGTAATGGCCGGTGCGCGCCTGCGCGAGCACGCGGGTGCTGATGTCGGAGGCGACGATGTCCCAGGGCGCGTCGCCGAGGCAGTCGGCGAGCAGCATCGCGAGGCTGTAGGGCTCCTCGCCGCTCGAGCAGGCGGCGCTCCAGATGCGGAAGGGGGCGCCTGCGCGCCGCGCGGGCAGGATGCGGTCGCGCAGCAGCGCAAAGTGCTTGGGTTCGCGGAAGAAGTAGGTTTCGTTGGTCGTCAGCAGGTCGACGGCCGTCTGCACTTCCTGCGCTTCGCGGCCGCTGGCGAGCAGGCGCAGGTATTCGCCGTAGCTCGCGAGGCCGTAGTGCCTGAGGCGTTTGTTGAGGCGGCCGCACACGAGCGCCTTCTTCTCCGGCGCGAGATGGATGCCCGCGAGCCGGTGCAGCAGCTTCTGGAACTGCGTGAATTCGGCGTCGCTGAGGCCGCGGGCAGCGGGGGGTTCGAGGAGGGCGGCGTTCATGAGGTCTGCGTGATCGTGGGCGACATCGTCAGGCCGCGACGGCGCGCGTGTCCCAGGCGTCGTTGCCGCCGGAGGGGGCGAGCGTGGCGAGCTCGTCCATCGACAGGACGCGGTCGACGTTGAGGATGATCACGAAGCGGCCGTCGAGCTTCCCCATGCCGGCGATGAAGTCGGCGCGGATGTGGGCGCCGAAGGCGGGCGGCGGCTCGATCTGGTCGGGCGGGATTTCGAGCACCGCGCTGACGGCATCGACGATGATCCCGACGTCCTGGCGGTTGCTGCCGTCATGGGTGTCGGCGGCGGTCTCGATGATGACGATGCAGCTGCGGCGGTTGATCTGTGTCGCCGGGCCGGCGAAGCGGCGCGCGAGGTCGATCACCGGGACGACGGCGCCGCGCAGGTTGATCACGCCCTTGATGCAGTCGGGCATCATCGGCACGGTGGTGAGGCTGCCGTATTCGATGATTTCCTTCACGCCGAGGATGCCGACGGCGAACATTTCGCCGCCCAGCATGAAGGTGAGGTGTTGTTGCTGGCCGCTGTCCGCGACCGGGTCTGTGAGCTTGAGGCGTGCATTCATCGCGGTCTCCTGGAGGCGGGCTCAGAACTTGACGAAATCGGCTTCGGCGAGCGCGGGGACGGCTTGGCCGGCGCGCCACCCGGCGCTTTCGCGCAGGCGCACGACGCTGCCCCGCGCCTGACCGGACGGCTTTGCGGCAGGAGTCGCAGCCTGCGGCCTGGCCTTCGTGGCGGGCGGGGTGGCGGTGCGGAAGAAGGCCATCAGCTGCTGCAGTTGTTCGGCCTGGCCGCCCATTTCCTCGGCGGTCGCGGCGAGCTCTTCGGAGGCCGACGCGCTGTGCTGCGTCGTCTCGCTCAACTGGGTCATCGCGTTGTTGATCTGGCTGACGCCGGCGGACTGCTCCTCCGATGCGGCGGCGATCTCCTGCACGAGGTCCGAGGTCTTGCGGATCGAGGGCACGATCTCGTCGAGGAGCTTGCCGGCCTTCTCGGCGAGCGAGACGCTGTTCTTGGCGACTTCGCCGATCTCCTGGGCGGCGACTTGGCTGCGCTCGGCGAGCTTGCGGACTTCGGCGGCGACGACCGCGAAGCCCTTGCCGTGCTCGCCGGCGCGGGCCGCTTCGATCGCGGCGTTGAGCGCGAGCATGTTGGTCTGGTAGGCGATGTCGTCGATGATGCCGATCTTCTCGGCGATGCTGTTCATCGCGGCGACGGTCCGGCCCACGGCCTCGCCGCCTTCGCCGGCTTCGCGCGCGGCCTTGGCGGCCATGCCGTCGGTGACCTTGGCGTTTTCGGCGTTCTGGTTGATCGATGCGGACATCTGCTCGACCGAGGCGCTCGTCTCCTCGACGCCGGCGGCCTGTTCGCTGGAGCCCTGGGCGAGCGACTGGGCGGTCGCGCTGACCTGCTCGGAGGCGCTCGTTAGGTTGTCGGCGGCGGCGCGCACTTCGGTGACGGTGTCGGCGAGCTTCGCGATTGAGCTGTTGACGGCGTGCTTGAGTTCGTCGAAGGCGCCGCGGTAGTCGTGGTCGATGCTCTGCGTCATGTCGCCGTTGGCCATCGCGGCGAGCACGCGCTTGACGTCGGTGAGCGGGGCGACGATGGCGTCGAGCGTGCTGTTGATGCCGCCGACGATCAGGCGGAAGTCGCCCTGGTGGCGGGCGGCGTCGGCGCGGGTGTCGAGACGGCCGGCGAGCGCGGCATCGGTGAGGCCGTTGACGTCCTTGATGACCGCTTTGAGGTTGCCCCGCACTTGCTCGATGGTCTCGTTGATGAAGGCCTTCTTGCCCGGGAACTGTTCGAGCGGCGCATCGAAGTCGCCTTCGCCGAAGGCCTTCACGCAGGCCATCGCCTTTTTCTTCACGGCGATGTGGCCGGCGACCATGTTGTTCACGCCTTCGGCCATGGTCTTGTAGGCGCCGCGGAAGCTGTCGGCGTCGATCTTTGCATCGATGTCGCCCGCGTCGTGTTCGCGCGACATGCGGTCCATTTCGGCGATCGTGCGGCGCAGATTGTCGATCATGCCTTGGAGGCCGGTGCCGAGGCGCCCGACTGCATCGTCGCCACTGACGCCGACGTCGGCCGTCAGGTCGCCCGCCGCGGCCGCGTCGACGACCGTCAGGAGCTGCCTGACTTTGGCTTCGAGTTCTTCGCGGCGGCGCTCGGTTTCGCGCTGCTCGGCTTCGATCTGCTGCGTGAGCTTGCCGATGTAGGCGTCGATCGCGAGTCCCATGTCGAAGAAGATGACTTTGGTGAGCGATTGCAGCGCGTCGCAGAACTCGCGCTGGCGGTCGCGCCGGCTGAAGACGTCGCCCAGGCCGCCTCCCTTGCCGCCGCCGACCTTGTCGAGCAGCACTTCGGTGACTTCGCGCAGGAAGCAGTTGTAGGTGCCGAGGTACCACTGCGGCTTGAGGTCGACGCGCACGTGGGTGAGGCCCACCGTGACGCGGCCGGTGACGTAGCTTTCGTCGTAGTTGCCCGACAGCAGCTGGCCGAAGTAGCGCGTCTGCATGCCCTTGAGGCGGTTGATGTTCGTTTCGTCGCCGAGCTTCTGGCGCGAGTGCTCGAACTTCAGCAGGTGGGCGTAGAGCTTGTCGACGGTGGCGCTCATCGTCTGCTGCAGGACGGGGGCGACGGCGAGGATGCGTTCGGCGTCGCGCTCGTCGATGTCGAGGAACTGCTTGCGCTCCTGGATGCGGCCGTGGTCGAGGCCGATGATGCGCATGATGTCTTGCAGTTCGTTGCTTTGGCCGTGGCCGTGGCCGTGGCCATGGGCGTGAGGATTCATCGAAATCTCCTTCGACGTCGGGGGCTATGAGGGGCGGCTTAGAAGCGGACGAAGTCGGCTTCGCCGAGCGCCGGTTCGGCGGTGCTGCCAGGGCGGGCGCCTTTTTCGATGACGCGCGCGAGCCGCGTGCGGGCATCGGTCGCGCGGGCGGGGGCGGGGGCGGCGGTCGACATGGCGGTGGCGCTCGTCTTGAAGAAGGCCATCGTGTGTTGCAGCTGTTCGGCCTGGCTGCCCATTTCTTCGGCGGTCGCGGCCAGCTCTTCGGAGGCCGAGGCGCCTTGCTGGGTGGTCTGGCTGAGCTGGTTCATCGCCGCGTTGATCTGGCTGACGCCGGCGGACTGCTCTTCGGAGGCGGCGGCGATTTCCTGGACGAGGTCCGAGGTCTTGCGGATCGAAGGCACGATCTCGTCGAGGAGCTTGCCGGCGCGCTCGGCGAGCGAGACGCTGTTCTTGGCGACTTCGCCGATCTCCTGCGCGGCAATCTGGCTGCGCTCGGCGAGCTTCCGGACTTCGGCGGCGACGACCGCGAAGCCCTTGCCATGCTCGCCGGCACGCGCCGCTTCGATCGCGGCGTTGAGCGCAAGCATGTTGGTCTGGTAGGCGATGTCGTCGATGATGCCGATCTTGTCGGCGATGCTGTTCATCGCCGTGACCGTGTGCGTCACAGCTGAACCGCCTTCGTCGGCTTCGCGCGCGGCCTTTGCGGCCATGCCGTCGGTGACCTTGGCATTTTCGGCGTTCTGGTTGATCGACGCCGACATCTGTTCGATTGACGCGCTCGTCTCCTCGACGCTCGACGCCTGTTCGCTGGAGCCTTGGGCGAGCGACTGGGCGGTCGCGCTGACCTGCTCGGAGGCGCTCGACAGGCTGTCGGCGGCGCCGCGGACTTCGGTGATGATGGTCGACAGCTTTTCGACCATGTGCTTCATCGCGCCGAGCAGCCGGCCGGTCTCGTCGTTCGACGTCACGTCGATGCGCGCCGTCAGGTCGCCCGCGGCGAGTTGGTTGGCAACTGCGACGGCCTGCGCCAGCGGGCGGGTGATGCCGCGCGTGATCCACAATGCGACCGCCAGCGCGAGGATCAGGGCCGCCGAGGCGAGCCCCATCATCAGATTGCGCGCGGCCTCGTACTGGCGGTTCGCCTCCGCGCCGGCGGCAATCATCAGTTCAGCCTGGTAGTCGACGAGGTTCTGCACCGCGTCGGTGTAGCCGCGCAGGATGCCGATCAGGTCGGCATTGAGGTATTCGATCGCCTCGGCCTTCTTGCGCTCGGTGGTGAGCTTCATGATGTGGTCGCTGCCGCTGAAGTACTTCGCGCGCTGGTCGCGGATGTTCTTCAGCAGGGCGACGCCGCGCTCGGTCTTGACGATGGCGTCGAGCTTCTCGAGGTTGGCGCGGATGCGGCCGCGGGCGTCTTCGACTGCGTTCTGCTCGGCCTGCCAGCGCGCCGGGTCGTCGGTGAGCAGCATGTTGCGCAGGTGACGGGCGATCGCTCCGACGTCGCTGCTGATGGCGTTGGCCATCACCGTCTTCGGGTAACGGTCGTTGAGCATCAGGTTCATGTCCTCGTCGAGACTATTCATGCGGCTGATGCCGACGTAGGCGATGGCGAGCAGCAGCACGACGACGAAGCCGAAGCCGAGCGACAGGCGCATGCCGATTTTCATGTTCCGGAACATTTTGGGAACTCCTGGATCAGTGGATGGCGGATGAGGGGGTGGCCGGAACAGGGCCGGATTTGCGGGCCGACGTTTCCTGCCGTGCGCCGGCTTCGCGGCTCGCCGCCTGCTGCACGGTGGCCGGGACGTCGAGGATCAGCGCGACGTCGCCGCTGCCGAGGATGGTCGAGCCGGAGATGCCGCGCAGGTGACGGAAGACCGCGCCGAGCGGCTTGATGACGGTCTGGAATTCGCCGAGGAGGCGATCGACGACGAGGCCCGCCTTCTGCCCGGCGAAGCTGACGACGACGACGTTTTCGCGCCGCGCGGCATCGCCTTCGATACCGAAGAGCTCACGCAGGCGCACGAAGGGCAGCACCTCGCCGCGCAGGTTGAGGTAGTGGCGGTTGCTGCCGGTGTCGCGGCCGGATTCGGGCAGTTCGAGGCATTCGACGACCATGTCGAGCGGTACGACGAAGGACGAGCCGGCGACTTCGATCAGGAAGCCGTCGATGATCGCGAGCGTCAGTGGCAGGCGGATGCGCATCATGGTGCCGACGCCGGCCGTGCTGTCGATCTCGATGCTGCCGCGCAGCGCCTCGATGTTTCGGCGGACGACGTCCATGCCGACGCCGCGGCCGGAGAGGTTGGTGACCTGTTCGGCGGTCGAGAAGCCGGGCTCGAAGATCAGGTTGAAGATCTCGTGGTCGGCGAGGTTCTGGCCGGCCGCGACGAGGCCGCGTTCGATGCCTTTCTGCAGCAGCTTGTCGCGCGGCAGTCCGCCGCCGTCGTCGGAGACTTCGATGATGATGCTGCCGGACTCGTGATAGGCGTTGAGGCGTACCGTCGCCCGCGCCGGCTTGCCGCGGGCGAGGCGCACCGCGGCGGGTTCGATGCCGTGGTCCATCGCGTTGCGCACGAGGTGCATCAGCGGGTCGTTGATCTTCTCGACGACCATCTTGTCGAGCTCGGTGTCGTCGCCCGAGGTGACGAGCTCGATGTCCTTGCCGAGCTCGCGGCTGACGTCGCGCACGACGCGGTGGAAGCGGCTGAAGGTCTCGCCGATCTCGACCATGCGCAGGCTCAGCGCGCTGTCGCGCAGCTCCTCGATCTGGCGACCCATCAGCGACATCGCCTCGTTGAGCAGGCCGTCGCCGGCGCGGCGCGCGTGCAGCGCGGCCGAGGCGCCGGCGATGACCATCTCGCCGACCTGATTGATCAGCGCTTCGAGCTTGGCGGCGTCGACGCGCACGAACTTGGCTTCCTGGCCGCGGCGCGGGACGGTGGACGACCGCGACTGCGGTACCACTGAGGGTGCCGGGGCGAGGATGGGGGCGACAACCGGGGCGGTCACGGGGGCGGCGGGCGCAGTCGGTGCCGGTTCGTCCGCCATCGCCGTGACGAGCTCGACCGCATCGAGCGTGCCGCAGGCGAGCAGCAGCTCGGCGGCGCGTTCACGGCCCTCGGGCATCGCCGCGATAAGCTCGCGGTAATCTGCGAGCGGGCTATGTGGCGGCAGGATGACGATGCGGCAGTCGTCGCGGACGAAGTCGAAGGCGCCTTCGATCGCGTCGCGTTCGGCGGTGCTGCGCAGCGCGATCTCGAAGCCGAGGTAGCAGCGCTCGGGGTCCATCGCATCGGCGGCGGGCATGCCGTCCCACAGCGCGACGGTGCGTTCGATTTCGCCGAGCGTTGCGAGATAGCGCAAGAAGGCGGCCGGGTCCATGCCGTTGGCGAGCACGTCGGGGCCGAAGCGCAGCGAGAGGTGCCAGGTATCGCTCGCGACGCCGCCTTGCGCGGGCGACTCGTCGTGGCGCGGGCAGGGGGCGAGTCCGCAGTCGGCGGCGCGGCAGGTGGTCGCGCGGCAGGGGCCCTCGGTCGCAGGCGCAAGCTCGTGCGACAGCAAGCGACGCAGCCTTTCGAGCAGGATTTCGCCGCGCGGGGCGAGCGCGTTGGCGGCGGACAGGTTGTCGCCGGAGACGGTGGCGACGAGGTCGCCGATGTGGTCGCGGCATTCGAGGAGCAGCGCGGTCAGCTGGTCGTCGATCGGTAGTTCGCCGTCGCGCGCGCGGTCGAGCACGCTCTCGGCGACATGGGCGAAGCGCACGATGCAGTCCAGGCCGAAGAGCCCGGCCGAGCCCTTGATGGTGTGGATCGCGCGGAAGGTGGCGGCAATCGCGTCCGCGTTGTCCGGCTCGCGTTCGAGCAGGAGCAGGCAGTCGTCCATGCTCGCGAGCAGTTCGTTGCTCTCGGCGATGAAGGTCGGCAGGGCGGCGTCGATGTTCATGCTGGCTGATCCATGCCGACTTCGACGCTGTCAGGGGCAGCGAGCGGGGCGGCGACCGGCGGGTAGCCGAAGAAGGCGCCGAGTCCGAAGAGATCGAGCAGGTCGGCGACCGCAGGGCTGATCGCGGTCAGGCCGAAGGCCTTTCCGACCGCCGCCGCGTAGTGTTGGGCGAGGATCAGCAACTGCAGGCCGGCGCTGTCGATCTCGGCGACCGCCGAGAGGTCGATCGCGATCTCGCCGCATTCGTCGAAGCGGGCGAGGAACTGGCCGTGCAGCTCGCGCGCCGCGTAGACCGTCATCTCGCCGCCGATCCGCAGGCAGCCGGGGGTCGCGTCCGTGTCGAAGGTGATTTCCATGCTCTTCTCCTCGTCCTTGCGGCTCAGGGCAACACGAGCTTGGAGACGGCCGCGAGCATCTGCGCCGGCAGGAAGGGCTTCACGACCCAGGCTTTCGCGCCCGCGGCCTGGCCTTCGAGCTTCTTCGCCTCCTGCGATTCGGTCGTGAGCATGATCACCGGCGTAAAACGGTGCTCCGGCAGCTTCTTCACTTCCTTGACGAAGCTGATGCCGTCCATGACCGGCATGTTGACGTCGCTGATGATCAGATGGACCTTGCGTCCGCCGATCTTGCCCAGTGCGTCCTTGCCGTCGCAGGCTTCGATGGTGTCGTAGCCCGCGCCCTTCAGCGCGATGCTGACGACCTGGCGCAGCGAGCTGGAGTCATCGACAACGAGAATGGTCTTGGTCATGGTGGCGTCCTCCTAGAAGAAAGTGATTTCGCTGGTGGCGGGGCGGGCTGTCCCGCCGCCGTGATGGACGGCGCGCTGCTCGTCGGTCGTGTAGCTGCGCGCGAGATCGTCGAGCCAGGCGGCGACATCGACCGCGCCGGGGGCGCTGCTCCCCGCCTGGGCGGCGAGCTTCTGCATATCGTCGTCGATGTGGCCCAGCATCTGGCTCACCCGGTCCTGGAACTGCAGTGACACGAGCACGTCGGCGACTTCGCCGCGGATGCCGCCGCTCTCGCGCTGCAGGATCTCGGCCGAGGCTTCGAGGCCCGCGATGCCGCTGTGGAAACGCTCGAGGATCGCGGCGACCGCAGCGTCGGCGTCGGCCATGCTCTGCTCGTCGGCGTGGGCCTGCTGGTTGGCGGCCTGCAAGGTCGTGTCGATCGCGCTGGTGACGGCGGCGATGTTGGTGCTGATGTGCTTGCCGGTCTCGCTCGACTGGCGCGAGAGTTCGCGCACCGCATCGGCGACGACCGCGAAGCCGCGTCCCGCTTCGCCCGCCCGTGCTGCCTCGATTGCGGCGTTGAGCGCGAGGAGGTTGGTCTGGCCGGCGATCTTGCCGACCTCGTTGGCCATGGTGCGCAGTTCGTCGGCGAAGGCGGCGAGGCGGGCCACTTCGTCGAGCAGATGGATCTTGCTGTCGAAGGCGGTGCGCAAGGACGCGAGGATGGCGCCGAGCTCGTTGCGGCTCGCTTCGAGCATGCCGACGATGCCGCCGTCGTGGCCGCTGTTGCCGGCCGCTTCGTGCGAGGCGCGGACCGCCGTGTCGAGCTTGTCCGAGATGCCGGCGAAGCGCGCGGACAGCGCGGCGATCGCATCCTCGGTCTGTATCCGCACCGTCTGCAGATGACCGCTCCACACCGGCAGGATGCCGCCGCACAAGGCTGCGAACCGGCCGGCGTCCTGCTCGCCGCGCGCCGTTCCGGCGCTCGCCTCGGATTCGATCAGCGCCGCCGCTTCGCGCACATGGCGTTCGGCGGCGCGGCGGCACGCGAAGACGGTGCCCCAGGCGGCCAGTACGCCGCCAACGAGCAGGATGGCGACGAGGACGAGGTTACGCGGCGCAATGCCGCCCAGCGCGAGGGCCAGTCCTGCGCCGGCGGCGGTGCCGAGAAGCGGCGCGAGCCAGACGGCGGCGGGCACGCCGCAGGGGCGAATCGATCGATCGTTCACGAGTTCGCCTCCGCGAGGGATTGGACGGTGCAGGCGAGCACTTCGAACTCGCCGGACTTGTCGAAGAAGTAGTCGGCGCCTTCGGCCGCGCAGCGCTGGCGGTAGATCTCGTGGTTGCTGAACATCAGCACGCGAGTGGCCGGGCGTTCGCGCTTGATCGTCTGCAGCAGGTCGAGCCCACTGCCGTCGGGCAGTTCGATGTCGAGCAGCACCAGTTGCGGATGCGACGCGCGGAATCGGACAAGGCCCTGACCGAACGTATCGGCGATCTCGGTCTCGAGCGCCGGCAGCTTGCCGAAAGCGCGCTGCAGACGCGTGCTGACGGGCTGTGAATCTTCGACAATGAGCAGCTTCATCGGGCGTCCCGCTGGCTGGTTCTGGATGGAGCCATTTAAGAGGAAGACGGCCGCGGGCACCGTCGGGGAAGGCGGAATCGCGTGTCAGGAAGGGCTGCTTTTGCCGTCAGGAAATCCCTACCCCGGCATTGCAGCCCGCCGGCTGCTGCGGAGCTTTCGGGTGCGCCTCCGGTCAAAAAGTCGGTGCGCGCGAGCCCACAGCGTTGGGCGAAGGAGAAAGTCATGGCTGCGAGCGAGCCCCTGATCGACGCCGCGGACGGGCCGGGCGGGCCGGACGAAGGCATGCGGCAACTGACGGCGGCGTTCGCCCGCCTGTCGCGGACCTACGAATTGATCCTGCACGCGACGAGCGAAGGCGTTCTCGGCCTCGATCGGGAAGGGCGCATCAACTACGCGAATGCCGCGGCGGCGCGGATGCTCGGGTGGCAGGTGGAAGACATGCTCGGGCAGACGGTCGACGAGGTGATCGGCCGACGCAGTGAAGACGCAGTCGGTGCCGACGCGATGCCTCCGTGGCGGCCTCCCTTCGTCGGCGAGCAGTCGCGGCGTCGCAGTCAATTCCGCACACAGGGCGGCGCTGACTTCGCCGTCGAATACAGCCTGGCGCTGATCGTCGAGGACGAGAGCTGCGAAGGCGCGGTGCTGGTGTTCAGCGACATCAGCGAACGCGACCGCGCCGAACGCGCCCTGCAGGAGAGCCTCGTCGAACTGCGCGAAACCAACCAGCGCCTATCCGACGCGCGCGACCAGCTGCTGCAGTCCGAAAAGATGGCGGCCATCGGCCAGCTCGCGGCGGGCGTCGCGCACGAGATCAACACGCCGATCGGCTACGTGAAAGCCAACGTCGGCACGCTGGAGCGCAATTTCGGCGACCTGCTGAAGGTGATCGAAGCCTACGAGGAGGCCACGCCGCATCTCGATCCCGCGCACCAGTCGATCATTCGCCGCGAGCGGGACGCGTGCGACGTCGATTTTGTGCGCGAGGATACGCCAGCGCTGCTGAAGGAAACCCAGGCGGGGCTTGCGAGCATCGCGCGCATCGTGCGGGAGCTGATGGATTTTTCCGCGACCGGCGAGCAGGGCGACTGGCAATCGAGCGACCTGCACCCACTGCTCGACGCTGCCGTCGCAGCCTCGGCAAGCCGCACGGGGAGCAAGGCGACGATCGTGCGCGACTACGGCGAGTTGCCGCCGGTCTTCTGCCTCGCCTCCGGCATGCGTCAGGTGTTCGGCAACCTGCTGACCAATGCGATGCAGGCCGTCGCGCCCGAGGGCCGCATCATCATCCGCAGCGCACGCGACGACGGCGGGCGTGTGCGTATCGAGATCGAGGACGACGGTAAAGGCATCGCGCCCGAAAATCTTCCCCGCGTCTTCAACCCTTTCTTCACGACGCGCCCCGTCGGCACCGGCACCGGGATGGGGCTGTCGGTCGCCGACACCCTCGTCCGCCGCCACGGCGGCCGCATCGAGATCGCCAGCGCTTGCGGGCGCGGCACGATGGTGCGCGTCACGCTGCCGCTGGCACAAGAAGGGGCACAGGAAGGGGGGGCGGCGCGCACGGCTTGAGGGACGCGTCCGCCGTCAGCGGCAGATCGAGCGTGAACACGGCGCCGCGGCCCGGCCCGTCACTGTGCGCGTTCAGCGTGCCACCCATCTCGCGCGCCGCCAGCGCGCAGCTGTGCAATCCGAAGCCATGGCCATTCTTGCGCGTCGTGAAGCCGTGGCTGAAGATGCGCGTCAGGTTCTCGGGCGCGATGCCTTCGCCCTCGTCCTCGACGCAGAGGCGCAGCCGCGACGCGGCGGTGCCCTCGTCGACGAGCTCCGCGCGCACCGTCATGCGATGCGTCCGCCCCCCCGTCGCGTCCATCGCCTGCTTGGCGTTGCTGATCAGGTTCACGAGGATCTGCAGCACGCGATGGCGGTCGAGCGGCAATTCCGGCAGATCGGGGATCTCCCTCACGACCGTCACGTCGTGGCGCGCGAGCGATCCTGCGTTCATCCGCAGCGCGTCGTCGACGAGATCGCGGATGCGCACGGGCTCCACGATGCGCGAGGCGCCCGCGTAGGACTGCTGGGTCGCGACCACCTCCTTGATGTGATCGATGCTGTTCGTCAGCCGCCCGAGTTCGTCCAGGATCTCCGCCTGCTCGGCGACGAGCGCCTCCGAGAGCTTCGCCAGATAGCCCGGCAGCAGCCTGCCTTTTTCGTCCTGCGTCAGGAATTCGCCGAGCTCGGCGGCGTGTTCGTTCATCATCGCGACCGCCCGCGCGAGTCCGGCGGCCTTGGATGCGCGCACGCGCCCGCTCACGTGGCCCGCCGAGACATTCACGCTGTTGAGCACGTTGCCGACGTTGTGCAGCACGTTGGTCGCGATCTCCGCCATGCCGGCGTGCCGCGCCGCGTCGACGAGCTCCGCCTGCGCCGCGTGCAACTCGCGTGTGCGTTCTCGGACCCGCTGTTCCAGGGTTTCGTTCGCGTCCTGCAACTGGCGGTTGATGCGCTTGACGACGCCATGGTTGCGGATCGCGCTGTACGCGGCGGGCACGAGCAGGCCGGTCAGCAGCGCCGCGAAGGCGAGCAGGTAGCTCCCGTAGCGATGGCGTTCGATGCTGGCCTGCCCGAATTGGTCGGACAGCAGCGCTTCGATGTCGTCGATGTGGCGATGGATGGAGACGGCCGAGATCTCGTTGAGCAGGCCGATGACGATCCGGTGTTCGCGCAGCACGGTGCGGATGTGAGCCGCGAACAGATCGAGCGGCTCGCGCACCTCCGCCGGCAGCTCGTGCGTGTCGGCGTCGATGCGGCTGAGGGCCGCCTCGACCTTGTCGGCCCTGTCCTCCGAGCCGTCATGGCCGTAGATGAAGGCCGCGAGCAGCAGGTCGTCCGTGTCTTCCGGAACGCGCCGCATTCCCCCCGCCGGCCGTTTGGCCGTCTTCGCCAGTGCCGCATCGACGAGTCCCAGCACGTCGTCCGCGGCGGTCGGAAGAAAGGCCATCGAGTTGCGCAGGATCGAATTGTGGGACTTGAAGTGTTCGATCAGATCCGCCTTTTGCTCGATCGAGCGGTCGAGCGCTTCGATGCTTTGTTCCAGGGCCGAAGGCGCGTCGGTGAGGCCCTCGGCGACCATCGCCCTGAGCTCCGCCACCAGTCGGTGAAACTCGGGTGACGCGGCCACCAGCGCGTCGTAATGCGTATTGATGCCGACGCGCGACTTCAGCGCATCGAGTTCCCAATGCGTGTCGAGGTGTTCGATTTCGCGCAGGTTGGCGAGGTTCTCGAAATGCCGCGACTCGTCGTAGGCGCGGGTCTTCGCATAGAGAAACGCCAGTGCCGACGTCAGTACCGCAACCATCGCGGCGACCGCGAAGTAGATGCGCCGTTTCGGGTGGTTCATTTCGGCCTCCGTGGCCATTCACCCGTGAGGGTTTCGAGGAATTTGACGATCGCGCCCTTGTCGCCGGGCGTTGCGGCGCGGCCGAGCTGATAGCGGAACATGATGTCCACCGCCTCGCCCAGCGTGCGCGCCGAGCCGTCGTGGAAGTAGGGGGCGGTGAGCGCCACGTTGCGCAGGCTCGGCACCTTGAAGACGTTCTTGTCGTCCGCGTCGCCGGTGACCGCGAAGCGGCCGAGATCGGCTTCGGTCGGATTGCCGCGCCGGGCGAAGTAATCGGCCATCACGCCGAACTTCTGGAACATGTTGCCGCCGACGTTCACGCCCTGATGGCAGGTCACGCAGCCGTATTGCTTGAACTTCGTGTATCCGGCCTTCTCCTCGTCGGTGAGCGCGTCGGCGTCCCCGCGCAGGTAGCGGTCGAAGCGCGAATCGGGGGTGATCAGCGTGCGCTCGAAGCTCGCGATCGCATCGACGATGTTCGCCCGCGTGACGCCGTCGGGGTAGCTGCGGGCGAATTCGCTGCGGTAACCGGGGTCGAGCGCGAGCTTGGCGACGACGTCCTCCCACTTCGATCCCATCTCCACCGGATGCTGGATGACGGCGTCGACCTGCGCCTCGAGCGTCGGGGCGCGTCCGTTCCAGAACTGCCGGAAATTGAGCGCGGCGTTGAAGACGGTCGGCGCATTCACCCCCGTCAGGCGGCCGTCGAAGCCGATCGAGCGATCGCGTCCGTCGGTGCCGCCCTTGTCGAGACTGTGGCAGCTTGCGCATGATACTGCGCCGTTCGCCGACAGGCGCGGTTCGTGGAAGAGACGGCGGCCCAGCGCGGCGCGCAGCGGGTCCGCATTCAGGCTCGTCGGCAGCGGTTTGATCGGCTCGCTTTCGAGCGGCGCCGCGAGCGCCGGGGTGACGATGGTCACCAGCACCAGGGCGGCAAGTCTCAGCGGCTGACAGAACACAGCGTTTCCTCCACGCCGATCACGGCGCGATGGGCCTGCAACCATTTCGCCGTGACGGGCGCCGGTTGCGGTTGTGCGAACAGGAAGCCCTGCGCCGTCTCGCAGCCGCAGGACGCGAGGAAGTCCGCCTGGGCGCGGGTCTCGACCCCTTCGGCGATGACGTCCAGCTTGAGCGCCTGCGCGAGTGCCATGATGATGCGCACGATCTGCGCGTCGCCCGCGTCGCGGTCGGCGTTCCTGACGAAGGAGCGGTCGATCTTCAGCACGTCGATCGGCAGGCGGCGCAGGTAGGCGAGGCTCGAATAGCCGGTGCCGAAGTCGTCGACCGCCACCGTCACGCCGATCTCGCGCAGGCGGTCGAACACGCCCGAGATTTCCTCCGGGTTGGCCATGATCACGCTCTCGGTCAGCTCGACGGCGAGGTCCCCCGGGGCCAGTCCGTATTTGCGCGTCAGCCCGCCGATGCGCTCGGCAAGATCGCCTTCCTGCAGTTGCTTGGCCGAGATGTTGACCGCGGTGCGGATCCGTCCAAGCCCTTGCTCCCGCCACGCCTGCGACTGGCGGCACGCCTCCTCGAGCACCCAGTTGCCGAGTTCGTGGATGATTCCCGTCTCCTCGGCGAGCGGAATGAAGTCGTTCGGCGGCACCAGACCGCGCTCCGGGTGGCGCCAGCGCACCAGGGCCTCGACGCCGCAGGGGACGCCAGTCGCGAGCGAGACCCCGGGTTGGTAGAAGACTTCCAGCTCCCCCTTGCGCACGGCGCTGCGCAATTCCATCTCCAGCCGCAGGCGCTGTCCGGCCTTCTCGGTCATCTCCGCTTGGAAGAAGCGGTAGGTGCCGCGGCCAGCCGACTTCGCCGCGTACATCGCTGCGTCCGCGTGCTTCATCAGCGTCACCGTATCGGAGCCGTCGTCCGGGAAGCACGCGATGCCGATCGACGCGCAGACCTGCAGCGTATGGCCATCGAGCTCCATCGGCGCGTTGAGACGGGTGAGGATCTTCTTCGCGAGTCCGGCGCAGACTTCCGGTTCGCCGACCTGTTCGAGCAGGATCACGAACTCGTCGCCCCCCATCCGCGCGACGGTGTCCGACTGGCGCACGCTCTCCCTCAGGCGACGCGCGACCTCCTGCAGCAGCGCGTCGCCGATGTCGTGGCCGAGCGAGTCGTTGATGTGCTTGAAGCGGTCGAGGTCGATGAACATCAGCCCGAGCCGTTCTCCCGCGCGTCGCGCGCCGGCCAGGCCGTGTTCGAGTCGGTCGAGGAGCAGCGCGCGGTTGGGCAGGCCGGTCAGCGGATCGTGGAAGGCGAGGTGGCGGATGTGCTCGTCCTTCCTGCGCAACTCAGTGATGTCGTTGAAGACGCCGACGTAGCGCAGCGCCCGCCCGTCGTCGCCTGCGACCATGCCGATGCTGAGCCATTCGAGGTAGGCCTCGCCGCTCTTCCTGCGGTTCCAGATCTCGCCTTCCCAGCGGCCCTCGCGCAGCAGCGTCTCCCACAGCTCGCGGTAGAACCCCACGGGGTGGCGGTCGGAGCGCAACAGGTTCGGGCTGCGGCCGATCGCTTCCTCGGCCACGTAACCGGTGATCGCGGTGAAAGCCGGATTCACCGACAGGATGGTGCCGGCCGTGTCGGTGATCAGCACGCCGTCCATCGTGTTCTCGAAGACGCTGGCGGCGAGCTTGAGCGCGGCTTCGGCGCGTGCGTGCTCGTCGATTTCCGCCTTCAAGGCATCGTTCGCCTGCTTCAGTTCGTCGGTGCGGCGTTCGATCGCGGCGTCGAGGTCGGCCATCTTGAGCGCCGCGCGCTCGGTCATCTGCCATTTCGCGGTCAGCGCGTCGGCGAGTTGGCGCACCTCGATCGTATCGAAGGGCTTCTTCAGGATCAGCAACCGGTCGCCGACGTCGAGCCGGTTCAGCACCTCATCCCACGCGTAGTCGGAATAGGCGGTGCAGATCACGATCTGCAGCCGTGGATCGGCCTGCCACAGCCGCTCGATGGTCTCGACGCCGTCCCACCCCGGTGGCATGCGCATGTCGACGAAGGCCATCGCGTACGGCCGACCGGCACCCAGCGCCTGGCTGACCTTCGCGAAGCCTTCGTGGCCCTGGTAGGCGGAGTCGAGTTCGAAGGCGAGTTCGGGCTTGCACGCCGGCGCGCCGAAGAGCGCCGCCTCGACCTCGTCCAGCTCCGAGTCGGCCGGCGCATCCACGAGGATCTTGCGGAAATCCTCATGGATGGCCGGCGTGTCGTCGATCACCAGGATGCGACGGTTCTGTAAGCTGTGCATGGATTTTGCCTTCCCCATCGATGCCTGCCGGCGAACCGGCGCTGAATGGCATTAAGCCCCACGCGTGCCGGGGCTGCCGTCGGGAAAGGCGGATTAGCGCGTAGGGGAAGGCTGTTTTCGGGGTCAGGAAATCCCTACAACGAATGGCGACCAGCCGGGACGTTACTGATCGAGCAGACCGTGGCGCATCGCATAGCGCACGAGCTCCGCGTTGTTGTCGATGCCGAGCTTCTGCATCAACCGCGCCTTGTGCGTGCTCACCGTCTTCGCGCTGACATTGAGGCGCTCGCCGATCTCGTTGAGGCTTTGGCCGCGCGCAACGAGCTGCAGCACCTGGTATTCGCGGTCGGAGAGGAGGTCGAGCGGGGGCGCATCGACGTCGGCCGGGCCGCTATCGAAGACCATCGCGTCGACCAGCGCCGGGTCGAGAAAGCGCCCGCCGCCGGCGACCTTGCGCATCGCCGCGAGCAGGATGTCGGGCTCGCAATCCTTCGCGACATAGCCCGCAGCGCCGGCCTTCAGCGCGCGCGACACGACCTGTCCCTCGTTGTGCATCGACAGCACGAGGATCGGCAGGGTGGGGCGCTCCGTGCGCACGCGGCGGATCAGATCGACGCCCGACAGCCCCGGCATCGTCATGTCCATCACCAGCAGATCGCAGCCGCCGCCGCGCACCGCCGCGAGCACCGCTGCGCCGTCGCCGGCTTCGGCGACGACCTGCAGGTCGGACGTGGTCGCGATGATCTGGCGCAGGCCGCTGCGCACGATCGCGTGGTCGTCGGCGATGAGGAGCCGGATCATCGTTCGCCTCCCGCGAGCGGCAGCCAGATGCGCACCTGCGTGCCGCGCCCCGGCTCAGAGACGACGCTCGCCCGTCCCCCCAAGTTGCGCGCCCGCTCGCGGATGCCGAAGAGTCCGAAGGCGCTGCCGCCCACTTCCGCCGCGTCGAAGCCGCACCCGTCGTCAGCGACGGTGAGCTCCATCGCGTCGCCGCTGCAGTTCAGCGTCACGTGTACGTTGCGCGCCTCGGCGTGCCGCGTGACGTTGGTGAGCGATTCCTGCACGATGCGGAAGGCGGCCGTCGCCTGCGCGTCGTCCATCGCGATCTCGGTTTCGGCCTCGAAGCTGCAGTCCAGGCCGGTGCGCCGGCGGAAATCGTCGACCAGCCACTCGAGCGCCGGCACCAGCCCCAGGTTCAGCGCCGCCGGCCGCAACTGCGTCGCCACCTGGCGCACCATGCGGATCGTGCGCTCGATCAGCTCGCGCATCTCGCCGATGCGCTCCTGCGCCGCGTTGTCCGTCGGCAACTCCATGCGCAGCAGCGAGACGTCCATCTTCAGTGCCGTGAGCAGCGAGCCCAACTCGTCGTGGATCTCGCCCGCGATGCGCTTCCTCTCCTCCTCGCGCACGGCGTCGCGGTGCGCCGCGAGCTCGCGCAGCGCGGCTTCCGCCTCCTTGCGCGCGCTGATATCGCGGATCGTGCTGATCACGAGCAGGCCCTCGGGCGTCTCGAGCGGGCTCAGCGACACCGCGACGGGGAATTCCCGCCCATCCCGCCGCCGGCCGAAGAGGGCCAGATCCTCGCCCATCGCCCGCGTGCGCGGCGCCGCGACGTAGGTGCCGGCCGCGCGCATGTGCACGGGGCGAGTGCGCTCGGGCACCAGCATCTCGACCGGCTGCCCCAGAAGCTCCTCGCGCACATAGCCGAACATCTCCTCGGCGCGCGAATTGACGAGCGCGATCTCGCGCTGCGCATTCACGATCACCATCGCCTCGGGCGCCGATTCGAGCACGCCGCGGAACTTGTCCTCCGCCTGCCGGCGCTCGGTGATCTCGCGCTGCAATTGCGCGTTGGCGACCGCGAGCTCCGCGGTGCGCGAAGCCACGCGCTTTTCAAGGCTGCGCTGCAAAGCATGCACGGTGAGGTGAGTCGCCACCCGCATTAACACCTCGCCGTCGAAGAAGGGCTTGGTGATGTAGTCGACGCCGCCGCATTCGAAGGCTTCGACCTTCGCACCGACATCGCCTTCGCCGCTGATGAAGATGACCGGGACGTAGCGGTCGGCCGCTTCCGCCTTGAGGCGGCGACAGGTCTCATAGCCGCTCATGCCCGGCATCATCACGTCGAGCAGCACGAGGTCCGGGTGTTCGCTGCGCGCGACCGCCAGTGCCGTCTCGCCGTCGCCGGCAGTATGTACCCGATATCCCTTGCGGCCGAGCAGGCGCTTCAGGACCGCCTGGTATTGGGGCTGGTCGTCGACCACGAGAATGCTGCTGCCCGCCGCGAGCTGTTCGCGCATCTTGTCCAAGCCACGTCTCCCCGCTCCATGATATCTATATAGACCGGTGCGACCCGGCTGCCGACATTTTCAGCCCGGCGGCCGCAACACGCCCCGCCGTCGTCGCTCACATCCCGTCCCGCTCGAGCGCCTCGCCTGTCGTAAAGAGTTACGGGAACCCGGCGTGACAGCGCCATATCAGATGATGGCGATGCAGCTCCTCGCCGGTCTGTCCGGCGGACCTGCCGGAGTGCCGGGGCTTCACTGATCCGGCATCCGACCGCCGACCACGGCCTGCCGCTCGACGACGGGCCGTGGTCGGCGAGCCGCATCCGCGACTGGCTCGACCGGCGCTGAGCGCATCGCACGACCCGCCGCTTTCTGCGGCGGCGTCGGAGTAGCGCGCGATGTCATCGAAGCGTCTCACCGCTGTCATCTTCGCGTCGCATATTGTCGGATCGTCAATTTGCAGCGAGGATGTCTTGCGCACTGGGATCGGCTTCATCGCATTCGAGCGGCTGCTGTCGGCCCTCGTCCTGGCTTTCATCGCGTGCGCCCTAGTGGGGGGCGCGTGGCACATCCTCGAACGCCCCGTCACCCCGCCCGACTGGGATGGCCAGGTCTCCGGCCTCACCTACAGCGGCTACCGCCCCGGCCAGGGCCCCGCGCAGCACCGCTACCCGAGCCCGGATGAAATCGCGCAGGACATGGCGCTCCTCGCCCCGCACACGCACCGCATCCGCACCTACACCTCGACCGAAGGCCCCGACGTGCCGGCGCTCGCCGCCCGCTACGGGCTCGACGTGATGGCGGGCGCCTGGCTCGGCAAGGACAAGGCCGCCAACGAGCGGGAGCTGAAGGGCCTGATCCGGCAGGCGCGCGGCTACCCCAACGTCTCGCGCCTGATCGTCGGCAACGAAGTCATGCTGCGCGAGGAGATGACCGAGGCGGAGCTGATCGCCGCCGTCGACCGCGTGCGCCGCCACACCCGTCAGCCCGTGTCGGTGGCCGACACCTGGGGCATCTGGCTCGAGCATCCCAAGCTCGCCGCTCACGTCGATTTCATCGCGATCCACATCCTGCCCTACTGGGAAGGCGTCGCGATCGAGGACGCCGCGGCCTACACCCTGAAGCAGCTCCAGCTCCTGCGCACCGCCTACCCGAAGAAGCCGATCGTCATCACCGAGACCGGCTGGCCGAGCCGCGGGCACGTCGAGAACGAGGCCCATCCCACGCCGCAGGCGCAGGCCCGCTACCTGCGCGAATTCCTCCCCCAGGCGCGCGCGCTCGGCATCGACTACTACGTCATCGAAGCCTTCGACGGTCAATGGAAACGCGACGAGGAAGGCCGGCCGGGCCCGTACTGGGGCCTCTTCGACGCCTTCCGCGAGTGGAAGATCCCGCTGACGGGGCCGCTGTGGGTCGACCAGGGCTGGCAGGATCGCGTCGCGCCCGCGCTCGTCGTCGCACTGGCCCTCGGCACGCTGTGGAACTGGGTCTTCGCGCACTGGCGCTGGTGGGCGCGCCTGCTCGCGGTGCTGGCGATGGCCGCCGGCGCGAGCTTCGTCGTCTGGCGCGACATGGCGGACGCGGGCAGCTACGCGCCGATCCAGTCCGCCTTCATCGATCTGGTGCTCCACGGCCTGCTCGGCGTGTCGTTGCTGGTGTTCGCGGTGCAGCTCATCGAGGCGCTCGATGTGCTCGGCACGCGCCGCTGGCGTCGTGCCTTCGGCGTCAGCCCGTGGCCCGCGGAGCAGCCGCTGCCGCTCGTGAGCCTGCACGTCGCGATTTGCAACGAGCCGCCCGAGATGGTGATCGCGACGCTGGAGAGCCTCGAGCGCCTCGACTGGCCCGCGCTCGAAGTGCTCGTCGTCGACAACAACACCCACGACGACCGCCTCTGGCGCCCCGTCGAGGCCTGGATCGCCGAGCGCCCGCAGCGCTTCCGCTTCTGGAGCCTGCCCGTGTGCGAAGGCTTCAAGGCCGGCGCGCTCAACTTCGCGTTGTCGCACACCGACCCGCGCGCCGAAGTGTTGGGCGTCATCGATGCCGACTACCGGGTCGAGCTGAACTGGCTGCGCGAGCTGGTGGGCCACTTCACCGAGCCGCAAGTCGCCGTCGTGCAGGCACCGCAGGCGCACCGGGAGTTCGAGTCGGATCTCCTCGCGCGCAGCGCGAACTGGGAATTCGAAGGCTTCTTCCGTGCCGGCATGCACCACCGCAACGAACGCAACGCCATCATCCAGCACGGCACGATGTGCCTCGTGCGCGCTGCCGCCTTGCGTGAAGCGGGCGGCTGGGCGCAATGGACGATCTGCGAGGACGCCGAACTCGGCCTGCGCCTGATGACGCGCGGCTGGGAGCTGCGCTACGTCGACCGCGTCTACGGCCGCGGTCTGACGCCCGAGCACTTCGCCGCGCTGCGCAGCCAGCGCCGCCGCTGGGCGCTCGGCGCGATGCAGATCCTCAAGGGTCACGCCGGCGCGCTCTTCGCCCGCAGCCCGCTCAGTTGGGGCCAGCGCTACCACTTCATCGCCGGCTGGCTGCCGTGGCTGCAGGAAGCGCTGCAGGTCGCCGTGATGCTGATGTGCGTCGGCTGGACCGCTGGCATGTTGATCGCACCACGCTACGTCGAGCCGCCGATCCCCGGCACGCTTGCGCTGATGCTCGCCATCGTCCTCGCCCGAGCCGCGATCGGCGCCGCCGTCTACGCCACCCGCGTGCGCTGCACCTGGCGCGAATCCTTCGAGGCTGCGATCGCAGCGATGGCGCTCAACTACGCCGTCGCCTGCGGCATCTGGGCGGGCCTGCTGGGCCGCCACGCGCGCTTCATCGTCACCGCCAAAGCCGGCAGCCGCAGCGGCCGCCAGCCGCTGCCGCCGGAAACGAAATGGGCCGTCGCACTGCTCGCCGCCGCCGTCGCGACGCTCGTCCAGAACGGCTTCGGCGGCCGCGAGCCGCTGTGCTGGGCCGCCGCGCTCGTGGTCATGGCGCTGCCGCACTGCGCCGCCCTGTGGTTGAGCCGCGCCTCGCGTCCGGGACGTCCATCGATACAGCCCGTGCCGGCCTCCGGCGTCGACGCCGTGCCCGGTTTGACGTCCCCCGCTTGACGGGCCGCAGTCCGCCAGCTAGTATTCGCGCCCTTCGCCTGCTGCGCTCAAAGGCGCGAATGCGACGAAGCCTTGGTGGTGAAATTGGTAGACACGCTATCTTGAGGGGGTAGTGTCGAAAGACGTGCGAGTTCGAGTCTCGCCCAAGGCACCAGAATTCAGATGAAAAAGGCCAGAAGCCCGAGCAGTAGCGGGATCTGGCCTTTTTCGCATTCCTGCCCAGCACGTTCGGGTGCCGCCTCGAAGGCTCCCGGCCCAGGAGCTGCAGCCGATGCTGACCCTGCACCACGCGCGCAAGCTTGCCGGAAAACTCGGCCCGGGACTCATCACCGGCGCGGCTGACGACGATCCCAGCGGGCTCGCGACCTATTCCCAGGCGGGCGCCCAGTTCGGCGCGGGGCTGCTGTGGACGCTCGCGCTGACGACGCCCTTGATGATTGCGATCCAGATGGTCAGCGCCCGCATCGGCTGGCTGACCGGTCGGGGCCTCGCCGCGAACATCCGCGACCTGCTGCCGCGATGGATGACCGTGAGCCTCGTCGCGCTCCTCGTCTTCGCCAACACGCTCAACATCGCCGCCGACATCGCCGCGATGGGCGAGGCGCTGCAGCTGATCGTCGGCGGGCCCGAGCACGGCCACGCGCTCGTCTTCGGCGCCTTGTGCACGATCTTGCCGCTGTGGCTCAGCTACGAATCGATGGTCAGGGTGCTGAAATGGCTGACCCTCGCGCTGCTGTCCTACGTCGCCGTCGTGTTCATGCTGCACGTGGATTGGGATCACGTTCTCGTCCAGACGCTGATCCCGAACTTCGAGGCGACCGGCGATTACTGGATGGTCGTCGTCGCGGTGCTGGGCACGACGATCAGCCCCTACCTCTTCTTCTGGCAGGCCTCGCAGGAGGCCGAGCAGCGGCGTCAGATCGACCAAGATGCGGCCGTCGCGCCGCTCCTCCGCCAGGGCGCGTTCGCGCGCGAGCACCTCTACCGGATCAAGCTCGACACGGTCGTCGGCATGGTCTTCTCGAACGCCATCGCGTTCTGCGTCATGCTGACCACCGCGATCACGCTCAATCAGCACGGCGTCACCGACGTCCAGACGACCCGCCAGGCCGCGGAAGCGCTGCGCCCGCTGGCGGGCGACTTCACCTTCGCGCTGTTTGCGCTCGGCATCATCGGCACCGGAATGCTGGCCGTGCCCGTCCTCGCCGGATCGGCGGCCTATGCCGTCGCCGACGCCTTCGAGTGGCGGGCGGGTTTCGACCACGACGTAATGGAGGCCAAGGGCTTCTTCGGCGTCGTCGCCGCGTCGACGATCATCGGCACGCTGGTGGACTTCACTCCGCTCGATCCGATCAAGGCACTGATCTGGAGCGCGGTCGCGAACGGCGTGATCGCCGTGCCGATCATGGCGGTCATGATGTGGCTCGGCAGCCGCGTCGAAGTGCTCGGCGACTTCACGCTGTCGCGGCGCCACCGTGTCCTCGGCTGGCTCGCGACGGCCGTGATGGCGGCCGCAGTCGTCGGGATGCTCGTGTCGGCCTGAGCGCGCGTCAGACCGGCCGACGATAGCCGCCGGGCAGCCCGTCGCGCGACATCACCCACTGCCACAACTGGATGTCGCGCGCCCGGAACGCGCCCGCGCAGGACAGCAGGTAGTAGCGCCACATGCGGTGGAAGCGCTCGCCGAGCCGCTCGCGGAAGCGCGGCCACGCGGCCTCGAAGTTCGCGTGCCAGGCCATCAGCGTCTTGTCGTAGTCGACGCCGAAATTGTGCACATCCTCGATCACGAAGAGCCCGTCGGCGGCGTCGCCGATCTGGCCGGCGGACGGCAGGTCGCCGTTCGGGAAAATGTACTTGTCGACCCACGGGTCCGGCGTCAGGTCGCGGCGGTTCTTGCCGATCGTGTGCAGCAGGAACAGGCCGCCGTCCCCGAGGCAGCGGTGCGCCACTTCCATGAAAGTGCGGTGGTTCTTGCGCCCGACGTGCTCGAACATGCCGACGCTGACCACGCGGTCGAAGCGCTCATCGATCGTGCGGTAGTCCTGCAGCCGGAAGTCGAGCGGCAGGCCGGCGTAGCGCTGCTGCGCCCATTCGACCTGCTCGCGCGAGATCGTCACGCCGACGCAGGAGACGCCGTAGCGCTCGGCCGCGAAGCCCATGAAGCTGCCCCAGCCGCAGCCGATGTCGAGCACCCGCATCCCGCGTTCCAGGCCGATCTTGCGGCAGATCAGGTCGAGCTTCGCCTCCTGGGCTTCGGCAAGCGTCTGCGCGCCGCCCGACCAATACCCGCAGGTGTAGGTCATGCGCGGATCGAGCATCGCTTCGTAGAAGTCGTTGCCCAGATCGTAATGCGCCTCGCCGACCTTCCACGCTCGCCGCAGGCTCTGCCGATTCAGCAAGCGCGTGCGCAAGGCATGGAAGGCGAGGCGCAGCGGCTTTACGCGCTGGTCGATATGCGCGCGCAGCAAGCGCTCGAAGAACTGGTCGAGCCGCTCGGCCTCCCAGTGGCCATCGAGATAGGCTTCGCCCAGTCCCAGGCTGCCGAGCGTGAACACGCGCTCCGGCACGCGGTCGTCGAGCAGGCGCAGGTCCCAGGGGCGGCTGCCGTTCAGATGGATACCTGCCGCATCGAGGATTTCGAGCATCAAGCGATGAAGGCTGGATTCTTCCTCAGCCTTCGCCAGCGACTCGTGAGCGTTTTCGTGCGTCATGGATGTTGGCCCCGCGCGCTTGGGGGCGCGGGGCCGCGTCGGCGATTCTGATGATTGATCATAGTCGCCCGTGGATTCGAGTTGCAGCGCGGTAACGCGTCGCAACAAGTCCTGTCAGTCGAGCAAGGTCGACGGCTCGCGATGCTCGTAGCCCAGCGTTTCAGCCACTTCCTTGCAGGTGACCTTCCCGAACGCGACATTCAGGCCCTTCGCGAGATGGGGATTCGCGGCGAGCGCCTCCTTCCAGCCCTTGTTCGCGAGCTGCAGCACGAAGGGCAGCGTCGCGTTGTTCAGCGCGTGCGTTGAAGTCTTCGGGACCGCCCCGGGCATGTTCGCGACGCAGTAATGCAGCACGTGGCCGACCATGTAGGTTGGCTCCGCGTGCGTGGTCGGGCGCGCCGTCTCGCAACAGCCGCCCTGGTCGATTGCGACGTCCACGATCACCGCGCCCGGCTTCATCGCCTTGACCATCTCGGCCGTCACGAGCTTCGGCGCCGCCGCGCCCGGAATCAGGATGCCGCCGATCACGAGATCCGCCCCGAGCACATGGCGCTCGATGTTGTCGCGGTTCGAGAAGACGGTCATCACGCGTGCGCCGAGCTGCGCGTCGAGACGCCGCAACGCGTCGATCTTGCGGTCGATGACGACGACCTGCGCCCCGGTCCCCACCGCGATCTGCGCCGCGTTCGAGCCCACGACGCCGGCGCCGAGGATGACGATCCGGGCCGGTTCCACGCCTGCCACGCCGCCGAGCAGGATGCCCATTCCGCCCTGTTCCTTCTCCAAGCAGTGGGCGCCGGCCTGCACCGCCATGCGGCCCGCGACCTCCGACATCGGCGCAAGCAGCGGCAGGCCGCCTTCCGGCTGCGTCACCGTCTCGTAAGCGATGCACACCGCGCCGCTTGCGACGAGGTCCGCACACTGGGCCGGATCGGGCGCGAGGTGGAGGTAAGTGAAGAGGATCTGCCCGTCGCGCAGCATCGCGCGCTCGGCCGCCTGCGGCTCCTTGACCTTCACGATCATATCCGCGCTCGCGAAGATCTCCGCGGCGGAGTCGACGACGGCGGCGCCGGCCGCGTGGTAATCCGCGTCGCTCGCCCCGATCCCGGTACCGGCGCCGCTTTGTACGACTACCGCGTGCCCGTGCGCCACCACTTCACGCACCGACGACGGCGTCAGTCCGACGCGGTATTCATGGACCTTGATTTCCTTGGGCACACCGATCTTCATGGCCGTCTCCTCATGCGGAAGGCGCAGCGCTTCGGTTGGCGGACGGGGGAACCCTGCGGCGGCCGCCCCGGTCATCCAGTGAACGGGCCGACGTCACGCCGGGCGGGAACGCATGTCGTCACAAGTGCACACAATACGCCTTGTCGCTCCGAATGCACGTGATGTCGTCCGCGGGAATGCGGCAAAGCGATTGCTCTTGCATGCTGAAGGATGGCAGATTCGGGGGCTAATCCGAAGAAGAGAGACAGGACATTGACCATTGAATCCACAAGCCCGCGCGGGTATGCGGGAACCCAGCCCTCGCGCGCCGAAATCGACGCGCTCGACGGGCTCGCAGTGATCGACTTCGGCACCGACTGGTGCGGCATCTGCCGCGGCGCGCGACCGGCGATCGAGGAGGCGCTCGCGCAATACCCGGACGTGCGCCACATCCGCGTCGAGGACGGCCCCGGACGCGCGCTCGGCCGTTCGTTCCGCGTCAAGCTCTGGCCGACGCTGATCTTCCTGCGACAGGGCCGCGAGGTCGAGCGCGTGGTGCGGCCCGCCGGAGCCGGCAACGTTGCCGCAGCGCTCGCACGGCTGGAGGAGGCGGCATGAGGGGCGCCGATTTCAGCGCCCTCGACGATGCTGGACTCAATCTGCAGGCGGTCTTCGATATCGCCGCGCTGCCCGCCGACATCCGCGACAAGCTACGCAGCCGCTTCGATCCCGAAGCCCGTTACCCGCAACTGATCCTCATCGGTCACGCCGGCCGCAGGATGTGGGAACACGTGCGCGCGACGCGCGGCGATTCGGCCCATCCCGTCGACGAGTACAGCGTTGCCACCGTCCAACGCTGGTTCGCCGACGTCTTCCCCGACCGCGACCAGCGCGTGATCTATCCCGGCGACACGGTGCTCGACCTGCTCGCGCTCGGTCGTCTCGCCGGCTGGCATAACCCATCGCCCTTCATGATCGGGATCCAGCAGGACTGGGGCACGTGGTTCGCCTACCGCGTCGTGATGCTCGCAGATAGCGACCTCGCCCCGACCCCGCCGCTCGCCGCCGCCTCCCCCTGTGCGAGCTGCCTGGAACAAGCTTGTGTCGCCGCCTGTCCGGGTGCGGCCGTGTCGAGCGACGGATTCGCTCTCGACAAGTGCATCACCTATCGCTGCCAGCCGTCCTCCGCGTGCAGGCACACCTGCCTCGCGCGCGTCAGCTGTCCGGTCGGCGTGCGTCACCGCTATGACGCAGACCAGCTCCGCCACACCTACACCCTGTCCTTGCAGGCCATCGAGGCCTATTGCCGCCCGGAACGGGGAGGAGGAGCGAAGTGACCGTCCACGGGCGCGCCCTCCATCAACGCGAAGCGCAGATTCCGGCATAGAATGCCGATTGCCTTTTTCGATCCCTTCCAGACCCTGACATGAACGCCGCACTGACTGACGACAAGACCGGACAGGCGCTGAACTCCCAGCGTTTCCAGATGCTGGAGGACATTGCAAAGGAACTGTCCGGGGACCTGATCTTCCCGACCCACTTCGACATCACGCTGCGTCTGCGCGACCTGCTGCGTGACAGCGACGCCTCGGTCCAGCAAATTTCCGCCGCCGTCAGCGTCGAACCGCTCATTTCGAGCAAGTTGATCAGCGTCGCCAACTCCGCGCTCTACGACCGCGGCGCTCCCCCGGTGCGCGACGTGAAGGGCGCGATCCAGCGGCTGGGCATGAAGGTCGTGCGCTCGACGGCGTTCGGCGTCGCGATGAAGCAGTTGCTGCTTGCGAAGGACGTCGCCGACTTCGGCGACCTCAGTCAGCGGCTGTGGCAGCATTCGATCAGCAGCGCCGCCGCCTGCGCCGTCATCGCACGCCATTTCAAGCGTTTCAAGGAAGACGAGGCGATGCTCGCCGGGCTCGTCCACGACCTCGGCGCGAGCTATATGCTCTACCGCGCCTCGCAGTACGAAGAGCTGCGCGCCCGCCCGGAAACCGCGCGCTACCTGATCTGGAAGTGGCACGAGAGCATCGGCGAGTCGCTGCTGCATGCGCTCGGCCTGCCCGACGAAATCGCCGCCGCGTCGCGCGACCACGACCACCCGCGGCCGATCCCCGAGGCGCCGCGCACGCTCGCCGACGTCGTGTTCGTCGGTAACCTGATGGCCGGCGGCCATTTCGAGTGGTTCAACAAGGACTTCGACGCCACGGACGTCAAGAAGGCCGAATTGGGCGAACCCTACGTGTCGATGCAGGATGAAGTGACCGCCTGCACGAAGGAGCTGCAGGCGGTCTTCGGCTGATTGCGCTCGATCAAAGCGCCAGATCGAACACCGTCTCGACGCCTTCGTCCCAGCCGTCCCACAGGAAGTCGTTGGCCTTGCCGTCCGCGATGAGGCGGAAGGCGTAGCGCGTCTGTTCCTCGTAGAAGCCGCAGAAGGCGCCGACCTTGTCCATGCCGCCGTTCATCTCGTGTGCCTCGGCCGGACAGGGCGAGCCGCAGAAGTGGCGGATCGCGCAGCTGTTGCACGGCGCGAAACGGTCGACGTTGCGCTCGGTCACGGTGCGGAACGCGGGCGTCTGCAGCACGTCCTCGACGCGGTCGGTGAAGAGATTGCCGCCGCGGAAGTGGTCCAGTCCGATGAACTCGCTGCACGGGAAGAGCCCGCCGTCCGGCGCCAGCGCGAAGAACGCGCGGCCGCCGCCACAGGGCGAGATGTCGCACATCAGCCGGCGCGCGGTCGGGGCGAGGATCGCGAGCAGGATGTTGGCGAAGTTCGCGACCACCATCTTGCGGCCCGTCTCGCGGTAGAGCTCGTGCGTGCGTTCGAGCGCGCCGATGAAGCTCTTCGCCAGCGCGTCGTCGTCCGGCCTTACCGTGCGGGCGCCGGGCAAGGTGCAGCGCACGGCATTCAACATGCAGGTCGGCACATTGCGCGAGTGGAAAAGTTCGACGAGCGGCACGAGCTGATCGAGGTTCTTCTCGGTACAGGTCGCGATCACGCTCCACGACGAGTAGCCCTGCAAGGCGTCCATCGCGCGCAGCACCTTGTCGTGCACGCTGCTGCCGCTGAAGGTCAGGCGCGTCGCATCGGTCGTCTGCGCCAGCGGGCCGTCGAGCGACAGGCCGATGCTGACGTTGCGCTCGGCGAGGAACTGAATCGCCTTGTCGTCGAGCAGCGTCGCGTTGGTCTGCACGCCGAAGACGTAATCGTCCTTGAACTGGTCGATCGCTTCGAAGAGCGCCGACTGGTTCATCAGCGGCTCGGCGCCGTGGAAGATGATGCGCGGCTTGCGGTCCGCGGGCATCACGGTCGCGAAGTAGTCCTTGAGGCGTGCGAGTGCATCGACCAGGCGGTCGGTCGCCATGTGCTGGCCCGAGCGGCGCATGCCTTCCGGAATGTAGCAGTAGGTGCAGTTGAGGTTGCAGCGCTCGGTCGGGTTCACGTAGACCGCCGAAGGCTTCAGCTCGAAGCGCAGCGCGTGCAGTTCGCGTGCGAAGTCGTCGGCGCGTTCGCGGTAGTTGCGAAGCAGCTCGCCGTCGCCGAGGCTCGCGGCGAGCTGATCCTTGCGCACGAGCGCCCAGAAGGCGGTCGCCGGATCGGTCACTGCCACGTAGTCGGCGTGGCCGATGTCGAGCGGCACGAGACTCGGGCCGCAGCCCGAGTTGGCGTGGCGGCCCGCGGAGGGCGCCAGGGGTTTGTCGAGGACTGCGGCGCTCATCACTTTGCCTTGCGATCCATCAGGATGTAGTGCGACAGACCCACGCCGTCGGCTTCGCAGCGGCGGCGGGTGGCGATGATCGCGGGCTTGGCGGTGTCGGCGGCGGATT
>NZ_DATFAO010000012.1:0-34845 GCF_035254505.1 Aromatoleum sp. | reverse complement strand
AAGTTCCTCGGCGGCGACGGCACCTGCACCGGCGAGATGATCAAGCTCGCCGGCGACGCGATGAGCGGCGACACGTATTGCACGCAGGCCGGCATCCCGATGGAGAAGATGCCCGGCGGCGCGCAATTCAAGACCCGCTTCAAGGAGCACTTCAAGGCCGACGTCCAGCTCTATGCGCCCTACAGCTACGACGCGGCGATGGCGCTGATCGAAGCGATGAAGGCCGCCGACTCGGTCGAGCCGGCGAAGTACCTGCCCGCGCTGCAGAAGCTCAGCTTCTCGGGCGTCACCGGCAAGATCGCCTTCGACAAGAACGGCGACATCCGCGACGGTGGCATCACGATGTATCAGTTCAAGAACGGCAAGTGGGATGCGCTGAACTAAATCGGCTGAGCCGAATATGCGATTCGCGCACGCACCGATCATGTGCGCGGGGCGCAGAACACGAACCACAAAGGGGCGCCGCGGCGCCCCTTTTTTTCGGGCGCAGTCACGACAGGGGGATTTCCGGCGTTTTGCGGGCCCTGTATTAGGGAAAACCACAATATGGCATGGTTTGTGCGGTGCGCAATGCGTCCGAATACCACCTCTTTCCCCGAAAAACCCCATGGATATTGGGTATACAAGGAATGGGCATCGCCGCGTCGCAATGCGGAAGGACGACGAGGCCGTTGCTTTGCTGCATCGCAGGACCTGCAATCTGCATGCAAGCCGACGGCATCACGCACCACCGCGCGGTTTTTGGGCAGAATACGCGCACTTTTCAGCCCCGCCGGTACTGACCTTGGTCATACCCCGGAGGAGCGAATCGAAAAGCGCTAACAAGAGCAGCATCCTGGCAGTGGCATCCGCAGCTCACACCCGGGCGGTGGCGGCGCGCTGGCAGGCAATCAAAATCGATTTCGCTGGAGGAACGCTATGAAGAAAACCGTCGTCGCACTGGCCATCATGGGCTTCGGCCTGTCGGCCGCCCAGGCCCAGGAAATGGTCGTCAAGATCGGCAGCGTCGCGCCGCTCACCGGCACCATCTCGCACCTCGGCAAGGACAATGAAAACGGCGCGCGTCTGGCGGTCGAGGATGCCAACGCCAAGGGCATCACGATCGGGGGCAAGAAGGTCAAGTTCGAGCTGATGGGCGAAGACGATCAGGCCGACCCGCGTACCGGCACGACGGTCGCGCAGCGCCTCGTCGATGCCGGCGTGAAGGGCGTCGTCGGCCACCTGAACTCGGGCACCACGATCCCCGCGTCGCGCATCTACAACCAGGCCGGCATCCCGGTGATCACCCCGTCGGCGACCAACCCGACGCTGACCAATCAGGGCTACAAGGCGGTGTTCCGCACGATCGCGAACGACGTGCAGCAGGGCAGCGTGCTCGGCAAGTTCATCTCCGGCCCGCTCGCCGCGAAGACGGTTGCGATCATCGACGACCGCACGGCCTACGGCCAGGGTCTCGCCGACGAAACCGAGAAGGCCGTCAAGGCGGGCGGCGGCAAGGTCGTCGCGCGTGAATTCACGACCGACAAGGCGACGGACTTCAACGCGATCCTGACCAAGATCCGCGGCGCCAAGCCCGACGTGATCTTCTTCGGCGGCATGGACGCGCAGGCCGGCCCGATGCTGCGCCAGCTCAAGCAGCTCGGCGTCGAAGCCAAGTTCGTGACCGGCGACGGCGGCTGCAGCCCCGAGATGATCAAGCTCGCGGGTGACGCGATCGGCTCCAACGCCTATTGCTCGATGGCCGGCCTGCCGCTCGAGAAGATGCCTGGCGGCGCCGAGTTCCGCGATCGCTTCAAGAAGCGCTTCAACGCCGACGTGCAGATCTACTCGCCGTATGCGTACGACGCGGCGATGGCACTGATCAACGCGATGGCCGCCGCCGGTTCGCCCGAACCGTCGAAGTACCTCCCGTCGCTGAAGAAGATCAGCTTCCAGGGCGTCACCGGCACGATCGCCTTCGACGACAAGGGCGACATCAAGGACGGCGCGGTCACGGTGTATCAGTACAAGAACGGCACCTGGGCGGCGATGTAATGCATCCTGCCGCCCCCCGGGCGGCATTACGCGGGGGGCGGCGGCCGGCAGTACCGGCTGCGGCCCCTTTCGAGTTTTTCACCACGGCGACACCTGAGCTGATGTACCTCCTTCAACACCCGGCCTCGGCTGCCTCACAGGTATCCGGCCAGCCGCGTGCGCAAACCCTGCGCGCGGCGCTCGCGCCCCAGCAGCGGATGCTCTCCGCAACGGTCACCCCGTCCCACCCGCCGCTGAGCGGCTTCGACCCGATATCCCGAGGGTAAAAATGGAAATCTTTCTGCAACAAGTGGTCAATGGCCTCGTCGTCGGCAGCGTATATGCGCTGGTGGCGCTGGGTTACACCATGGTCTACGGCATTCTCGGCCTGATCAACTTCGCCCACGGCGACCTCGTCATGGTCGGCGCACTCACCGCACTGCAAACGATGATGCTTCTGATGGATGTCGCCCCCGGCATGTCGCCGATGGCGATGCTCGGGCTGTCGCTGCTCGCCGCGGTCGGCGTGTGCATGATCCTCGCGTTCCTGATGGAGCGCCTCGCGTATCGTCCCCTGCGCAATGCGCCGCGGCTGGCACCGCTGATCACGGCGATCGGCGTCTCCTTCCTGCTGCAGACGCTGGCGATGATCGTGTGGGGCCGCAACTATCACACCTTCCCGCAGCTGATCTCGACGACCCCGCTGCAGCCGGTCGAAGGCGTGTTCATCACGCCGATCCAGATCACGATCATCGCCGTGTCGGCGCTGATGATGGCCGGGCTGATCCTGCTCGTCACCAAGACCAAGCTCGGCCGCGCGATGCGCGCGACCGCCGAGAACCATCGCGTCGCGGCGCTGATGGGCGTCGACACCAACCTGATCATCGCCTCCACCTTCGTCATCGGCGCCGCGCTGGCCGCGGTCGCGGGCGTGATGTTCGCGAGCAACTACGGCATCGCCCACTACGGCATGGGCTTCATGCCAGGCCTGAAGGCCTTCACGGCCGCGGTGCTGGGCGGCATCGGCAACCTTGGCGGCGCGATGCTGGGCGGCATCGTGCTCGGGCTGGTCGAATCCTTCGGCGCCGGCTACATCGAGCAGGCGACCTTCGGCTTCCTCAATTCGTCCTACCAGGACATCTTCGCCTTCATCATTCTCGGCCTCGTGCTCATCTTCAAGCCTACCGGCCTGCTGGGTGAACGCGTGTCCGACCGGGCATAACGCGGGAGACTCCAACCATGAATGAACTCGCACTGGCCGTTCCCTGGCTGGGCAAACGCAACCCGCTCGCCGCACGCTGGGTGGTGGTCGCGATCGCGCTGATCGCACCGCTGATCGCGATCAGCTTCGGCCGCACCTGGGTGCGCGTGATCGACTTCGCGATGCTGTACATCCTGCTCGCGCTGGGCCTGAACCTCGTCGTGGGCTTCGCCGGCCTGCTCGACCTGGGCTACATCGCGTTCTACGCGGTGGGCGCGTATACGGCGGCCTTCCTCGCGTCGCCGCACTTCGACCTGCACCTGCCGATCTACATCGTGCTGCCGCTGGCGGCGTGCTTCGCGGCAATGGCGGGGATTACGCTGGGCTTCCCGGTGTTGCGATTGCGCGGCGACTACCTCGCGATCGTCACGCTCGGCTTCGGCGAGATCGTCCGGATCTTCATGAACAACCTGAACTATCCGGTCAATATCACCAACGGGCCGCAGGGCATCAACTCGCTCGATCCGGTGATCCTGTTCGGCTGGGACCTGTCGCAGAACATCCAGGTGACGGAGGACTTGTCGATCAACTCGCTGTTCCTGTACTACTACCTGTTCCTCGCCTGCGTCGCCGGTGCGATCCTGTTCATCTCGCGCCTGCAGGTGTCGCGGGTCGGTCGCGCGTGGGCCGCGATGCGCGACGACGAGCTCGCCGCCAAGGCGATCGGCATCAACACGCGCAACCTGAAGCTGCTGGCGTTCTCGCTCGGCGCGACCTTCGGCGGCGTGTCGGGCGTGCTGTTCGGCACCTTCCAGGGTTTCGTGTCGCCCGAATCGTTCTCGCTGATGGAATCGATCGCGGTGCTGACGATGGTGGTGTTCGGCGGCATGGGCAACATCGCCGGCGCGATCGTCGGCGCGATCGTGCTGTCGGCGCTGCCCGAAATCCTCCGCCACATCGCCACGCCGGTGCAGAACGCGCTGTTCGGCCATGTGATCCTCGACCCCGAAGTGCTGCGCATGCTGCTGCTGTCGCTCGCCATGATCCTGATGATGCTGCTCCGCCCCGAAGGCCTGATCCCGGCCGCCGCCCGCTACTCCCACCTCAAGCACCTGAAGTCGAAGGGGGTGACGCAATGATCACCCTGCTCGAAGCCCGCAACATCGGCAAGCGCTTCGGCGGCCTGCAGGCGCTCTCGGACGTCTCGCTGACGATCCGCAAGGGCGAGGTCTACGGCCTGATCGGTCCGAACGGCGCCGGCAAGACGACCTTCTTCAACGTGCTGACCGGGGCCTACACGCCCGACGGCGGCGAGTTCACGTTCAACGCGACGCCGCTGCCCAGCGGCAAGCCGCACCTCGTCGTCGCGCAGGGCATCGCGCGGACTTTCCAGAACATCCGCCTGTTCCGCGAGCTGTCCGCACTGGAAAACGTGATGGCGGGCCACCACATCCGCACCAACGCGACGATCTTCGGCATCCTCACGCAGAACAAGCACACGCGCGAGGAAGAGCGCCTGACGACCGAGCGCGCATACGAGCTGCTCAAGTACGTCGGCATCGAGCGCTTCGCCACCGCGCAGGCGAAGAACCTGTCTTACGGCGACCAGCGCCGCCTGGAGATCGCCCGCGCGCTCGCGACCGAGCCGCAACTGCTGGCGCTCGACGAGCCCGCGGCGGGCATGAACGCGACCGAGACCGGTCAGCTCAAGCTGCTGATCGAGCAGATCCGCAGCGACGGCATCACGGTGCTGCTGATCGAACACGACGTGAAACTGGTGATGGGCCTGTGCGACCGCGTCGCGGTGCTCGACTTCGGCCGCAAGATCGCCGAGGACGTCCCGGCGGAAGTCCAGAAGAACGATGCCGTCATCAGCGCCTACCTGGGCGGAGGCCAAAAGCATGCACACTAATCCCACGTCTCCCCTGCTCCAGCTCGCCGGCCTGAAAGTCGCCTACGGCGGCATCCAGGCTGTCAAGGGCATCGACCTGGAACTCTACCGCGGCGAACTGGTGAGCCTGATCGGCGCGAACGGCGCCGGCAAGACCACGACGCTGAACGCGATCGCCGGCAGCCTGCGCATCGCCGGCGGCGAGATCCTCTACGCGGGTGAGAAGGTCCACGTCTTCCCGGCGCACAAGCGGCTGCGCCGCGGCATCGCGCTGGTACCGGAAGGCCGCGGCATCTTCACGCGCCTGACGGTCGAGGAAAACCTGCGCATGGGGGCTTACTCGCGCAACGACAAGGCCGCCATCGAGCAGGATATGGAGCGCGTGTATTCGATGCTGCCGCGCGTGAAGGAACGCCTGAACCAGACCGCCGGCACGCTGTCGGGCGGCGAGCAGCAGATGGTCGCGATCGGGCGTGCGCTGCTGTCGCGCCCCAAGCTGCTGCTGCTCGACGAGCCGTCGATGGGCCTCGCGCCGCTGGTGGTCGAGAAGATCTTCGAGGTCGTGCAGTCGGTCGTGAAGGAAGGCGTGACGGTGCTGCTCGTCGAGCAGAACGCCAACCTCGCGCTGGAGTTCTCGCAACGCGCCTACGTGATGGAATCGGGCAAGATCACGCTGACCGGCTCCGGCGCCGAGTTGCTGACGAACCCGAAGGTGCGCGCGGCGTATCTGGGCGAAGCGGCGTAAGCGGAAGACTGAAGGAAGGAAACGGGCGCGGGGCCTTCAGGTTCCGCGCCCGTTGTCCGTCTACGGTCCTACAATCGCCGCTGATACCCTGCACGGCGATCGCGCCGCCCCACCCGAGGAACCGGACATGAGCTCCCATTCGCTGAAAGGAGGTTGCCATTGCGGCGGCCTGCGCATCGAACTCGACCTGCCGCGTCCGCCCGGAAGTTACGCGCCGCGCGCCTGCGACTGCGATTTCTGCCGCAAGCACGGCGCGGCCTACCTTTCCGATCCCGGCGGGCGGCTGCGCATCCATGCCCGCGCGGAAGCGCTCGGTCGCTACCGACAGGGCAGCGGACGCGCCGAGTTCCTGTACTGCAAGGACTGTGCGGTGCTGGTCGGCGTGGCCTACGAGGAGGACGGGCAGATGTACGCGACAGTCAATAGCCGAGTCGTCGAGGGCGATGCGCCTTTCGCGGAGGCCAGGAGCGTCTCTCCGCAGACGCTGAGCGCCGATCAGAAGGTCGCGCGGTGGAAGGAAGTGTGGTTTTCGGATGTCGAGCTGCACATAGACGGCTGAACGCCCGTTGCGTGCGGGCCTCGTGCCTCAGCGAGCGGTGCCGGCGACCACCCTCGAGCGGTGCTCGCCGAGGCCGGAAATCCCCAGGCGCATCCGCGCGCCGTGCCGAAGGAAGCGCGGCGGAGTTTGCAGGAAGCCGCTCCCGGGCGGGGTGCCGGTGAGGATCACGTCGCCGGGGTGGAGCGTCATGAAGCGGCTGACGAAGGCGACGATCTCCGCGCAGGAGAAGAGCATGTCGGCGGTATTTGAGCGCTGCATCGTCTCGCCGTCGAAGGTGAGCCAGAGGTCGAGCGCCTGGGGGTCGGGCACTTCGTCGCGGGTGGCGAGCCAGGGCCCGAGCGGGCAGAAGGTGTCGCAGCTCTTGCCCTTGTCCCAGGTCGGGCCGCGGTCGAACTGGTAGCTGCGCTCGGAGACGTCGTTGGCGACGCTATAGCCGGCGACGAAATCCAGGGCGCGCTCGGCGGATACGCGGGCGGCGCGCTGGCCGATCACCATCGCGAGTTCGACTTCCCAGTCGCCCTGGGTCGCGCCCTGCGGCAGACGTACGGGGTCGTGCGGGCCACACAAGGAGCTCGTCGCTTTCAGGAAGAGGATGGGCTCCTCCGGCAGCGTGTGGCCGCCAGCGGCGTGCGCGCGATAGTTGAGGCCGATGGCGACGATCTTGCCGACGCCGGCGACCGGCACGCCCAGTCGCGGACGGCCGCGGACGGCGGGCAGGTCCTGCGGAGCGAGGCGGCGTAGCGCGGCGAGGCGCGCGGGAGCGAGTGACGCGCCGTCGAAGTCCCGCACGTACATGGAGAGGTCGCGCAGCACGCCGTCGGCGTCGATCAGGCCGGGCCGTTCGCGGCCGCGCGGACCGTAGCGGACGAGCTTCATCGCATCACCCTGGCCAGGTGTGGCTGCCACCCGCATTCATCGCGAGATTGCCGCCGTCGACCGGCAGCAGCACGCCATTGACGGCGCGCGCGGCGTCCGACGCGAGGAAGACCGCCGGACCGACGTAATCCTCGGGGTCGAGCAGCCGCCCCTGCGGCAGGCCGGCGAGGATGCGCGGCAGCACGTGGTCGCGGAAGCGCGGGGTCTCCAGGTGCGCGCGCAGGCCGGGGGTGAGGGTCTGCGCGGGCAGGATCGCGTTGACGCGGATGCCGGCGCCGCCATACTCGACCGCGAGCTCGCGCGTCATCTGATGCACGGCGGCCTTGGTGCAGCTGTAGGGCAGCGCACCGCGGCCGAGCGCGGTCTCGCCCGCGTTCGAGCCGATGTTGATGATGCTGCCCTGCCCCGCCCTCAGCATGTGCCTGAGCGCCGCCTGGCAGCACAGGAAGTAGCCGGTGAGGTTGACGGCGAGCATGCGCTCCCAGTCGCTCGCGGCGAGTTCGTGCGGGCGCACGCGCGACGGGAAGGCGAAAGGGACGTTGACGAGGATGTCGAGGCGGCCCAGCTCGCAGTCGACCGCGGTGAAGAGCGCATCGACGTCTTCGGCGACCGCGATGTCGGCGACGCGCGCGAGCGACGCGGGGCCGAGTTCGGCGAGTTCGCGCGCGGTCATCGCGAGGCCCTCGGCGTCGATGTCGGCGATTGCGACGCGGGCGCCGGCGCGTGCGAGGCCCAATGCGAGGGCGTGACCGATGCCGCCGTTGGCACCGGCGCCGGTAACGAGGGCGATGCGACCGTCGAGGTCAAACCGTGGCGGTGGGCAGTTCGAGACGGGAGGCATGAGCGGACACTCCGGATGGGGGATCGAGCAGGGCGATGCGGCCGCTGCAGCCGTCGAGGGCGATCGGCGCGCCATCGGCGATCAGGCGGGTGGCGTCGGGCAGCGCGACGGCGGGGATGCCGGCTTCGCGCGCCTGGCAGGCGCTGTGGGCGAGGAGCCCGCCGACTTCGACGACAAGACCCGCGACGAGGCGGAAGAGCGGCGTGACGCCAAGGTTCGCGCCGCGCAGCACGAGGATTTCGTCGCCGCGCCAGCCGTCCGCGGGGACACTATCACCGGTCGCGAAGACGCGCGCGACGCCACAGACCTTGCCGGCCGACAGCGGCTCGCCGCTCCAGGCGCGGCCGCCGGCAGCCGGACGCGCGGTTGGCATGCCGATCTCGTCCAGCCGCGAGCCGAACACGACGGCCGGCACGCAACGCAGTCGCGCCGCGAGCCGCGCCATCGCGTGTTCGTCGGCCCGTCGCGCCGCGCGGCGACGCAAGGCCGCGGGGTCGCGCAGCACTGCGGCGAGCTCGCGCGGATGCAGGTGAAAGATCAGGCCGTCCGGCCAGTCGAGCCGTGTCGACAGCCGCAGCACGGCGCGGCGGATCAGCGCATGGGCGACGGTGTAGTGATGCTTGATCGTTTCGCGCAGCGGCAGGAAGTGCTGGGCGAATCCGAGGGCTTCGAAGAGCTCGGCGCTTTCAGCGGCGGTGAAGCCGGCCGCCGTGAGGCGCTTCGCGAGCTCCGCTTCGGCGGCCCTCCTCTCGGCCTGCTGCCGTGCGAATTCGGCGGCGGGATGGCGCCCGCTCGCGGAGAGGTTGGCGAGCAGCGCCTCGAGCCGCTCGGGCGCTTCGGCGAGCCGCGGTTCGGCGAGTTCCAGCTCGTTGTCGGCACAGTGGCCGTAGGACGCGAGGTAATCCGCGCGGCTGCGCAGGCCCTGCGCGACCTCCTCCAGCCACAACGCCTGGCGCGTCACGAGGCTCATGGGCAGCCCGGACAGCAGGCGAGAGCACAAGGTTTCGCCCTCCGCCCCGAAGGCCGCTTCGAGTCGATTGCGCACTTCGGCGGCGAAGTGGAAGCCGAGGCGCGCGGCGACGACGAACTCGACGCAGGGGCCGGTACGCAGGAAGCGGATCAGGCCGGAGACGGCACGCACGACGCGCTGCGGGTCGGTGGCCTCGACCTCGGCCGCGAGTCTCGCCGGCACCGCCAGCGCGGGAGCGATCTCGTGCTCGAAGCGGGCGCGGAAATCGTGGGCCGCCGCGAGCATGCCCTGCCCGAAGCGTTCGCGTGCGGCGAGCGCCTGCGCGTCAGTCCGCCCGCGGCCGTAGAGCCGCACTTCCGGGTAGTTTGCAAGCGAGGGGTCTGCGGCGATGGCGGCGAGATGCTTCTCAATGGGCACCTCGCCGTCGATTCCGAAGGTCGCGGCATCGACTTCGAGATTGAAGCAGGTTTGGCCGGCGGCCCGCTCGTAGAGGTAGTCGACGCAGCGCGCATCGAAGCGATAGCCGAGGCGCTTGCGCCCCGCGACGATCGCACCAAAGCGGCCGGCGAAGATGTCCCGGAAGAGGCCGAAGCTCATCTCGGTCGGCGTCGGCAGCAGTTCGCCGACGTTGCCGTTGCTCAACACCACGTCCGTGCCCTTCAATATGCCGCGCCGCCGCAGTTCGACGAACTTCGCGGCAAGACGCCGCCGTTCGGCCGCAAGATAGCGCTCCAGCCCCGCCCCGCCCGCCGCCCGCGCCGCAACGAGGGGGCGCGCCTGCAGGATCCACAGACCGCAGGCATCGAGCGCGAATTCGACGTCCTGAGGCGCGCCGAAAAGCGCCTCCGCGCGCATCGCGAGCTGCGCGACCTCACGCGCCTGGGCCGGCGTCAGGCAGGCCACGCGCGCGCGCTCGGGACGCACCGGATGGAAGCCGTCGACGGCGAGCGCCTGCAGCTTGTTGCCGATACGCCGGCGCAGCAGGCGGCCCGTGTGCGACAGCACGAAGCTGTCGCCGACGTGCTGGCCGGCGGCGAGCGGCTCGGCGAGGCCCCAGACGGCATCGACATGCACTTCGTGGCGGCTGTCGTCGAGCGGCGCGCGCGTGTAGGCGATGCCCGCCGCGATCGCCGGCACGAGCTGCTGTACGAGGATCGCGAGCGCGGCGTCGACATGGCCGAGCTGCAGGCGGTAGTCGACCGCGGCGGGCTCGCTCCACGAGGCGATGCAGCGCTCCAGCGCCGCGACGAGCACCGCCTCGCCCTGCACGCCGAGTTCGGTGGCGTAGACGCCGGCGTAGCTCGCGGCATCGCCGTCCTCCTCGATCGCGGAGCTCCTCACGGCGACCCGGCCACCGAGCTTGCGGTAGGCGTCGAGGGCGGCCTGCCTCACGATCTCCCTTGCCGCACCGCCCAGGCGCCAGGCCGCGATGGCATCGGCGGTCACACAGAATCCGGGGCTCACCGGGAAGCCCGCGGCGAGCATCAGCCCTTGGCGCAGCGCCTTGTTACCGACGGCGCGCGCATCGCCCGGCGTCAGCTCGCCGAGGTCGAGGATCCAGCGATCCGCGGCGGATGCAGTCACGCGAGCGCCCCGGCTTGGTTCGTCCTGCCCGCCCGCTCGGCGCCGAGGATGCGCGTGTCGTCGCGATGCTCGCGTTCGCCGGTCCAGCGCGCCTTCAGCTCCAGCCATTCGAGGGCGAAGCCGTCGACGCCATCGCCTGCGAGCGCGGCGTCGATCACGCGCCGGTAGAAGCCGACGATGTCCGCGACGAGCGGCGTGCTGCGTTCGCGGCCAGGCACCTTGAAGCGCTCGACGCCCATCGCGATGTATTCCGGAACCTCCCACAGCAGGAGCTCGGGGCTCGACTTCAGCCGCGGCGAGTCCGGGTGCGCCTGTCCGCCCGCGGTCAGCGACCACTGGCCGCGGCAGATGCGGTAGCAGCTCCCGCCGCGCGCGGCCGAACCGAGGTAGAGATCCTTGTTGTCGTCGCCGCGCAGGTGCTTGACGTGGAAGTAGCTGCTCGAATAGCAGCGCCCAGGACAGATGCGGCCGCGGTGCGGGTTCTGGAACAGGAAGGCTTCGAGCTTCATCGGGCTCGCGACGCGGATCTGCGCCGCCTCCTCGACGCCCCAGCGATAGGGCAGCACGACGTAGTCCGCGCCGAGCTGGTCATAGAAGCGCACGTCCTCGACGTTGAACACGCCGGCGGTGACGCTGACGTGGATGTCGAGCGTCGGGAAAGCCTGCCGCACGAGCGGGATCAGGCCAGGATCGCAGATCATCACGCCGGCCGCGCCGATCGCGGCGAAGGTCGCGACGCGGTCGAGGAAGAGGCCGACCTCGTCGGGGGCCGGCATCACGTTGATCGCGACGCGCACATCCTTGCCGTCGCGCCCGGCCTCGGCGATCAACTCGGCGATCGCGCCGTCGTCGAGTTCGTCGGTCGCGGGGCGCCGGCTCCAGCCGCGCGGGCCGACATAGACGGAATCCGCGCCGCGTGCGAGCGAAGCCGTCGCCATTTCGAGCGTGCCACCGGGGGCCATCAGGACCGTCATCATTCACCTCAAAGGAGTAAGCCGGCGGCGAGGCTACCGGCAGGCAGTTCATGTTGGGGCGCACCGGGCGGGGCCATCAGCTCGGCGAGCTCCTGCAGCCGCTCCGCCATCTCGGGCACCCAGGGCAGGCCAACGCGCGCGAGCCACTTGCGCCGCAGGGCCGCACCGGACCAACTTCCGGCGGGCGTGCCGCTGACGCGCGACCACAGGCCGACGTCCGCGCGCAGCCGCGCCGCCGCGTCGCGCACGGAGCGGGCGAAGCCTTGCGCGAGCTCGGGCGCCGAATGCAGCACCGCCTCGTGCAGCACGAAGAAGCTCGTCGGGACGGGTGGCCGGCGTGAGGGAAAGGCCGCCAGCAGGTCGACAAGGTCGCAGACTTCGCGAAAGTCGCCCTCGGCGACGAGGGCCGGCACCTGGTGCCAGTACGTCAGGGCGCCGTCGAGCTTGCCGCCGCGCAAAGCGTCGCACAGCGCGGTCTTCGAGCCCGCTGCGACGCAGTCCGACACCTCGGCCGGGTCGAAGCCGTGGCGCCGTCGGCACGCCGCACGCAACAGCAGCCAGTTCTTGTCCTCGGTATGGACGACGCCGATGCGCTTGCCGGGGAGGTCGGCGAGACCGCGCAAGCCACTGTGGCGCGGCGCGACGAGGCCGCCGAAGATCGCGCCATAGGGTGCAGCCGCGACCAGCGGCTGGCCGGCGGCGCGGTGGCGCAGCAGCGACAGCCAGTCGGTGTCGATCACGTCCACCTCGCCGTCGATCAGCCGCGCCTCGGTCGCCTGCCGCTGGCCGCGCATGCGGTCATCGCCGAGCTGCAGTTCGAGGCGGTAGCCGTTCGCATGGTCCAGCCCGCAGGCGGTGATGGCGCGCATTAGCCAAGCACCACTTCCGGTCGCCTCGAAGGCTGCGCGCAGCACCGGCAGCGTGTCTTGCCGCGCGTCACGCAACATAGCTGGCGGCCCGGTCCATCAGCGTATCGACGCGTTTCGACTTTTCGCGCACCCAGCGCAGGCGCAGTTCGGCGAGTTCCTCGGCGTGGTGATCGAGGCTGTGCGCACCGCCGACGACCTCGTCGATCGCCTTGCGATAGAAGCGCACGAGATCGCGGATCATGCCGACAGGTCGTTCGCGGCCCGAGAGCTTGAAGCAGGTGACCCCGGCCGCGACGAAGCCCGGCAGCTGCGCGAGCATCAGGCGCGCGTCGCGGCGCAGCTTGAGCTCAACTGGCAGCTCACCTGGCACGCCGAATTCCCAGTTCGCCTGGCAGACGCGGTAGCACTCCTTCGCGCCGCGGTTCGCGCTGCCGTGGAAGTCGCGGCTGCCCTCGACCGCCAGCCAGTCGCGAAAGCGCAGGTAGCTGCTCATGATGCATTTGCCGGGGCAGAGCTTGCCGGTCTGCACCGTCTCGAAGAGAAAGGTCTCCAGCCCGATGTCGCTCGCGCGGCGCAGGGCTTCAATCTCCGCGACGTCCCAGCGGTAGGGCAGGATGATCACGTCGGCGCCCGCGTCGCGGTAGAAGGCGGCGTCTTCGAGGTTGCTGATGCCGCTGCCGATGCTCACGTGCAGCACCGTGCCCGGGATCTCCCGGCGCAGTGCGCGCAGCAGGCCGACGTCGGTCACGATGAAGCCCGAGGCGCCGTCGGCCGCGTACTGCAGCGCCTTGTCGAGGAAGCGGCCGAAGTCGTAGGGGGTCGGATAGGTGTTGAGCACGACGCGCAGTTCGGCGCCGCGGGCGGTCGCGTAGGCCGCCGCCTCACGGATCGCGTCGTCGCTCATCTCCGATTCATAGGGCCGACGCGAGAAGCCGAGCGGGCCGACGTAGATGATGTCGGCGCCCTCATCGACCGCCGCGCGCGCCATCTCCAGCGAGCCGGCCGGGGCAAGCAGCTTGGGCATGGTCAGGCCTCCCGCCGGGCCGCCCCAAGGGAGGCCTGCGCCCCCTCGGGGGGCCGCGAACAAAGTGAGCGTGGGGGCGTCATCAGGCTCTCCCGATGTAGCGCTGGCCGGCGCCCTCGAAGTAATAGCCGTTGCACAGCCCTTCGCGCGCAAGGGCAGTGAGCGTCACGAGTGCTGACGCCGGATCAGCGCCCGGCGCGCCGGCGAAGGCGCGCGTGAGCGCCTCGCGGTAGATGCTCCCGACGGCCGCCGCGTAGCCCGGCGCCTCGCCCTTGTTGTGCACGTAGAAATGCGCGAGCCCCATCCCGGCGAGCGTCGTCGCGTGTTCGAGCATGCAGAGGTCCTTGCCCGACAGCGTCATGCGGCCGGTGTCCTTCAGCGACCAGTCGGCACGGCTGCCGTCGCCGCGGCCGCGCTTCAGCCAGTGTTCCTGCGTGCATTGGTAGGAACAGCTGCCGTCGCCGCACTGGCCGCCTTCCTCTTCGCCGTCCCCGCTGTGTTCGAGGATGAAGCAGGTCTCGGAGATCACGAGCGGGATCTTGCCGTGCACTGGCACCAGCACTTCGACATCGGCGTGCTCGGCGATGTAGCGCACTTCGGCGAGCGACAGCTCGGGGTTGGGATACACGCGCGTCACGCCGTAGTTCTTCAGCACCTTCGCCGTCTCGTGCGTGTAGAGATTGCCGAACACGCCGAGATGCACCGGCAGGCGGCAGTTCTTCTCGTTGAGCATGCGCAGCACGCCGAGGTTATGCACTTCGAGGGCGTCGAAGGGCAGCTCCAGCGCCGTGTCGATCAGGTCCTCGACCCAGCCGAGATCGTCGTTGCCGGGCACCGCGTAGAGCCGCAGGTAGGCCTTCTGGCCGCGCGACTTCACGATCTCGAGGCCGGCTTCGAGCAGTTCCGGGTGCGAACTGAAGTTGTTCGGATAGTCGGGACAGGAGAAATCGCCGAGGTAGAGCGCGTCGTAGGCGGAGAAGTCGCCTTCGCGCAGTTCCTTCAGGTTGCCGACGTCGGTGGATAGTTCGAACATGTTCTGTCTCCTCAAAGGGTGGCGGCAGTGCGCCGCGATTCGTCGATCGCCTGGCGCAGCAGACGGTTGTCGCGCTTGCTGCGCTCTGTCATCCAGCGCCCGCGCAGGGTTTCGAGTTCGGAGGCGAAGGGGGTGAGATCCGGCCGGTCGGAGCCGAGGATCGTGTCGACCGCGCGCCGATACACGCGCACGATGTCGCGCACGAGCACCGTGGAACGGTCGCGCCCAGGCACCTTCAGGCAGTCGACGCCCGCAGCAAGGTAGTCCGGCAGCTCCTCCAGCCACAGCGCCGGATTGGTCTTGATCGTCATCGGCAGGCGGTAATCGATGTCGTCGACGTTGAAGTCCCATTCCGTCTGGCACACGCGCAGGCAGTCGCCGCCACGCGAGGCCGAGCCGAAGAAGTGGTCCTTGCCCTGAGCGTCGAGCCAGCGGCGGAAGCTGAAATAGCTGCTCATGTTGCATTTGCCCGGGCAGATCTTTCCGCCCGACGGCGTCTTGAACAGGAAGACCTCGATGCCGACGTCGCCCGCCTGCTTGATCTGGCGGATCTCCTCGACCGACAGGCGATAGGGCAGCACGACGTAGTCGGCGCCCAGTTCGCGCAGGAAGCGCACGTCCTCGTAGTTCGTGATGCCGCAGCCGACGCTGGTATGCACGTTCACGTGCGGCAGGCGCTCCTTCACGAGCCGCATCGCGCCGAGGTCGCTGATCATGAAGCCCTGCGCGCCCCAACCCGCGTAGCGCTCGACGCGTTCGACGAACATCGGCAGTTCGGTCGAGCTCGGCAGCGTATTGACGACGATGCGCACCTCCTTGCCGCGCGCCGCCGCGTAGTCGATCGTGCGGCGGATCTCGTCGTCGTCGAGCTCGTCCTGCGCGCCGCGCCGGCTCCAGCCGACGACGCCGACATACACCGCGTCGGCGCCCTCGTCGAGCACCGTCTGCGCCATCTCCAGCGTGCCGCCGGGGGCCATCATCATTGCCATTTCTGTCTCCTTCAGGCCGGGATCGCGTCCCGGCATTCGTGGTCTTCGCGCAGCAGTTCGCCCAGCGCGACGAGAAAGCGCGCGTTGTCGGCCGGCAGGCCGACGCTGACGCGGATGTGTCCGGGCAGGCCGTAGCGCGCCATGCACTTCACCGCGATGCGGCGGGCGGCGAGGCGCGCCACTGAATCGCGCGGGCCGCGCAGCAGCACGAAATTCGCCGCCGAAGGCACGAACTCGACGCCCAGGCGTGCGAGGCCCGTCATCAACAGCTCGCGCTCGCGCGCGTTGGCGGCGATGCAGTCGCGGCGGTGTGCCTCATCGGCCAAGGCCGCGAGCGCCGCCGCTTGCGCGAGTGAACCGACGTGGTACTGGGGACACAGGCCGGCGAGTTGCCGCACGAGCGCCTCGGGCCCGAAGCCGTAGCCGATGCGTAGCCCCGCAAGCCCCTCGACCTTCGAGAGCGAGCGCAGCGCGAGCACCGGCGCACCGCGCCGCACGTCCGCGGCGGCATCGATCAGCGGCCGGTCCGCGACGTAATCGCGATAGGCCTCGTCGAGCAGCAGCACGGCGCCCGCTGGCAAGGCGCCGCGCAGCCGGCCCCAGGCCTCGGGGCTCATCAGCGTCCCGGTCGGGTTGTGCGGCGAGGCGACGACGACAAGGCGCGTCGCGGGGCTCAGGCGCGCGAGATAGGCATCGACCGAGTATTCGCTACCCGCGAGCGGCACGGTGACAACCGCGGCGCCCACCCGCGCGGCGGCCGAACGGTAGGCCGGGAAGCCGGGGTCGGGGATCAGCACCTCACCGCCGGCACCGACCAGCGCGCGCATCGCGAGATCGATCAGGTCGCAGGCGCCGTTGCCGATCAGGATTTGCCCCGCAGGCAGGTCGAGCCGATCGGCGAGTGCGCCACGCAGTTCGGAGGCGTCGGACGCCGGATAACGGTGCAGCCCCGGCAGCGCCTGCGCGATCGCTTCACGCGCCCGCAGCGAGGGTCCGAAGGGGTTTTCGTTGCCGGAAAGCTCCGCCACCGCCTCGCCGCTTGCCGCGTAGTGCGCATGGATCGCCTCGACGAGCAGGGGATGGGGCTCGGCGACGGGTCGCGCCGCGACGACGCGGGCAAACGCGAGTTCCAGCGGCAGGCCGAGCGCTTCGTGGAGATAGCAGGCCGCGAGCGCCGGCGAGCGCGAGATCCCCATCTCGCAGTGCATCAGCACGCAGTGGCCGGCGGCAATGCGGCCGGACAGGAAATCCACCGCCGTGCGGATCGTCGCCGCCGGCAAGGGCGCCCGATCGGCCACCGCCAGGCTCAATTGCAGCGGCACGTCCCCCGGCCGCGGGAGCGGCGCGAGCGACAACAGCGTGTCGATGCCCGCCGCTTGCAGCGCGGCCCCATCGGCGGCTTCTGCGCGACTGCCCACGGCCAGCTGCGGCGTCACGAAATCCATCCCACGCTCCCTCCGTCGTTGTGCGTTTCCGAGATGTCGCTATCGTGGCGACATGCGGAAGCGCGCAACAGGGCCGGATCATGAAGCGGGCGTCATGATTTTCTGCAAAACCATACAAACGATATGGGTATAGGAAAGCCCGCGCACGGCGTGCGGCGGCGCAGCAGCGGCGCTAGGCCGCGGCGGCGTAGCGACGACGCCAGCTGAAGAAGGCGAGACCGCCGAGCGCGAGGAAGCTCGCCATGCCGGCGGCGAGCAGCAGCGGCGTCGACCAGCACAGCGGCGCGAGGCCGCCGGCGGTGACGGAATTGATGCCGACCTGCAGAAAGCTCTGGCAGCTCGACGCGAGCCCGCGCCGCGCCGGGAAGAGGTCCAGCGCGAGCAGCGTCAGGCTGGGCATCGAGAGCGCCATGCCGAAGGTGTAGATCACGATCGGCACGACCGACCACGGCAGGCCCGGCGTCAGCAGGCCGGACACGAGCAGGTTGAGCACTGCCGCGCTCGCCATGACGGCGAAACCCGTTGCGATCGTGCGCCGCGGATGCCAGCGCTCGGCCACCCGGCCCGACAAGGCCGAGCCGCTCATCATGCCCACCACCGCCGGCATGAACATCCAGCCGAACTGCTGCGCGCCGAGTCCCAGGTGCTTCATCAGGAACACCGGCGCGGACAGCACGTAGAGGAAGAAGCCGTTGAAGTTGAACGCGACCGCGCCCGCCAGCAGCACGAAGGCGGCGCTGCCCAGCACGCGCGTGTAGGCGCGCCCGAGCGTGACCGGGTGCAGCGGATGACGCGCCGCGACGGGCAGCGTCTCAGGCAGGAAGCCCCAAGTCATGAACGCGAGCAGCGCGCCGAAGGCCGCGAGGAAGACGAAGACCGCCCGCCAGCCCGCCAGCGCGAGCAGCGCCCCGCCGATCACCGGCGCCACGGCCGGCGCCACGGCGAAGATCAACATCACGCGCGACATCAGGCGCTGCGCCTCAGCGCCGTCGAAGATGTCACGCACCACCGCCCGCCCGACGACCATGCCGGCGCCTGCCGACATGCCCTGCAGCCCCCGCCCGGCCCACAGCCAGCCGATCGACGGCGCCGCCGCGCACACGAGGGACGCGAGTGCGAACATCACCATCGCGACGATGATCACGCGCCGCCGGCCGAAGCGGTCGGACAGCGCCCCGTGCCACAGCACCATGAAGGCGAAGGTCGCCATGTAGGAGGTCAGCGTCTGCTGGATCTCGACCGAGCTCGCCGACAGCGATTCGCCGATCGCCGGAAACGCCGGCAGGTAGGTATCGATCGAAAACGGACCGATGGCGGCCAGCGCGGCAAGGACGAACGCCAGCCAGGGGGACGATGCGGGCATTGGGGGCTCTGGGGGAATTTCTTGTATTGTTCGCGGCCCGCGCGGGCCGCCTTCATCCCGCCATGATACCGTGCGCCGCCCTCATCGCCCGCTGCCCGTCACCTCGTCCAGGCGCAACGACAGCTCCCGGTTCTGGCGGTCTATCTCATGCAGGCGGAAGGCATCCTGCAGGCATTCGAGCAGCGCCGCGTCGTCCCAGGGCTTGGTCATGAACTTGAAGATCGCGCCGCGATTGACCGCGTCGATCACCGACGTCAGGTCGGTATAGCCGGACAGCACGATCCTCACCACGCCCGGATAAAGATCGCGCACCCGGCGCAGGAACTCGGTCCCGGTCATCTCCGTCATGCGCTGGTCGCACAAGACGACCCCGACCGGATGGCTCGCGAGGCGTTCGAAACCTTCCAGCGCCCCCGTCGCCGTAAGGACGCGGAAATCCGAGTGCCGCAGCGAGCGGCGCAGCGCCGACAGCACATGCGCTTCGTCGTCCACCACCAGCAGCACGCGCTCGGGCGGCGGCATCGGCTGGGCGGGCGGAATGCAGCGGTTTTCGCGCAACAGCGCGGCAAACTCGTCGCCCGGCAAGGCACGGCTGAAGTAGAAGCCCTGGATCTCCTCGCAGCCGAGGCCGCGCAGGAAGGCGAGCTGACCATCGGTCTCGACGCCCTCGGCGATGACCGTGAGCTTCAGGCTGTGCGCCATCCCCACCACCGCCCGCACGATCGCCGCGCTCTGCGGATTGGACGTGACGCCGGCGACGAAACTCTGGTCGATCTTGATCCGGCTCACGGGCAGGCGCTGCAGATAACTCAGCGATGAATAACCGGTCCCGAAATCGTCCAGCGCATGGCTCACGCCCTGCGACTTCAGCTCGTTGAGCGTGCGGATCACCGCGTCGGCATTGAGCAGCACCGCGCTCTCGGTGACCTCGAGCTCCAGCCAGCGGTGCTCGAGCCCGGTGTCGGCGAGCGAACGCCGCACCAGTTCTCCGACATCGCCGCTCTGGAACTGGCGGGCGGACAGATTGACCGCCATGCGGAAGGGCATCAGGCCCTCGGCCTGCCAGCGTTTCGCGCTGGCGCAGGCCTCGGCGATGACCCATTCGCCGACCGGCACGATCAGGCCGGTCGCCTCCAGCATCGGGATGAATTGCGACGGCAGCACGAGGCCATGGCCGGGGCGCTGCCAGCGCAACAGCGCCTCCGCGCCGACGACGCGCCCGCTCGCGACATCGACCTGGGGCTGGTAGTGCAGCTCCAGTTCGCCCCGTTCGAGCGCCCGGCGCAAGGCCGCCTCCACGTCGAGCTGATGGCGCGAACCGCCGTCCATGCCGGCGACGAAGAAGCGGCAGAAGCCGCTCGCTCCCTTCGCGCCCGTGCCCGCCGCCAGCACCGCCGCGTCGATCGCCTGCGCCGCGTCGCCGTCGAGCGGATGCATGGCGATGCCGACGAAGGGATCGAGGAAGACCTCGCTACCGTCGATCAGGAAGGGTTCGGCCAGCCCTTGATGCAGCTGCCACGCGATCTCCTCGACCGCGTGCAGACCTTCCGGCGGCTGCAGCAGGCAGCCGAACTCCGAGGGATTGAAGCGCCCGACCGCCGCCGTCGGCAGCAGGCTCTCCAGTCTCGCGGCCACCGTGCGCGCGAGCTGCACGCCGGCCGCCTGCCCGAGGGCCTGCAGGATCGCGTGGTAGCGGCGCAGACTCACCGCCAGCACGATGCGCTCGCCGGCTGCCGCCAGCCGTTCCGCGAGCAGCGCGCGGCCGGGGAGCCCAGTCTCCGCGTCGTAGTAGGCGAGATACTGGATCTTCGTCTCGGCCGCGAGCCGCTCCTCTTCCCGGCGCATCACGCGCAGCGCGAAGGAGATGTCCTCCGCGACCTCGTTGAGCAGCTGCAGCTCCGCGTCGAGGAAGCAACCGGGCTTCTCCGCTCCGACCACCAGCACACCGGCGACGGCGTTCTCCATCATCAGCGGCAATGCCGCCGCCGAGCGCGCGCCGACCTCGCGCAGGATGCCCTTCCAGGGCGACGCCGGACTCAGTTCCACGTCGACCTCGTTGACGATGCACGGACGCCCTTCGCGGATCACCGCACCGGACGCACTCCAGCCATCGGTGCTCTCGGCCGCACCGGCGCCCACCCGCGCGAACTCGACCGGGGCGCCGGCACGCGCCACCGCCTGCATCCGCGTTCCGCCCGGTTCGAACAGCCCGATCCAGGCGAACAGGAAACCGCCCTCCTCGACCGCCATGCGGCACGTGTTCTCGTAGAGCTCGTAGGGGTCATCGAGGCGCACGATGCTGCGGTTGATCCGGCTCAGCATCGCGTAGAGCCGCGTCAGCCGCTCCAGCTTGTCCCTCGCCGAGGCGAGATCTGCGATCGTTTTCTTGTCGGTCATGGCTACTCCGGTCCGAGGAGCTCCGCCATCAGCGCCTTCAGTTGCCAGCGATCCACCGGCTTCACGAGCACCCGCTCGACGCCGGCCGCAGCCAGCCGCGCACGCGAGGCGGCATCGTCGAGGGCCGTCACCATCACGATCGGCACGCCGCTCGCCGCCGGATCGGCCTTCAGGCGCCGCACCACCTCGAAGCCATCCATGCCCGGCATCATCAGGTCGAGCAGGACGAGGTCGGGCAGCGCGGCAGCGACGGCCGCCAGCGCAGCGGCGCCCGAATCGGCCGCCCTGACGTCGAAGCCGTCGACGCGCAGCAAGGTCTCGATCAGCTTGCGATTGCGGGGATCGTCATCGACGATCAGCACGCTGGGGGGAGCAGTCCTGGGCATGCTTGCTTACCTTCGCTCACTTACCTTCTTCTTCCAGCACGCTCGCCACCTCGACGAGGAATTCCTTGTACTGGATCGGCTTGGCGATATACGCATCGCAGCCCGCGTTCAGCATCCGCTGCTCGTCCCCCTTCATCGCAAAAGCCGTCAGCGCCACGATCCGGATGTCCCGCGTCGCCGCATCCGTCTTCAGCACGCGCGTCGCCTCCAGCCCGTCCATGCCCGGCAGCTGCATGTCCATCAGGATCAGCTGCGGGTGGTGCGCGCGCGCGAGCTCGATGCCCGCCACGGCATCCGTCGCCTGCAGGACCGCGTAGCCCGCGTGCTCGAGCAACATGGTCACGAGCTTCATGTTGGCGGGCGTGTCCTCGATGACGAGCACCGTCGTGGTCATGACATCTCCTGTTGCGGCACCGCCAGCGCACGACGCACCTCGGCGGCGAACTGTTGCTGATCGAAGGCGGCCTTTTCGACGATCGCCATCACATGTCCGTTCAGATCGGCGCGGTCGGCCGCCGTCAATTGCTTCGCCGTCACGACCACGATCGGGATGGCTGCCGTCGCCGGATCCTGCTTGAGCGCATCGACGACTTCGAAGCCGCTCATCCCCGGCATCATCAGATCGAGCACCAGCAGGTCGGGGCGTTCCCGCCGTGCTGCAGCGATGCCGTCCTCGCCGCCGTAGGCGCGCGACACGAGGTAGCCCGGTTCGGCAAGATAGGCCGCCATCAGATCGACCGCGCGGATGTCGTCATCGACGATCAACACCCTCGCCGGCGAACTCGCCGACCCGTGCAATCCGAGACTCGCGAGCGCCGCCCCCAGTTCCTCGCGGCTCACGGGCTTCTGCAGCACGTGCGCCGCCCCGAGCGAAAAACCGCGCCGGAAGTCGTCCAGGATCGAACAGATCACGACCGGCGTGTCGGCCCACGGCGAGCCCTCCTGCTTGATCCGTTCGAGGAACTCCCACCCGTCCGCGCCCGGCAGCAGGATGTCCAGCACGATCACGACCGGGCGCTCAGTCGCGCGCAGCTCCAGCGCTGCCTCGGCGCTGGCAACGCGCAGCACGTCCAGCCCTTCGGCTTCGAGCTGCACGCGCAACAAGGCCGCCGCCTCGTCGTTGTCCTCCAGCACCAGCGCGAGACGCCGGCCCTCGCGCGCCGGCCCGCTTGCGGGCGGCACCTCGCCCGCCTCCTCCGGGACGCGCCACGGCAGCCACACCGTGAAGCCGCTGCCCTCGCCCGGCCGGCTCGTCACGGCGACCGTTCCCCCGTGCAGATGCGCCATCTTCACCACCAGCGCAAGCCCCAGACCCGTGCCTTCGAAGCGGCGCGCGAGCGAGGAATCGAGCTGGCTGAAGGGCTGGAACAGGCGCGGCGCGTCCTCGGCCCGGATGCCGATGCCCGAATCCTCCACCGTCACCTCGAGGAAGTCCGAGAACCCGTCCTGCGGCAAGGGCAGACGCACGTGCAGCGGCCGGTCGGTCGTCCAGTTCTCGATCTCCGCGCGCCCGACGCGGCGTGCGCGCAGCGTCACCCCCCCCTGCTCCGGTGTGAACTTCACCGCGTTCGACAGCAGGTTGTAGAGGATCTGCTTGACCTTGCGCGGATCGACGCAGATCGCCGGCAAACCCTCCGGCACCTCATCGCGCAGCCTCACGACGTGCGCCGCCGCCTTCTCCTTGACCACCGACAGGCTGTCCGTCAGCAGCGTGCCGACTTCGACGCGCTCCAGATCGAGCTCCATCTTGCCGGCCTCGATCTTCGACAGGTCTAGGATGTCGTTGATCAGCGACAACAGGTGACGCCCGCTATTGAAAATGTCCGTGACGAACTCGCGCTGACGCGGCGGCATCTCGCCCATCAAGCCGTCCTTCAGTACTTCGGAGAAGCCGATGATCGCGTTGAGCGGCGTGCGCAGCTCGTGCGACATGTTGGCGAGGAACTCCGACTTGCGCTTGCTCGCGTCCTGCAGTTGCTGGTTGGTCTCTTCCAGCGCCGCGTTCACGAGCTCCAGCGCCCGGCCCAGCTGCCCCAGTTCGGCGGACTTCTCGCGCTCGCGCGCATGCGACTCGACGAGCCGCGTGTATAGGACGCCGCTTTCGAGCAGCAGCATCATGAGCACGAAGCTCGCCGCGATCAGGCCGTAGATCCGGCCGGCGTAAAAGCCGAGGTCGAAACGCCCGGCATTGAGCACCGCGGCCAGCGCGATGTCGAGCATCCACACGAAGGCGACCACCATCAGCCACAGGTCGAGGACCGAATGCGGGCGACGGCGCCACAGCACGATCAAGGCCATCAAGCTGAAGGCCCAGGTGCTGGAGACCACCGCGATCATCGTCGGCGTATAGCGGTTACCGGTCATGATCGCGGGCATGTGTTCATGGCCCGATGTCGCCAGGGCGCCGAGCGTGGCCACGAGCGCCACCACCGCGACGACGCTGCCGCCGATCACCGCCCTCGAACCGCGCCTGCTGCCGCCCGCCCTCGGCATCTTGCCCTTCAGCTCCGCGTAGGCGATCACGAAGAGCGGGAAGCCGCCATGCCAGAACATGTACAACCACGCGGTCGTCTGCGGCCCGCCGCCGAGCACGCCCTGGTCCGCAAAGAGGCCGGGAAAGCTCAAGGCGTGCAGGATGGCCATCAAGGCCGTGTAGAGATAACCCGCGGCCAGCACCACCAGGCCCGTGGAGCGCAGGATGTAAAACTGGCCGAAAAGCAGTCCCGCCGTGATCAGGTCGAAGACCACGAAAGCGGACTGGTAGACCGGGATGAACGCCCAGACCTTCGGCAGCTGCACCTGGGCGAAAGGCACGGCGGCAGCAAAGAAGGCCAGGGACACACCAATCACCACGAGCGCCAGCCGGTGCTGGGCGCGATCGGGCTGTACGGTGGCTAAGAAGGCCGGTGGCTCATTACCAAACCCGTGCTGCATGACACCTCTGCTCGACCGGCGACACCTGCTTCCTCCTCGTGTCGAGCGGTCATCGGAAAGAATCGGTCCATTGCCGACGGAACACCACGATGCGGCATCGACCGGAACCGGCTTCCGACACTGGCCGCCCACACGGTATTTCCATTCCCCCTCGGCAGTACCGGACGATTCCGATTTCCCTTAGCAGGATAGCCATTGGCAATGCCATTAGCAATGGCGCTCGCCGCGCGGAATGGGGCATATTCCCCACACAAACGGGATCGGCCGCGAATTACAAGCCAATGATTCGAAATGACATTACTGTGCGCATGGGCATATACGGCTAATCGGACGCGAGTAGTTCGCGAAACTGGAAGGCATTGCGCACGCCGTCGTCGCCATGACAATTGTTGAACAGCACGTGGACGCGCCGGGCCCGCTGCGCGAGCGCGCGGACCGGACCGATGAATTCACGCAGCTCGGCCTCGTTGTAGCGATAGTCGAAGCGATCGGCCGCCGAACGCGCGCCCTTCGCGAGCCACGCCTCGACGTTGCGCCCGTGCAGCCGAAAGATCGCTCCGGCGGACGAAGTCACCTCCCACACCTGCGGAACGCTCGCCGCGCCCGCCTGCGGCTCATCGACGACGACGTGGACGAGACCCTGCTCGCGCAGAAAGGCCAGCACCGATTCGCGATGCCTGTCGTCGAACCACGAACGGTGCCGGAACTCCACCGCTGCGGCGTAAGGCGCCAGTTCGGCGACGCAATGCAGGATGTGCTCCAGATTCGACGGCCGATAGACGTACCAGGGCGGAAACTGCAGCAGGATGGTGCCGAGCTTGCCCGCCGCATCCAGGGGCCGCAGCGCGAGCGTAAAGCGCCGCCACAGCTCCTCAGTCAGCTCACGCGGCACGTCGGCGCCATAGACGCGCTCCTTGGCCACCGTCCCGAGCGCCTCACGGACGTCCGGCGGCAGCGCCGACAAGGGGGTCGGGTGGCCGGTGAAGAGCCGGTAGGCCTTGATGTCGAAGACGAAGTCGTCGGGCGTGCGCTCGGCCCACAAGGTCGCGTTGCGCGGGTTCGGCAAGGCGTAAAAGGAACTATCCACCTCGACGACCGGAAACTGCGACGCATAGTACCTGAGCCGTCCCTCGGCCCCCTTGGCGCCCTCCGGGTACCAGCCGGATTCGATCAGCGTCGGATCGGTCCACGAGGCCGTTCCCACCAGGATGGAGTCCATGATCTACGCCCTCCTCCGCTCATCATGCCGTCGATGGCACCCGAATCGAAGTCCGGATGTGTGAGCCAAGGTTGCAGGCGCCCGGGCGAGCGCCCCGCCTGCGGTTGGCGCCATGCCACGGTCGCAATCGATCGCTTTCGTCCGGTCCCTTGATTTTCGCAGCAGACCACTAGCGTGCGTCGAGCCCGCGCCGATACTGGATCGCTTCCGCGAGATGCGTCGTGCCAACGCGCTCTGCGCCGGCCAGGTCGGCGATCGTGCGCGCGACCTTCAGGATGCGGTGGTAGCCGCGCGCCGACAGGTTCAGCCGCCGAACCGCCTGGTCGAGCAAGCCCTGCCCCGCGCTGTCCGGCGCGCATAGCGCATCGACACGTCCCGCGGGGAGCTGGCTGTTCGGCACGCCCTGGCGTTCGCGCTGGATCGCCCACGCGCGCCCTACGCGCTCGCGCACCGTGCCGCTCGCTTCACCGGCCGGCTGCGCGACGAGCTCCGCGTGATCGAGCAGCGGCACCTCGATCGTGATGTCCATCCGGTCGAGCAAGGGGCCGGAGAGCCGCCCGCGATAGCGCGCGACCTGATCCGGCGTGCACCGACACTGTCCGCGCGGATTGCCCGCATGCCCGCAAGGGCAGGGATTCATCGCCGCGACGAGCTGGAAGCGCGCCGGAAACTCCGCCCGTTGGCGCGAGCGCGACACCGTCACGACGCCGGTCTCGAGTGGTTCGCGCAGCGCCTCGAGCACACGGCGATTGAACTCGGGCAACTCGTCGAGGAAGAGCACCCCATGGTGCGCGAGACTGATTTCGCCGGGCCGCGGCGTCGAACCACCGCCCACCAGCGCCGGCGCCGAGGCCGAGTGATGCGGCGCCCGATAGGCGCGACGGCGCCAGCGCGACGCATCGAAGCCGCCCTCGACCGACTGGATCGCCGCGCTCTCGAGCGCCTCGGCATCGTCCATCGGCGGCAGCAGGCCCGGCAGGCGACGCGCGAGCATCGACTTGCCGGTGCCGGGCGGGCCGAACATCAGCAAGGAATGCTGTCCCGCCGCCGCGACTTCGAGTGCCCGGCGCGCCTGCAGTTGTCCTTTGACGTCCGCGAGATCCGCGTCGGCGTCGGCCGCACCGGCGATCTGCGGCGCGGGATGCGGCTCGAGCTTGGTGTGGCCGTTCAGATGTGCGCACACAGCCAGCAGGCTCGCGGCGGGGAGGATCTTCGCGCCGGTCGCGAGCGCCGCCTCGTCGGCGTTGACCGCCGGCAGAACCAGCGCGCGCCCCGCACGTGCGTTCGCGAGCGCCATCGATAGCGCGCCGCGCACCGGACGCAGGCTGCCGTCGAGCGACAGTTCGCCGACGAACTCATGCTGCGCGAGCGCCGCCGCCTCGACCTGGCCCGACGCGACGAGGATGCCCAGCGCGATCGGCAGGTCGAAGCGTCCGCCCTCCTTAGGCAGGTCGGCCGGCGCGAGATTGACGGTGATGCGGCGTTGCGGGAATTCGAACTGCGACGTGACGATCGCCGCGCGCACGCGGTCGCGCGCCTCGCGTACCTCGGTGTCGGGGAGCCCGACGAGGTTGAATGCGGGCAGACCGTTGGCGAGATGGACTTCGACCGTGACCTCTGGCGCGCCGAGACCGGCGAGCGCCCGGGTACGGATCAGGGCGAGCGACATTGTGACCTCCGGGAGACTTGCAGCAGTCTACCGGAGGTCACGATAATGACAAAACGTTATTCCAGAATGCTGGCACGCGGCTCGTCGTTCGCGCCGGATCAAGCCTCGCCGCGCGCACGCGCGAGTTCGCGCTCGAGTCCGGCCACCCGATCTTCGAGTTCGGCGAGCTTCTGGCGCGTGTGGGCGAGCAGTTCGCGCTGCACGTCGAATTCCTCGCGCGTAACGAGGTCCAGGCGGCCGAACATGCTGCCCAGCAGCGCCTTGGCGTTCTTTTCGAAATCCCGCGCAGGATTGCTCGCGGCGAGTTCCGAGAGCTTGGAGCCGATGTCGTCGAGGATGCGCGGACCTGCCATGAGGGGCCTCAGATGCGTTTCGGAAAGGCAAGAAGTCTAGCACGGCCTTCGGCACATCGAGCCTCTGCACACTGACGGTGCCTGCTTGGGGCCGCACGAGGCGGCAACGCACTGTTTTCGCACCACGACGGCTCACGGACGCACTGCAATGGTGCAAGCGCCGGGGCCGCCGTGTGCGACTGCACAAAAGTCGTATACCGGAACGGGTTACACCGGACCTCTTATTCTTTTCTTATCAACGACTTGAATCGAGTATTCGCCAACTGGCACGGCGCGTGCATAGCAGTCATTGCCAAAAATCATCTCGTCAAGGAGTCCAATATGAACAAGCGTATCCTCGCGACCGCAGTCCTTGCAGCGCTCCCACTGCTCTCCGCCGGCTCCGCCTTCGCCGAAGAGGCCGCCGACAACCCGGTGACGGCCAACGTTTCGCTGGTGTCCGACTACGCCTACCGCGGCATCAGCCAGACCGACGAGAAGATGGCGCTGCAGGGCGGCTTCGACTACGCGCATTCGAGCGGCCTGTACGTCGGCGTGTGGGGCTCGAACGTGTCCTGGATCCGCGACTCCGAAGACGCCGCACGCGATGCCGGCGCGAGCTTCAAGTCCTCGCATAACAGCCTCGAAGTCGACGTGTACGGCGGCTACAAGGGCACGATCGGCGACTTCGGCTACGACGTCGGCCTGCTGCAATACGTCTATCCGGGCCGCTACACGAAGACCTGGCGCGACTCCGTCGCCAAGCGCCCGGACACGCTCGAAGGCTATGTCGGCCTGTCGTACAAGTTCCTGACCTTCAAGTACTCGCACGCCTTCACGAATCTCTTCGGCGCGCCGGACTCGGACGGCTCCAAGTATCTCGACCTGTCAGCGGCCTACGAGATCGCCGACGGCTGGACCCTCAACGCCCACTTCGGCCGCCAGGTCATCGCCGGCCCGGCCGAGTCGTACAACGACTGGAAGATCGGCGTAACCAAGGCGATTGCGGGCGTGACCCTCGGTCTGCACTACGTCGACACCGACATCAACCATGTCGATATCGCCGAGCCGCGCGTGATCTTCAGCGTCGCGAAGTCGTTCTGATTGCGCTCCGCCGCGGGGCCAGCGCCCCGCTTGATTGAAAGGAAACCAACATGAAATTCGTCACAGCCATCATCAAGCCGTTCAAGCTCGACGAAGTGCGCGAAGCGCTCTCGGCGATCGGCGTGCAGGGCATCACGGTCACCGAGGTCAAGGGCTTCGGTCGCCAGAAGGGTCATACCGAGCTGTATCGCGGCGCCGAATACGTCGTCGACTTCCTCCCCAAGGTGAAGATCGAGGCGGCCGTGCGCAGCGAGCTGCTTGACCAGGTCATCGAGGCGATCGAGAAGGCCGCCGCGACCGGCAAGATCGGCGACGGCAAGATCTTCGTCTTCGATCTCGAGCAGGCCATCCGCATCCGGACCGGCGAAACCGGCACCGACGCGCTGTAAGGGGAACGCCATGAAAAAACTATTCGCAGTCCTGCTGACGATACTGGCGATGGCCTTCACCGGCCTCGCCTTCGCCGATGACGCGCCCGCCGCCGCCACTGCCGACGCTGCGGCCGCCGCCGCCCCGGCTGCGGCGCCCGCACCGACGGTCAACAAGGGCGACACCGCCTGGATGCTGATCTCCACGGCGCTCGTCGCCTTCATGTCGATCCCCGGCCTCGCACTGTTCTACGGCGGTCTCGTGCGCTCGAAGAACATGCTGTCGGTGCTGATGCAGGTCTTCGTGATCTTCTCGCTGATGATCGTGCTGTGGTTCATCTATGGCTACAGTCTCGCCTTCACCGAGGGCAACGCCTTCTTCGGCGGGCTATCGAAGGTCTTCCTGAAGGGCATCACGGTCGACTCCGTCGCAGCCACCTTCAGCAAGGGTGTCGCGATCCCCGAGTTCGTCTATGTCGTGTTCCAGGCGACCTTCGCGGCGATCACCCCGGCCCTGATCATCGGCGCCTTCGCCGAGCGGATGAAATTCACCGCCGTGCTGCTCTTCATGGTGATCTGGTTCACCTTCTCCTACCTCCCGATGGCCCACATGGTGTGGTACTGGGCGGGCCCGGATGCCTACACGGACGCTGCCGCGGGTGAAGCGGCTGCCGCGACCGCAGGCTTCCTGTTCCAGAAGGGCGCGCTCGACTTCGCCGGCGGCACCGTGGTGCATATCAACGCCGCCGTCGCCGGTATCGTCGGTGCCTTCATGATCGGCAAGCGCGTCGGCTACGGCCGCGAATCGATGGCTCCGCACTCGCTGACGATGACCATGATCGGTGCCTCGATGCTGTGGGTGGGCTGGTTCGGCTTCAACGCCGGGTCCAACCTCGAAGCCAACGGCCTGACCGCGATGGCCTTCCTGAACACGATGGTCGCGACCGCCGCCGCGGCCCTGTCCTGGATGTTCGCCGAATGGATGATGAAGGGTAAGCCCTCGCTGCTGGGCGCCGCTTCGGGTGCCGTCGCCGGCCTCGTGGCGATCACCCCGGCTTGCGGCTGGGTCGGCCCGATGGGCGGCCTCGTGATCGGGCTCCTTGCCGGCGTGGTCTGCCTGTGGGGTGTCAATGGCCTGAAGCGCATGCTCGGCGCCGACGACGCGCTCGACGTGTTCGGCGTGCATGGCGTGGGCGGCATCCTCGGCGCGATGCTGACCGGCGTGTTCGTCGATCCGGATCTGGGCGGCACCGGGGTGTACGACTACGTCGCGAACGCGGTCGGCTCCTTCGACCTCGCCGCACAGGTCGCGAGCCAGGCCTGGGGCGTCGGTGTCGCGATCGTCTGGTCGGCCGTCGTCTCGGTCATCGCCTACAAGATCGTCGATCTGCTGGTCGGTCTGCGTGTGCCGGAAGATCAGGAACGCGAAGGCCTCGACATCACGTCGCACGGCGAAACCGCCTATCACCTGTAATTCGGGCATCAAGGCAAGCCGGGCCGCTCCACCCGGCATGCAAGGACGGGCACCCTTCGGGGTGCCCGTTTTCGTTCACGCCACCGAAACGAAAACAGGGCGCCCGAGAGCGCCCTGTTCTGGTGCGATGGAGTCCGCTGTTCAGCGGAACACGATGGTCTTGTTCCCGTGCAGCAGCACGCGTCCTTCGAGGTGGTAGCGCAGGCCGCGCGCGAGCACCGTCTTCTCGATGTCCTTGCCGTAGCGCACCATGTCGTCGACCGAATCGGAATGATCGATGCGGATCACGTCCTGCTCGATGATCGGGCCCTGGTCGAGCTCGGCGGTGACGTAGTGGCAGGTCGCCCCGATCAGCTTCACGCCCTTCGCCCAGGCCTGATGGTAGGGCTTCGCGCCGACAAAGCTCGGCAGGAAGCTGTGGTGGATGTTGATGATGCGCCCCGGGTACGCTGCGCACAGGTCGGGCGCGAGCACCTGCATGTAGCGCGCGAGCACCATCGTGTCGCCGCGCACTTCCTCGAAGATGCGGCGCACTTCGGCGTAAGCCGAAATCTTGTTGTCGGGCGTCACCGGCACATGATGGAAGGGAATGCCGTGCCACTCGACGAAGCCGCGGAAGGTGTCGTGGTTCGAGATCACGCAGGCGATCTCGACGTCGAGCTCCTTCGACTGCCAGCGCGCCAACAGATCGTAGAGGCAGTGTTCCTGCTTCGACACGAGCACGACGACGCGTTTCTTGACGGCCGAGTCGGTGATCGTCCAGTCCATCTCGAGCTCTTCGGCGAGCGGACGGAAGCGTTCGCGGAATTCGGCGAGGTGGAAGGGCAGCGAGGAGGCCTTGATCTCGATGCGCATGAAGTAGCGCCCGATGGCCTCGGCCTCGCTTGCGTCGACGCGGGGAGGCTCGGCGTGCAGCGAGGTCTCGAGGATCCAGCCGTTGTGCTCGGCGATGAAGCCCGACACGCGCGCGACGATGCCGACGCGGTCGGGGCAGGACGCCGACAGGGTAAAGAAGCGTTCGCGGTGCATCGCGGGAGCCCGTCAGGCGACGCGCGCGAAAGCCTTGTCGATCTCGCGCCGCAGTTCCGGGTAGCTGCGTGTGACCGGGAACTGCGGGAATTCGCGGATCACGTTTTCCGGCGGATGGAACAGGATGCCGCCGTGGGCTTCGCCCAGCATCGCCGTGTCGTTGTACGAGTCGCCCGCGGCAACGACGGTGAGCTTCAACTCCTTGAAGCGCTTGACCGCCTCGCGCTTCTGGTCCGGCATGCGCAGGCGGTAGTCGACGAGCATGCCCTGCTCGTCGGCGACGAGCGAGTGGCACAGCAGCGTCGGCCAGCCGAGCTGCTTCATCAGCGGCTTGGCGAATTCCTGGAAGGTGTCGGACAGGATCACGACCTGATAGCTCGAACGCAGGTCGTCGAGGAAGTCGCGCGCGCCGGGCATCGGGCCCATGCTGGCGATGACGTCCTGGATGTCCGGCAGGCCCAGCTTCCTTTCCGCGAGGAGGTTCAGCCGGTACTTCATCAGCGTGTCGTAGTTCGGCTCGTCGCGCGTCGTGCGACGCAGCTCGGGAATGCCGGTACGCTCGGCGAATTCGATCCAGATTTCGGGAACCAGCACACCTTCGAGGTCGAGACAGACGATCTGCACGGGCAATATTCCTGTAGCGGCGATGGGCAAAGACCGGATTCTAACAGTCGGGAAGCGGCACGTGCCGGCTTGGCGTCGCGCAGCGCGAGACGGCCGTCAGGACAACGGCATCGGGGCGTGCCGACCGTGTAACAAAAATTTTTTTCTTGTATCCGGGAACTGGGAATTATTGCCTGCTGTCTCTGACATTAGGCCCTATAATGTGGGCAATGGTGTAACCCTTTGGCCCCGATGGAGGCCATTTTCGGGGCTGCTTCGGCAGCCCCGCTTTTCTGTCTACGGCCAGGATTTCGTTACACGTTTACACGACGAGATTGCGCACCCGCAGCCCTTGGGTCGCAAGCAGCGTCAGCAGCGCACGCTGATGATCGAGGTCCCGCGTCTCCATCTGCAGGATCACCTCGGTCATGCCCACCGGTACATGCAATTCGCCACGCCGATGTTCCACGTGGCGGACGTTCATCCCGAGTTCCGCGACCGTCTTCAAGAGTCCCAGCAACTGCCCCGGTGCGTCCGAGATCGTCACCGCGACGCACATCAGCCGGCCGCTCGACGCGAGACCGTAGTCGATCGAACGTCCGACGAGCGTCATGTCCACGTTGCCGCCCGAAATTACGACCACGGCGCGGTCGTCGGGCGCCAGCACGATCTTCTTCTGCATCAGCGCGGCGAGCCCGACCACGCCCGCGCCTTCGCCGATCGTGCGGGTGCGTTCGAGCAGCGTGACGATGGCTTCGGCGATCGCGTTGTCGTCGACGGTGACGATCTCGTCGACGTAGCGCGCGATGACCTGGCGCGTGAGCAGTCCCGGCCGCTTGACCTTGATGCCGTCGGCGATGGTGTGGGCGCCGGGCGGCACTTCCTCGAGCGCCCCGTCGCGCAGGAAGGTACGCCACGGGGCGACCGCCTCGGTCTGCACGCCGATCACGCGGATCGCCGGATTCTGCAGCTTGAGTGCGAGCGCAACGCCGGAGATGAGCCCGCCGCCGCCGAGCGGCACGATCGCGACCGTCATGTCCGGCGCGTCTTCGAGCATCTCCAAGCCGCAGCTCGCCTGGCCGGCGATCACGTCCCAGTCGTCGTAGGGGTGCAGGAAGGCGAGGTCTTCTTCCTTCGCGAGACGACGCGCTTCGTCGGCCGCGACTTCGAGGTTGTCGCCGACGAGGCGCACGTCGGCACCGAGCTTGCGGCAGGACTGGATTTTGGTGAGCGGCGCGTTGCTCGGCATCACGACCACCGCGCGCAGCCCGCATTGGGCGGCGGCGCGTGCGACGCCCTGCGCGTGGTTGCCGGCCGAAGCCGCGACGACGCCGGTCGGCGGCGTGTCGGAGTCGAGCAGGCGGCCGATCTTGTGCGTCGCGCCGCGCAGCTTGAAGGAGCCCGTGCGTTGCAGGTTTTCGAGCTTGAGCCGCAACGGCACGCCGAGTTCTTCGGATAGCGGGTCGTTCTGCCACTGCACGGTGCGGATCACGGCGTCGCGGATGCGATCGTGGGCGAGACGCAGGGCCGCGAGATCGAGCGGCAGGGAAATCGGTGACATTGTGGGTCCTCGTTGGGGCGCTTGTGGCGCAAGGGATCAATTAAGCCGCAAAACAGTGCAAAACGCCCGCTGCATCGCCGCACGGCGCGGCGCGGCCGCGATAGACTCATGCACCTTTAGCCGGCATCCCTCCGATGATCAAACTGATCCGCGTCGAGCAGCTCGCCCCGGGCATGTACATCCACGATCTGAACTGCGACTGGACCGATCACGATTTCGTCCGCAACCAGTTCCTCGTGAGCGATGCGCAGACGGTGATGTCGGTGCGCGAAATCGGCGTCCACGAGATCTATATCGACACCTCGCGTGGCGACGACGTGGCGGACGCCCCGACCGAAGACGACCGGCGCAGCGAACTCGATGCGGCACTGGGCGACATCGCGGCGGCGCCGCAGCCACGCGTCCAACGCGTGTCACGCGACGTGGAAATCCAGCGCGCGCGCCGATTGCAGGGCGAAGCGGAGCAGATCGTGCGGGATCTCATGGGCGACGTGCGGATCGGCAGGCAGATCGAGCTGGAGAAGGTCGAACCGCTGGTCGAGAAGATCGTCAGCTCGATCTTCCGCCAGCCCGACGCGCTGCTGCCGCTGCTGCACCTGAAGGATCACGACGACTACACGTTCATGCACTCGGTGTCGGTGTGCGCGCTGCTGACGAGCTTCGCGCGCACGCTCGAGCTGCCACGCGAGGTCATCAAGGAGATCTCAATCGGCGCACTATTGCATGACGTCGGCAAGGCGAAGGTGCCCGACGGCATCCTCAACAAGCCTGCCAAGCTGACCGAGGCCGAGTTCGACAAGATGAAGTCGCACGTCGTGCAGAGCAAGCTCATCCTGCAGCACACGCCGGGCATCAGCGAGATCGCCCTCGACGTCGCCGCTCAGCACCATGAGCGCTACGACGGCACGGGCTATCCGAACAAGCTCAAGGGCAGCGAGATCAGTCTGTACGGTCAGATGGGGGCGATCGTCGACGTCTACGACGCGATCACGTCGAACCGCGTCTATCACAAGGGGATGCCGCCGACGCAGGCACTGAGGAAGCTCCTCGAATGGAGCAAGTACCACTTCGACCCGAAGCTCGTGCACGCCTTCATCCGCTCGGTCGGCATCTATCCGAGCGGTTCGCTGGTGCGCCTGGAAAGCGGCAAGCTCGCGGTGGTGCAGGCGCAGAACAGCGAGCACCTGCTGCAGCCGACGGTGCTCGTGATGTTCGACGCGCTCAGGCGTTGCTACGTGCCGCCGCATCTCCTCGACTTGGCAAAGTCGAGCAACGTGATCATCGAACACGAAGACTTCGACAAGTGGCAGATCGATCCGGAGAGGTGGATCGCGGCCGGCTGAGCGGCAACCGCGTTCAGTCGGCGGGCAGCGACTCCAGCGTTTCGGAGAT
>NZ_DATFAO010000011.1:0-9291 GCF_035254505.1 Aromatoleum sp. | reverse complement strand
ATCCCGAACAGGACCGTGAAACAGGACCGCGCCGATGATAGTGCCTCTCGTGGGTGCGAAAGTAGGTCATCGTCAGACTACCTCATCCCAAAAAAGCCGCCGACCTCACACAGATCGGCGGCTTTTTTACGTCTACGGCGCTCACCGTGTAAGCATTATTCTGTCCACGGATCTGACCGTGACTTGATCGCCCGCATGCGGCAGAATCGATCCTCTTTGCGTAATTGCGCGACCTATGGACTTTGATCTGATCATCGTTGGCGGCGGACTCGCGGGAGCCAGTCTCGCCGTCGCCCTGCAGGGCACCCGATACCGTATCGGACTTGTCGAGACACGCCCGCCGGTGCTTGCCGAGGGGTGGGATCCGCGGGTCTATGCCGTGAGTCCAATCTGTGCAGCCTTCCTGCGGGAAATCGGCGTATGGCAGCATCTCGACCTTGGTCGGATCGCGCCCGTGCACGCGATGTCGATCCGCGGTGACGCGGGAGGACAGTTGGAATTCGACGCTTACGACAGCGGTCTGTCCGAACTGGCCTGGACCGTAGAGGCGGGGAGAATTCATCGGGAGTTGTGGGAGACGGTGAAGCGTCAGCATAATGTAACGATACTCACGGGCTGTTCGCCCGATGAATTGATTCACGGGGCGGACAGCCAGACCATAGTCCTGTCGGACGGAAGACGGGCGCATTGCCGTTTGCTGATCGGCGCGGACGGGGCCAATTCGTGGGTGCGCGAACGCGCCGGGATTCGTGCGGATTCCAAGCCCTACGGAGAGCGGGGCGTTGTCGGGAATTTTCGTTGCGAGAAGGATCATCGCAACCGCGCCTTTCAGTGGTTCAGGGACGACGGCATCCTGGCCTTGCTGCCGCTTCCGCAGCAAATGGTCTCAATGGTGTGGTCATGCGAGGACGACAAGGCGGAGGAGTTGCTGGGCCTGGAGTCCGCCGAACTCGCGCGAAGAGTGGCGGAAGCCGCGGGCGACGCGCTTGGACGGCTCGAACCGGTGACGCCTGCGGTGGGCTTTCCATTGCGTTTCATGCGAGTCGAGTCGGTGGTCAAGCCGCGACTGGCTTTGGTCGGCGATGCCGCTCACGCCATCCATCCCTTGTCCGGTCATGGTATCAATCTCGGGTTCCAGGATGCGAAACAACTCGCGGACATACTTCGCGCGTTGCCTCCCTGGCGGGACCCTGGCGATCTCGCCGTGCTGCGTGGCTATGCGCGCGCACGCGCCGAAGAACCTTGGTTGCTGCAGTACACGACGCACGGGCTCAATCGCCTGTTCGGGTCGCGTAATCCCCTAGTTTCCATGTTGCGTAATGTCGGATTGAACCTGACCGACCGGGTCCCGGTCGTAAGGGACGTGCTCGTGCACTATGCAACGAGCGGGCGGTTCTGATTTTCTGGAGAATTTGATGGTGATCGAAAAACTGCGCGCGATGGTGGCGGCGCTGGGAACGTTGGCGGCGGTGCTGCCGGCAGTAGCGCACGCGGACGAAGCGGCGGTGAAGAAGGCGGTGGAGGCGTTTGTCGGATCGCCCAGTGCCGTCGAGTCGGTCGCGAAGGTGCCGTACGGCGGCCTGTATGAAGTGTTGATGAAGAGCGGGGAACTCGTCTATACGGACGACAAGGTCACGTTCCTGCTCGATGGCCGAGTTATCGACACGAAGACGCGTCGGGACGTGACGGCCGCAAGGATGGCGCAGTTGTCGACGATCGATTTCGGGACACTCCCGCTCGATCAGGCGATCAAGCAGGTACGGGGTAACGGCTCGCGCGTGCTGGTGACCTTCGAGGATCCGAACTGCACCTACTGCAAGCGTCTGGCCAAGGAGCTGACGCAGGTGAAGAACGTGACGCTCTACACCTTCCTGTATCCGATTCTGACCCCGGACTCGACCGAGAAGTCGCGCACAATCTGGTGTTCGAAGGATCGAGCCAAAGCCTGGAACGACTGGATTCTCGAGGCGAAGGCGCCTCCTTCCGGGCCGAAGTGCGATAGCGAGGTGGTCGATCGTAACGTCGAGTTGGGGCGCAAGCTGCGCATCAACGGAACGCCGACGCTCTTCCTCGCAGACGGGCGCCGGATCGGCGGTTATGTCGCGGCGGCCCAGCTCGAAGAGGCCCTGGCGGGCGTGACTAAGTAAGGGGATTGACGCCGCGCGCGGATCGTTGCTGATCCGCCGCTCGGCGGCCGCTTACTGTGCAGGGTCGTCCTTGGGTTGCAGGACCCACAGTTGGCCTTGCTGGCGCATTCGTCCTGCCTGGGTGCCGGCTTCGGCGCCAAATCCCCAGAAGAAGTCGGCGCGCACCGCGCCGTTGATGGCGCCGCCGGTGTCCTGGGCGAACATCAGGCGCCGCAACGGCCGGTCGGAGAGCGGGAACGTCGTCGATAGGAAGACGGGCGCACCGAGGGGAATGGTGCGCGGATCGACGGCGATGCTGCGTCCCGCGGTGAGAGGAACGCCCAAGGCGCCATTCGGACCGTCGTTGGTTGCGGTCATTTCCTTGAAGAACACGTAGCTCGGATTGCTGTGCAAGAGTTCGGGAAGCCGTTGCGGGTTGGCCTTGGCCCAGTTCTTGATACCTTCCATCGACGCTTTTTCGAGCGGTAGCTCGCCTTTGGCGACCAGCCAGCGGCCGATCGACTGGTAAGGATGACCGTTCTGGTCGGCATAGCTGACGCGGACGCGAGTGCCGTCAGGCAGTTCAACGCGGCCCGAGCCTTGGACCTGAAGGAAAAAGAGCTCGATGGGGTCGGCCGCCCACAGGAGCACCGGGGCGGGCGTGCGGTCCTGCATTGCGTCGAGTTCGGCGCGCGTCCAGTAGGGAACCACCTTGTTGCCCACGATGCGGCCACGAAGGCGCAGATTGCGCAGGTCCGGATAGAGATCGCCGAAGTCGACGGTGAGCAGGTCGGGCGGAACCGCGTGAATCGGCCAGGGGTAGCGGTCGGAGCGCGTACGGCTGCCGTTGATCAGCGGCTCGTAATAGCCGGTGATCAGCCCTTCGGTCGAGTTGTCGGGGTTGTGAACGGCCCACGGGACGAGTTTGTCCTCGACGAGGCGGCGAATCGCAGGCACGGCGGGATGGTCGCCAAGTGCCTGGGACGCGTCGCAGAAGGACTTCCAGCGCGACTGTTTGGCGAGGCCCTTGCAGGAGGCGCGTAACGCGGGCCACGCCTGTGAAAGGTCGTCATTCGTCCAGCCGGGGAGTTCGCCCCACTGTGCGCGCTGCAGCGGGGCTGCGGCTGCTCGGACTTCCGTCGGGGGTGTAGGGGGTGTCACCGCCGGTGCCGGGCATATGGGGCAGGCAGGACAGGGCTTCGCAGGCGGGCAGGTTTGTGTGCTGTCGCCAGCCAGCGGGGCCGGCGGCTGGCTGGCACAGGCAGCGAGGAGGGAGACAGCCAGGAGGACGAGCGGACGGCAGGCGGAGTAGCGGGAGGAACGCCGTTTCATGGGGATTCGGTTTGACGGGACGACGAAGGCTCGCCAGTATAGCGGCGACTGGAGGCAGGTGCCCGGCGAGCTCGTTGTCTTTGCGGAGGCTGCATGTGGGTCATTTTTCTCGAGGCGGGCGTTGCCTTGGCCTTGTTGCTGATCATTGTCTGGGCGACCTGGCCGAAAGGCCGTGATACGAAGAAGATCGAAGGGAGTGGTGAGCACGATGAATGACGTCGTTCGACTGATCGCACGCGCAGAGCAGTTGATGGATCGTTTGGAGTTGTTGTTGCCGCGCGGGGCGGAGGCGCCGGATTGGTCCGCCGCGGTGGCTTTCCTGTGGCGGCGGCGCAACGGCCGGGCCTGGCTGCAGCCGATCGTGCATCCGCACGGAATCCGGCTGAAGGACCTGCGCGATATCGACGACCAGAAGGACCGGATCGACCAGAACACGCGACAGTTCCTTGCCGGACGGCGCGCCAACAACGTCCTGTTGACCGGCGCGCGCGGGACGGGCAAGTCCTCGCTGGTCAAAGCCTTGCTGAATGCCTATTCGTCGAAGGGACTGCGCCTGATCGAGGTCGACAAGTCCGATCTCGTCGACCTGCCCGAGATCGTCGATCTCGTCCAGGGACGGCCGGAGCGCTTCGTCCTTTTTTGTGACGACCTGTCGTTCGAGGAAGGTGAAGCGGCCTACAAGGCGCTGAAGAGCGTGCTGGATGGCTCGATTGCGGCGGTTCCCGATAACGTGCTGATCTACGCGACGTCGAACCGGCGCCACTTGATGCCGGAATACCACGACGAGAATCTGCAGACGCGGCACGTCGACGGCGAGATCCATCCCGGCGAGGCGGTCGAGGAAAAGATTTCGCTGTCGGAGCGCTTCGGGCTCTGGATTTCCTTCTATCCGTTCAGCCAGGACGAGTATCTGGAGATCGTGGCGTACTGGTTGAAGGCGTTTGGCTTGGGCAAGCAGGCGATCGACGAGGCGCGCCAGGAGGCGCTGCAGTGGGCGTTGATGCGCGGTTCTCGGTCGGGACGGGTGGCCTGGCAGTTCGCCCGCGATTGGGCCGGGCGCGTCGAGTGATGGTGGGGCGGTGATGAAGAAGCGGGTCGATGTGGCGGCGGGCGTGATCGTGCGTCCTGATGGGCGGTTTCTGCTGGGCCAGCGTGCGCCGGACACCTTCTACCCGGGGTATTGGGAATTTCCCGGTGGCAAGGTGGAGGCAGGCGAATCGCCAGCGGGCGCCCTAGTGCGTGAGCTGGACGAGGAGCTGGGGATCCGCGTGGGAAAGGTTTATCCCTGGGTGACGCGGGAACATCTCTACGAACATGCTCACGTGCGGCTGCACTTCTTTGAAGTGGCCGAGTGGGAGGGGACGGTCAACGATCATGTACACAGCGCGCTATCCTGGGAGTTGGTCGATCGGCCCGCGGTCGGACCGATGCTGCCCGCGAACGGGCCGATCCTGAAGGCGTTACGGTTGCCGCGCTGGATGGGGATTACGCAGTGCGCGGAAATGGGTGTGGACGGGCAGCTCGAGCGGCTCGATGCGGCTTTTGCTCGTGGACTGCGTCTCGTGCAGGTGCGCGAACCGCAGATGACGACGAATGAGCGGCTGGATCTGGTGGTGCGCGTGCTGGAACGGGCGCGGTCGCGCGGCGCGACGGTCGTGGTGAATCGGGACCTGGAAGCGGCAGCGAAGGCAGGAGCCCATGGCGTGCACCTGTCGGCCGATCAGCTCGGCGGATTGGCCGAGCGGCCGGACTTCGAGTGGGTCGGTGCTTCGTGCCATACCCGGGAGGAACTGGAGCGGGCGGCGGCGCTGGGACTCGATTATGCGGTGCTGGGGGCCGTCTTGCCGACTCGTACCCATCCGGGGCAGCCAGCGCTGGGCTGGGAGCGATTCGAGGAACTTGCGCGGGACCTTCCGATGCCCGTCCTGGCGCTCGGCGGGCTTGGGCCTGGTGACATGGATGTGGCGCGTTCGCACGGCGCGCATGGCGTCGCCGCGATCCGCGCGAGCTGGGATCAGTCGTTCTGACGCGGGCCGGGAGCGTCGTCGCCTTCGCCCGGGTCGCCCGGGGCTGAGGCCGGCACGCGATAGCTTTCGGAGGCCCAGGCGCCGAGATCGATCTGCTTGCAGCGTTCGGAGCAGAACGGGCGATAGCGGTTCTCGGGTACCCACGGAACCGGGGCGCCGCATTGCGGGCATTTGACGGTGCGGACCTGGGACATACCGGGCGCTTACAGACTACAGAAGGTCAGTTCGAACTGGACGTCGCGTTCCGCGAGGCGGGGGCGGAGGACCGTTTCCGAGAGCATGAAACGCACGTTCAGGGCGTACTTGTTGGCGCTGATTTCGGGCACCACCGCGTCGGCCGGGGAAACGCGTAATCGCAACATCTGCGCGCTGCGGCCCGCCATCATCAATTGGTACGTTCCGGCACGCGCAAGTTGCATCTCGGGGCGACCACTCGCGCGCAGCAGACGCAAGACGATGGTGAGCCCGTCGCGGATCGGCATCAGCGGATGGCACCAGCCGCCCAGGTCACTGCGCCGCTGCTCGGGATCGCGGTTGAGCCAGTAGTGGTAGGACGGCAGGTCGAACTGGCAGACGCCACCGGGAATCGTCGCCCGACTGCGGATCGCCATCAGCCATTCGTTTTCGCGCAGGTACTGGCCGATCTTGCCGGCCATCGCAAGCAGTGAGGAGGAGGCCTGCTCGATTTCATACAAGGCGCCGGAGAGCGCTTCTTCGGAGATCTCGGGGTTATTGCGGAAGGACAGCAGGATCTGGCGCTGGCGCTCCAACTCCTGAACCAAGTCGACTTTCAGGTCGGCCCGGCTCGCCACTTCGAGGATCTCGAAGAGGGTTTGCAGTGCGACGTGATGGTCCTGGGGCGCTTCTCCGCGCAGGAAGTGGGCGAGCTTCTGGTACAGGTCCTCGAGGCGCAGGAGCGTGCGGATACGCTCGTTGAGAGGATATTCGTAGCTGATCACCGCGTTGCGCCCGAAATTGACAGGAGTCTCGAATTGGTTGCGGCGATGATAGCACAGGGCCTATGCCACGGCCGGTTGCGATTGAAGTCGGCGATGGCGGGGTGTGATTACGGAAGCGTAATCGGCTGTGCTGCACCTGCGGCCTGGAGGTAAGACCGGTGCAGGCGGTCGGCATGAGCGATCAGTGTCGGCAGGTCGCCGCTGTTGTCGATGACATCGTCGGCCGCGGTAAGGCGTGCTTCGCGACTTGCCTGCGTCGCCATGATGGCACGTACCTGGTCTTCGGGGATGCCGTTGCGCGCCATGACGCGCGCGATCTGGAGTTCCTCCGGGCAATCCACGACGCAGATGCGATGGCAGCGTTCGCGGTAGGTGCCGGCTTCGACCAGCAGCGGCACGACCAGGACGACATATGGGCCGATGGCTTCGCGCGCACGGCGGTCGCATTCGGCGCGGATCATCGGGTGGAGGATCGCCTCGAGCCGCTTGCGTTCCGACGGGTCGGCGAAGGCCCGGTCGCGCATGGCCTTGCGGTCGAGGGCGCCGTCGGAGGCGATCACGGCGTCGCCGAAGGCCTCGCGGATCGGAGTCATCGCGAGGCCGCCAGGCGCCGTGAGGGCATGGGCGATAAGGTCGGTGTCGACGACGGTTGCGCCGAGCTCGGCGAAGCGCGTTGCCGCGGCGCTCTTGCCGCTGCCGATGCCGCCGGTGAGGCCGACGATGAAGGGGGAGGAAGTCATGATTTGCATTCGCCGATAGTGGCGCCGGACTGACGGACTACGCGCGAGGCGGACATCGTGTCGACGGCCGCAGCGGAGCCGCGCATCTCGACGCGGTGAACCACGGTGTTGCGGGCGGCGATGGTCGCCGTGCGCACGCGCTTGTTCTGCAGCATCGCGAGATGTTGCTGCGCCTTCGCTTCGGACTTGAACAGGCCCAGCGAGACTGCGTATTGGTTGGGGCCGGGGTCCTGCATGATGAACAGGTCCTCGATGCCGAGCGAGCGCAGCTCTGCGACGCGACGCTCCGCGGCTTCCTTCCCGCCGCTTGCGGGAATGTGCACCCACCACGAAGACGGGGCGGTGGCGGTCTCGTGGGTGGCGCGCACCGCGGCGGTCGCCGCGCGCAAATTCTGCGCGAGATTGTCGGCCTGCGCTTCGGTCAGGCCTGTCAGCGCAACGCAGGCCTCGTCAGCGCCGTTGGCGGCCTTGGCAGCGGGCGGCTTCGCTTCGTTAGTCGGTGCCGTGACAGGCGCCGGAGCCGGTGTCGGCTCGGGCGCGGGAGCCGGCTCCGGCGATTTGGGTTTTGCTTCTTCTGCGCGCGGAGCTTCGGCGGGACGCAGGACGATGCGCTCCGGGTTGAGCTGATTGGTCAGCCGTTCCGGCTCCCCCTCGGGCGCTGGCGTCCCCAGCCAGCCGCGCGAAAATGCGAAGGCCAGCAAGTTGAGGAGGAGCAGGACGAGAAACAGGACACGCATCATGGGCATGGGGAAGAAGCTTACCCGATCAGCCGACCTTCGGTAGATGCGCCAGTGATTGCGCGACGGCTTCGGCGGGATAGTCGTAGTTTTCGAGTTGCCCGGAGAAGAAGCGCTCGTAAGCGCTCATGTCGAAGTGGCCGTGGCCGGTGAGGTTGAAGAGGATGACCTTCGGCTCGCCGGTCGCCTTGCACTTGAGCGCTTCGTCGATCGCGGCGCGAATCGCGTGGCAGGATTCGGGCGCCGGAATGATGCCTTCGTTGCGCGCGAACATCACGCCGGCCTCGAACGTCGCGAGCTGAGGCACGGCGACCGCTTCGAGCAGGCCTTCGTGGTAGAGCTGCGACACCAGCGGGGAGTCGCCGTGGTAGCGCAGGCCGCCGGCGTGGATGCCCGGCGGCATGAAGTCGTGGCCCAGCGTGTACATCTTCATCAGCGGCGTGAAGCCGGAAGCGTCGCCGAAGTCGTAGGCGTATTGTCCCTTGGTCAGCGTCGGGCAGGACGTGGGTTCGACGGCGACGCAGCGCAGATTCTGCGCCCGGCTGTCGCCGGCCGCCTTGTCGGCGAGGAAGGGGAAGGCGATCCCGCCGAAGCTGGAGCCGCCGCCGCAGGGGCCGAGGACGACGTCCGGATAGAGGCCGATCTTGTCGAACTGCTTCTTCGCTTCGAGACCGATGACGGTCTGGTGCAGCAGTACGTGGTTGAGCACCGAGCCGAGAGTGTAGTTGGTGTCGGCGCGACCGGCGGCTTCCTCGACGGCTTCGGAGATCGCGAGGCCGAGCGAGCCCGGGTTGTCCGGGTCGCGCGCAAGGGCGTCGCGGCCAGTCTGCGTGAGCTCCGAGGGACTTGCGAACACTTCCGCGCCCCAGGTCTGCATCATCAGGCGGCGGTAGGGTTTCTGGTGATAGCTGACCTTGACCATGTAGACGCGGACTTCGAGGCCGAACATCTGGCCGGCGAAGGAGATCGACGAGCCCCACTGGCCGGCGCCGGTCTCTGTGGTGAGGCGCTTGATGCCGGCCTGGCGATTGTAGAAGGCCTGCGGCACGGCGGAGTTGGGCTTGTGCGAGCCGGCGGGCGAGACGCCTTCGTACTTGAAGAAGATCTTTGCCGGCGTGCCAAGGGCGCGTTCGAGGCGCACGGCACGCATCAGCGGACTGGGGCGCCAGATCTTGTAGACCTCGCGCACTTCGTCGGGAATCGGAATCCAGCGCTCGGCGCTCATTTCCTGTTCGAGGATCTGACCGGGGAAGATCGCGAGGAGCTGCTCGGGGCTGACCGGCTTGCCGTCCGGGCCCAGCGGCGGGGTCGGGGCGTTCGGCATGTCCGCGACGACGTTGTACCAGTGCGTCGGGATTTCGTTCTCTTCG
>NZ_DATFAO010000010.1:0-14366 GCF_035254505.1 Aromatoleum sp. | reverse complement strand
TTCCCGACCGAGATGCAGGTGCTGATCGACGGCCGCTCGGTGATCACGCCGAGCGCCTTCGGCGGCGTCGACTGGAGCGCGCTGCCGCTGACGCTGGATGAGATCGACCGCATCGAGGTGGTGCGCGGCACCAACGCGAGCGGCTTCGGTGCGAACGCGTTTCTCGGCGTGATCAACATCATCACGCGCCATAGCAGCGAGGACCAGGGCACGCGCGTGACGGTTAGCGCCGGCGACGACCGCCTGGCCGACGCGGAGGCGCACTGGAGCGGCGGCAGCGGGCCGCTGACCGTGCGCGTGAATGCGGCGAGCCAGCACGACCAGGGGTTCCGCAGCCTGCACGATACCCTCAACCGCAACACGCTGGCCTTGCGCGGTGACCTGCAGGTGTCGCCGCAGGATGCCGTGCTGCTACGGGCCGCGGCGAGCGAAGCGAGACGCGGCGAAGGCTACGCGGACTCGGTCTTCGGGAACAATGCGCCACGCACCACCGAAAGCGGCGACCACACGCTGCATCTGCAGTGGCAGCACACGCCGGACGCGGACAGCGAGTGGCTCGTCAACTACTACCGCAACCACGAGCGGATCCGCGACGAGTGGTTCGCATCCGCCCCGCCCTTCTTCCCCAGAGTGCCGCTCGACCGGAATCGCAGCAGCATGCGCGACGATATCGAGGTGCAGCACCGCCTCGCCCCGCGCAGCGACCTGCAGTTCGTCTGGGGCGCCGAAGCGCGCCGCGACGAGGTCGACGCCCCCTTCCTGTTCTACGGCGGCAACCCGGATCCGCAGAACCTCTTCCGCCTCTTCGGCAACGTCGAATGGCGCGCCCGCGAGACGCTGAGCTTCAACGCAGGTGGCGCACAGGAGAAGTATTCGGGAGCGCCCTCGACCTTCAGCCCGCGCCTCTTCGCGAACTGGCAGGCTTCTCCGACCGATACGCTGCGCGCCGGTTACGCCCGCGCCTACCGCCAGCAGATTCCGTTCGAGCTCTTCGGCGATATCCGCGCGATCGACCCCGCGAGCGGCGCGGCGCTGGTGCGCCCCTTCCTGCCCAACCCGGACCTGGACCAGACGCGCATCGATAGCGTCGAACTGGGCTACCTCGGCCGCTTCCCCTCGCTGCACACGACACTCGACGTGCGCCTCTTCAGCGAACGCATCCGCGACTTCATCGTGCGCGTGCCACAGCCCGACCCGACGCCTGCGCCACTGCTGTCGTCCTTCCTGGGTTCGACGCGCTACGAGAATGTCGACTCGCCGGTGATGATGCGCGGCCTCGAATACCAGCTCGTCGCGCAGCCGCGCGCGGGCACCGAGCTGCGGCTCACGCACACGCTGCTCGCCCCGCGCAGCCACGACTCCGCCATCGAGGATCGCAGCGCCTCCTATACTGCAAGCATGAGCTGGCTGCAGGACTGGGCGCCGGGCTGGAAGAGCATGGTGAGCGTGCTGCGCATGGGCTCGCTCGCCGGCGGCGACGGGTACGTGCCGCGCTTCCGCTACCTGTCGCGCCCCTATACGACGGTCGACGCCAATCTCAGCTACACGACGCGCATCGCCGGCCATGGCGTGCAATTCGCGCTGACCGCGCTGAACCTCGGTCCGCGGCACCAGGAAATCGCCGATCGTACCGAACAGGCGGCAAGCGGGGGCACCGAAGCCGTCAATCGTGCCAGTCGCATCGTGTACGGAACGGCCACGATCGGATTCGACTGAAACTTTCCACCCATCGCCATGCAAGCATTCGTCCTACAGCCCCACCCCGACACGCCTGACACGCCGGTCAAAGCCGTCAGTGTGACGCTTTCGCGCGGGGGCGACGGTGCTTTGACCCTGCGCTATCGGATCATCGGCGCGATCGACGCGATCCGCGTGCCCGCCGCGACTTTTCCGGGCCGGGCGGACGGCCTGTGGGCCCATACCTGCTGTGAAGCCTTCATTGGCGCGGCCGGCAGCACCGCCTACCGCGAGTTCAACTTCTCACCGTCGGGCGAATGGGCGATCTACGATTTCGACGACTACCGGCTGCGCCGCGACAAGGCTCCGATCCCGCTGCTGCCGCCGGCGATCCTTGCGCGGAGCGAAGGCGGCGAGCTGCTGTTGGAGGCCGCGATCGACGCTGCCGCGCTGCCGACCGGCCACTTGCTGCAGCTCGGACTGTCGGCTGTGATCGAAACGACCGAGGGCGGGTTATCCTATTGGGCTCTGCGCCACCCCTCCGAGCGCCCCGACTTTCACCACCGCGACGCCTTCACGCTGACGCTGTCCCAGGCGCCGCGCTGAACGCGCCGCCAACTGCCAGGACACGATGAATATCCGGTTCGGACTCGACCGCCTGCTCGAAGACCCGGCACTGCGCCGCCCGCTTGCCGGCCGCCGCATCGCGTTGCTCGCCCACCCCGCCTCCGTCACGCGCAATCTGACGCATTCGCTCGACGCGCTCGCGGCGCTGCCCGACCTGAAGCTCACCGCCGCCTTCGGCCCGCAGCACGGACTACGTGGCGACAAGCAGGACAACATGGTCGAGTCGCCGGACTTCATCGACCCGGTGCACGGCATCCCCGTCTTCAGTCTTTACGGCAACGTACGCCGGCCGACCGACGCCATGATGGACAGCTTCGACGTGCTGCTCGTCGACCTGCAGGATCTCGGCTGCCGCATCTACACCTTCATCACGACGCTGCGCTATGTGCTCGAAGCCGCCGCGCGCCACAAGAAGGCCGTGTGGGTGCTCGACCGCCCGAATCCGGCGGGCCGCCCCGTCGAAGGCCTGCTGCTGCGCGAAGGCTGGGAGAGCTTCGTTGGCGCGGGACCGATGCCGATGCGGCACGGTCTGACGATGGGCGAGCTCGCGCGCTGGTTCATTGCGACGCTCGGACTCGACGTCGAGTGCGAAGTGATCGCGATGGAAGGCTGGCAGCCGAACGCCGCGCCGGGCTATGGCTGGCCGCTGGGCGAGCGCAGCTGGGTCAATCCGAGCCCGAACGCGCCGAACCTGTCGATGGCGCGCGCCTATGCGGGTACGGTGATGCTCGAAGGCACGACGCTCTCCGAGGGCCGCGGCACGACGCGCCCGCTGGAACTCTTCGGCGCGCCCGACATCGACGCGCGCGCGATCCGCGCCGAGATGCAGCGCCTCGCGCCGCACTGGCTCGCGGGCTGCGTGCTGCGTGAATGCTGGTTCGAACCGACCTTCCACAAGCACGCCGGCAAGCTCTGCAGCGGCCTGCAGATCCATGTCGAGGATCCCGCGCACTACGACCACGGCGCTTTCCGTCCGTGGCGACTGCAGGCGCTCGCGTTCAAGGCGCTGCGCCGGCTGCAACCGAACTATGCGATCTGGCGCGATTTTGCGTACGAGTACGAGCACGACCGGCTCGCGATCGACCTGATCAACGGCAGCCCGCTGCTGCGTACCTGGGTCGACGATCCGGCCGCGATGCCCGACGACCTCGATGCGCTGAGCGGCCCGGACGAACGGGCGTGGCGCGAGGAGCGGGAGAGCTTCCTGCTCTATCGTTGATCGAAGCTTTGCGTCCGTTCGTAACAGCTGCGGCGACTTCATGCCCCGGCGCGGCGGCGTGCATTGCCATTTGCCCACTGGGGCTTTTTCCCCCGTCGCAACCGGACGCACTCGTGCCACGGCGATCCTGACATTTCGCCAACTGCCCGCCGGCCATGCGAGGCTGCCTGCAACGCGCCGACGCTTGGCCCCTGGCATCACAACACGTTGAGACAATAGGTTTTTCCGCACCTCGCGCTGTGCCTGCACAGTCGCATCGGCGTCCTGCACCGCCCTGCAGGTCACCGATCAGTCCGGAGAACCGAAGTGAAACTGAAGCAACTGATCTGTGCGCTGATCGCGTTCAGTCTCCTCATGCCCGTGGTCGCGGGCACGCCCGCCACGCAGGCCCCATCCGGATCACCGCCCCCGGCGCCCTCGGATGACGAATCCCCGCCGTCGATCGCCTACATCGAATACGGCTTCCGCCTCTTCGACCGAAACGGGGATGGGCACATCACGCTGGACGAGGCCAAGGCTTCCCCGCCGGTGGTGCCCTATTTCCGCGAACTCGATCGCGATGCGGACGGCGGGATCTCCTTGGCCGAATGGACCGCGTACTTCCTGCAGACGGCACAGCGCTGAGCAAAACCGGCGCAACCGAGGGCCAGGAACGGCTTACAATCCGCAACACGACCTGCCGCCGCAGCCCGGAGACAGGCGCCCGAGCCTACGCCCCCGTCACCGGAGCCCATGCGATGAACGACGCCTTGCGCATCTTTGCATGCAATTCGAACCCCGCCCTGACCAACGAAATCTGCGCGAAACTGGGGATTCCGCTCAGTCCGGTCGAGATTTCACGCTTCTCGAACGACAACCTGCAGGTGCAGATCCGCGAGAACGTGCGCGAACGCGATGTGTTTGTCGTGCAGGCCTTCACCGAGCCGGTGAGCGAGCACATCATGGAGCTGATGATCACGCTGGACGCGCTGAGGAGTGCGTCGGCGCGGCGCGTCACCGCAGTGATCCCGTACTACTCCTACGCGCGGTCGGACAAGAAGGACGCGCCGCGAATCTCGATCACCGGGCGGCTCATCGCCGACATGCTCGTCACTGCGGGCGCGAACCGCGTGCTGACGATGGACTTGCACGCCGAGCAGGTGCACGGCTTCTTCAACGTGCCGGTCGACCACCTGACGGCGATCCCGACGATTGCCGAGCATTTCCGCAGGAATCACGACCTCGCCAACATGGTGGCCGTGGCGACCGATGCGGGCGGCGCGAAGCGGGTCGGGCGCTTCTCGGAGCGGCTCGACATCCCGATGGCGATCATCGACAAGCGCCGGGTCAGCGACACCTCGGTCAAGCAAGGCCACGTCGTCGGCGACGTGAAGGGGCGCGACGCGGTGATCTTCGAGGACGAGATCTCGACCGCCGGCACGCTCTTGTCGACGATCGAGACGCTGCGCGCCGCGGGCGCCCGCTCGGTTCATGCCGGTGCCGTGCACGCGGTGCTGTGCGGGCCGGCGATCGAACGGCTGCGCGACGCCCCGATCGAGTCGATCGTCGTCACGAACACCGTGCACATGCCGCCGGGCAAGCACCTCGACAAGATCACGCAGCTCACCGTGGCGCCGCTCTTCGCCGCGGCGATCGAACGTATCCATAGCGGCGAGAGCGTCGGGGCGCTGTTCGAGTGAGGGGCACTCAGGCCTGGCCGTTCGCCGCGAGCCAGGCTTCGTAGCCGCCCTTGAGCGGTCGCACCGCCGTATAACCCAATTCCGTCAGCACATGCGCCGCGCGCACGGCGGTCGCATCGCCCGGGCAGGCGCACATCGTGACGATCGGACGCTGGCGCGGCCAGTCGCCGACGGACTGCAGCAGGTTTTCGACGTCCGCACGCGTCGCGAATTCGATCGGCGCCGTCGCCGCGATCATGGCCGGCCCGCGCAGGTCGAGGAAGAGCGGCGGCGCGTCGGACGCCATCGCCTCGATCAGCTCCAGCGGCGTCACGTGCGGGATCGCCGCGAGCTTCATGAAGCGGTAGCGCTGCCACAGCTTCCATGCGAGCCATAACGCGAGCACCAGCCCGCCCATGACGACCATCGTCCGCCCGTGGCGGCTCATCGCGGCGAGCGCGTCCTGCAGCTCGTCGCGCAGGAGCCAGCCGACGACGATTGCCCCACCCGCCCACAACGCGGCTCCAACCGCGGCGGCGAACAGGAAACCCGGCAGCCGCATGCGCAGCGAACCGGCGATCGGCGGCGCGACGGTCGAGAAGCCCGGCACGAACTTCGCGACGACGAGCGACCACAGGCCCCAGCGCTGGAATCTCGCTTCGGTCTGGGTGACGCAGGAATCCGGGTTGATCGACAGCCGGCACAGGCCGGTCAGCACGCGGTAGCCGAAGAAGCGGCCGCCGGCGTACCACGAGGCGTCGGCCAGGAGCGAGGCCAGCACGGCCGCCGCGAGCATCGCAGCCGCCTGCGCGGGCGAGGCCGCGAGGCTCCCGGCGACGAGCAGGGTCGGCACCGCCGGCACCGGCAGACCCACTTGCTGCAGCAGCACGTTCAGGAACACGACCCATACGGCATCGCGCTGAAGCGCTTCGGTGATCTGGCTGAGGTCCATCGGCGGCACTCGCGCGTGGGAGGTCCAAAATGGAAGAACCCCGATTTTCACCTGAAAACCGGGGTTCCGCCGAAGTTAGACATTAGCCGATGAAGAAGCGCTCAGTTTCGCTCGGGCTCGCCCTTCAGTCCTCGCACCAAGGCTTTCGAGCCATCACGGGCGGCGTGGCCGATCGTGATGCCGGTGCGCTTCATCGCGTCCCAGGTCACGACGGCGGCATCGCGCGCGGTATGCCCGATCGTGCGGCCCGCGTGGGCGGCGCCGTGGCCGATTTCGCGGCCGGCATCGCGCGCGCCGGTACCAATATCGTGCATCGTCGAGCCGACGCCATGGCCAGCTTCCTCGGCGGTCGTCGACGCGTTGTTCGACTCCTCGGCCGCGGCCGACAGCGGAATCAGCGCAACGAGCGCGATCGCGCCCACTGCGGCGAGGCGGATGATTGAAGCCGGCTTGTGAGACCGGCTGGATCGAATGCGTGTGGGCATGATCGGGTCTCTCCACGTAAATGGCTGCGAACGCACAGCCTGCATAGATGAAAGACCGGCAGGGTAAAGAGACGTTCAGGCGGCGCCCGAGCAATCCCTGTTCCCGCTGGGCTATCCCCAGTTTACGTCACCCGAAATCGGGGGACGGTAAGAAGGCGTAACCCTCCCCGTCCCCGTCCCCGTTCGCCTCTTATAGGATCGGCGCGAGCCAGCGTGCGGCCTCGTCGACCGTCATGCCGCTGCGCTTCGCCCAGTCCTCGAGCTGGTCGCGGCCAATCTTCGGGATCGCGAAGTAGCGTGCTTCCGGATGGGCGAGGTAGAAGCCGCTGACGGCCGCAGCCGGGCTCATCGCGAAGGATTCGGTCAGCGTCATGCCGGTGTTTTGGGTCGCGTCGAGCAGCGCGAAGAGCCCGCCCTTCGACGTGTGATCCGGGCAGGCCGGATAGCCCGGCGCGGGACGGATGCCGCGGTATTCCTCGCGGATCAGCGCGGCGTTGCCGAGGGATTCGTCGGCCGCGTAGCCCCAGAATTCCTTGCGCACGCGCCAGTGCAGCCACTCGGCGCAGGCTTCGGCCAGGCGGTCGGCGAGGCTCTTCAGCATGATCGCGTGGTAGTCGTCGTGCGCGGCTTCGAATTCGGCAAGCTTCTTCTCGATGCCGAGGCCAGCCGTCACGGCGAAGGCGCCGGCGTAGTCGGCGACACCCGAGTCCTTCGGCGCGACGAAGTCCGACAGGCAGTAATGCGGCTTGTCGGACGGGCGTTCGTGCTGCTGGCGCAGGCCGTGCCAGTGCATCAAGGGCGCCTCGCGCGACTCGTCGGCGTAGAACGCGACGTCGTCGCCGACGCGGTTCGCGGGGAAGAGGCCGAACACGGCGCGCGCCTGCAGCCAGCCTTCCTTGACGATCTTGTCGAGCATCGCCTGCCCGTCCTTGAAGACGCTGCGGGCGGTCTCGCCGACGACCTCGTCGTCGAGGATCTTCGGGAAGCTGCCGGCGAGGTCCCAGGTCTGGAAGAAGGGGCCCCAGTCGATGAATTCGAGGAGTTCCGCGAGCGGCACGGCAAGTGCCTGCACGCCGAGCGCGCGGGGTTTCGTCGGCGCGTAGCCGGTAACGCTGTCCCAGCGGAAGGCGTTCGCCCGGGCGGCTTCGAGACTCACGAGCTGCACGCCCTTCTTGTTCGCGTGCTGGGCGCGGATCTTGTCGTAGTCGGCGGCGAGCTGCGCCTTGAAGTCGGCCGCGCCGCCTTCGGAGAGCAGCGCCGTGACGACGCCGACCGCGCGCGACGCATCCGGCACGTAGACGACCGGCTGCCCGTAATGCGGCGCGATCTTGATCGCCGTGTGCGCACGGCTCGTCGTCGCGCCACCGATCAGGAGCGGCACGTCAAAACCTTGGCGCTGCATCTCGGCCGCGACGTGGCTCATCTCTTCGAGAGACGGCGTGATCAGGCCGGACAGGCCGATCGCCTGGGCGCCGTGTTCTCGCGCGGCATTCAGAATCTTCTCGGCCGGCACCATCACGCCGAGGTCGATCACTTCGTAGCCGTTGCAGCCGAGCACGACGCCGACGATGTTCTTGCCGATGTCGTGCACGTCGCCCTTCACGGTCGCGACGACGATGCGGCCCTTCGAGGTCGCACCGGTACGCAGCTTCTCGGCCTCGATGAAGGGGATCAGATGCGCGACGGCCTGCTTCATCACGCGCGCCGATTTGACGACCTGCGGCAGGAACATCTTGCCGGCGCCGAAGAGGTCGCCGACGACGTTCATGCCGGCCATCAACGGACCTTCGATCACCGCGAGCGGCGGCTTGCCCGCGGCTTCGAGCTTCGCGCGCACCTCCTCGGTGTCGGCGACGACGAAGTCGGTGATGCCCTTCACCAGCGCGTGCGACAGGCGCTCCTCGACCGACCACTCGCGCCATGCGAGATCCGGTCCGGTGTTCTTCGCCTTGCCTTCCTTCACCGACTGCGCGAACTCGACGAGCGCCTCGCCGGCGCCGGGATGGCGGTTCAGCACGACGTCCTCGACCTTGTCGCGCAGCGCGGGTTCGAGATCGTCGTAGACGCCGAGCATGCCCGCATTGACGATGCCCATCGCCATGCCCGCCTTGATGGCGTGGTACAGGAAGACCGTATGGATCGCCTCGCGCACCGGGTCGTTGCCGCGGAAGCTGAAGGACACGTTCGACACGCCGCCGGAGGTCTTCGCGTAGGGCAGGTTCTGCTTGATCCACGCGACGGCGTTGATGAAGTCGACGGCGTAGTTGTCGTGCTCCTCGATGCCGGTCGCGATCGCGAAGATGTTCGGGTCGAAGATGATGTCTTCGGGCGGAAAGCCGATGCCGACGAGGAGGTCGTAGGCACGCTTGCAGATCTCGGTCTTGCGCTTGTAGGTATCGGCCTGGCCCTTCTCGTCGAAGGCCATCACGATCACTGCCGCGCCGTACTGGCGGCACAGCCGCGCCTGGCGCAGGAACTCGGCCTCGCCTTCCTTCATCGAGATCGAGTTGACGACGCCCTTGCCCTGGATGCACTTCAGGCCCGCCTCCATCACGCTCCACTTCGACGAGTCGAGCATGATCGGCACGCGCGAGATGTCCGGCTCGGACGCGATGAGCTTCAGGAAGCGCTCCATCGCGGCGAGCGAGTCGAGCATCGCCTCGTCCATGTTGATGTCGATGACCTGGGCGCCGTTCTCGACCTGCTGGCGCGCGACCGCGAGCGCGTCGTCGAAGCGGCCTTCGAGGATCATGCGTGCGAAGGCCTTCGAGCCGGTGACGTTGGTGCGCTCGCCGACGTTGACGAAGAGGCTGTCGGCGCCGACGTTGAAGGGTTCCAGACCCGACAGGCGGAGCTTCTTCTCGATTTCCGGCACCTGGCGCGGCGCAATGTCAGCGACGGCCTGAGCGATCGCGGCGATGTGCGCCGGCGTCGTGCCGCAGCAGCCGCCGACGATGTTCACGAGGCCCGATTGAGCCCATTCGCGGATGTCGGTCGCGAGTTGCTCGGGCGTCTCGTCGTAGCCGGTCGGGGACAGCGGATTGGGCAGGCCTGCGTTCGGGTGCGCGGAGACGTGGGTGTCGCAGACGTGCGAGAGGTCCTCGACGTACTGGCGCAGCTCCTTCGCGCCGAGCGCGCAGTTGAGGCCGAAGGAGATCGGCCGCGCGTGCGCGAGGGAGTTCCAGAAGGCTTCCGCGGTTTGGCCGGAGAGCGTGCGGCCGGAGGCGTCGGTGATCGTGCCGGAGATCATCACCGGCACGCGGCGGGCGGTTTCCGCGAAGAGCTTCTCGACCGCGAACACTGCGGCCTTGGCGTTCAGCGTGTCGAAGATCGTCTCGATCAGCAGGATGTCCGCGCCGCCTTCGAGCAGCCCGCGCGCCGAGTCGTAGTAGTCGTCGACGAGCGCATCGAAGCTGATGTTGCGAAAGCCCGGGTCGTTCACGTCCGGCGAGATCGACAGCGTGCGCGAGGTCGGCCCGAGCACGCCGGCGCAGTAGCGCGGCTTCTGCGGATTCTTTGCCGTGTATTCGTCGCACAGCTCGCGCACGAGGCGGGCACCGGCGACGTTGATCTCGTACGCGACGTCCGCCAGCCCGTACTCGGCTTGAGACACGCGCGTGCCGTTGAAGGTGTTGGTCTCGATGATGTCCGCGCCGGCGTCGAGGTAGGCGCGGTGGATGCCCGCGACGACCTCGGGGCGGGTCAGCACCAGCAGGTCGTTGTTGCCCTTGAGGTCCTTCGGGTGCGCCTTGAAGCGTTCGCCGCGGTAGTCCGACTCGGCGAGCTTGTGCTGCTGGATCATCGTCCCCATCGCGCCATCGAGGATCAGGATGCGGCGGGCGAGAAGGTCGCGGAGTTCTTGGCTGCGGTCGGCTTGCATGGTCTACCTCGGTCTGGCGAATTCACAGGCACCGGGCGGAGGCCGCAGGAGCGCACAAAAGCGAACGGCGCGGCAAACCCCGGTGGTGGTTTGCGAGCGCCGTTGTTCGGTTGCCGAGCCTGGCCCGCAAGTATCGGGTCGCAACGCTCCTCGGCAAGAGAGTTGATTCTATGGAAATTTCGCGCGCGTGCCAAGGCGGAAGAGAGTTGAGGCTGACGCGTCGATGAAATTCGGTTATACCTCGCGGCGCCGGTCATTCAAAAGGAATCTCCCTTGCGTCATCCTGCGTTCTTTTGCGCCCCATCCTGCCGGGGCACGCAATGAGCCTCGTCATCGGACTCGTCGTCGGATTGGTGCTGGGCCTGACCGGTGCCGGCGGCTCGATCTTCGCCGTGCCGCTGCTGATGGCGGGGCTCGGCTGGTCGATCACGCAGGCGGCGACGGTCTCGCTGCTCGCGGTCGCAATCTCGGCCGCGGTCGGCACCGCGATGGCGTGGAAGCACAGCTACGTGCGCTATCGCGCGGCGACGCTGATGGCAGCAGTCGGCATCCTCGTCGCGCCGATCGGGATCCGCGCCGCGGACGGAATGCCGGCCGCGAATCTCGCGCTGATCTTCGCGCTGGTGCTGGTCGTCGTGGCGATCCGCATGTTCCACGGCGCGCGGACGTCCAAGGAGGACGCGACGGTCGTGCGCTCGGCGGTCGCGGGTGAAGGACGCTCGTCGGCCGGGCGGATCGGCAGCGTCGATCCTGAAACCGGGCGTCTCGTGTGGACACGCGCCGTCGCGCTCACCGTGTCGCTGATCGGCGCTGCGACCGGTTTCCTGTCCGGCATGCTGGGCGTCGGCGGCGGCTTCGTGATCGTGCCGGCGCTACGCGCGACGCTGCCGCTGTCGATGCACTCGGCCGTCGCGACCTCGCTGATGGCCATCGCGTTGACGAGTTCGGTAACTTTCGTCAGCTGTCTGCTGCAGGGCCGCCCGGCGCCGCTGCTGGCGGCCCTGCCCTTCGTCGCGGGATCGGTGCTCGGCATGGTGCTGGGCCGTCGCGTCGCGCCGCGCGTGTCCGGCCCCGCCCTGCAGCAGGGATTTGCCATCGCGGCGGGAGTCGTCGCGCTCGTCATGGCCGTCAAGACGTGGATGTCGATGTGAGCGCCGCTGGCGTTTCGCCGCTCAAGTGCTAGCGTGAAGCATCGACGGCCGCGCTTGCGGTCGCGACGGCCCGCCGAGCGGTCGCCGCGGCGGTTCATTCACCGGGGTCCGCCCGCCCCTGCGGCGCGCAGCGAAGCCGGCCGGGGACGACGAGCTCCCTTTGGCAGCGGACATCATGGACACCCCCCAACTCGGATTGAAATGCGTCAAGGTCGTGGCGCTGGCGGTGCACGACATGGCGCGGGCGAAACGCTTCTATGGGCAGACGCTGGGCCTTGAACCGGCGAGCGGCGGTGGCGACGAGGTCGGATTCCTGCTCGGCGACGTCGTCCTGATGCTCAAGGACGGCTGGTACGGCACACCGACCGCCGAGCCCAATCCGCGCATCACGCTCGAATGCGCCAGTGCGCGCGCGACCGAGGAAGCGCTGAAGCGGCGCGATGTGAAGATCTCGAACCCGGTCGATCGCTACGACGAAGGCTTCTTCATCGGCGCCTTTCTCGACAGCGAGGGCAACAAGCTGTGGTTCTGCTCGGCCGACTAAGGACCTCTCCGGCCTTCAGGCCTCCTCCCCTTCGATCGGCAGCGAGGCTTCACGCCAGTTGCGGAAGCCGCCGTCGAGGGCGACGGCGCGGCTGAAACCGAGGCGGCGCAGCATCGCAGTCGCGAGTGTCGAGATCTTGCCGTACTCGCAGTAGACCACGATGCGGCGCGTCGGATCGGGCAGGACGGCATCGACGCGCAGCTCGAGTTGTCCGCGCGGGATGTGCATGGCGCCGGGAATGTGGGCGCGGCGGTAGTCGCCGGTCTCGCGCACGTCGAGGATCGTGATGCCCGGCTCGGGCGCGAGCGCGCGGGCGCTGACCTCGTCAATCGACATGAAGGCGATCTGGTCGGCGGCTTCGGCGATCAGCTGGGCGACGGATTGGCCGCCGCTGCAATTGACGCGCAGGGCCTCGGTGAGGTGATCCGGCGCCTTGAGGTCCAACCCGTTCATCAGCGCGACGAAGGCCTCGCGATCGCCGGCCTGCAGCCGCGGGTTGGTCGCGAGTTCGGTGCCGATCGTCGTGCTTTCCTGGTCGCGGTAATTGTGTGCGGGGAAGACGCGCGTCTCGCGGGGCAGCTTCAGCAGGCGGTCGAACAGGCTGTGGTAGAGCGCCACCGGATCGCCGGTCGGCAAATCCGTGCGGCCGGTCGCGCCGATCAGCAGCGTGTCGCCCGAGAAGAGACAGTCCTCGACGCGCACGCAGGTGGAATCGGCCGTGTGGCCCGGGGTGTGCAGGATCTGCAGGCGCAGGTTACCGACGATCAGCGTCTCGCCGTCGTCGACACGAATGTCGACGTAGGGGGCAGGGCTCAGCCGATGCATCACCACCGGCACCTCTAGGCGGCGCCCGAGCGCGCGGCTCGCCGAGAAGTGGTCGGCGTGGGTGTGCGTGTCGTAGAGGTAATGGATCTGCAGGCCGTGGCGCGAGCAACTCGCGAGGTAACGGTCGACGAGGCTGATCTCCGGATCGATCAGCAGCGCGCCGCAGCGCTGCTCGCAGCCGACGAGATAGGACAGGCAGCCGCCCGTGCGAAACTGTTCGAGAATCATGTCCGCCCCTCCCCATCGGGCTACTGATGAGTGCAATATAGACCGGTCACGCGCGGGAGTTGCCATGAAGCCGCTGCCCCCAGACTGGTTGTTCCGCCTCGCGCCCGGCGCGCGGATGCTCCGCGACTATCGGAGCGAGGACTTCCCGCACGACCTCGCCGCCGGCCTCTCGGTGACCGCGGTGGCGATCCCGGTGAGCGTCGCGTATGCGGAACTCGCCGGGTTTCCACCCGCGTCCGGGCTGTACGCGTCGATGATCTCGATGATCGTCTATGCCTTCTTCGGCTCCTCGCGCCAGCTCATCGTCGGCCCCGACGCACCGACCTGCGCGATGCTCGCGGCCGCACTCGCGCCGATCGCGGCCGTGGGCTCGCCGGAATACCGCGCCTGGTCGCTCGCGCTGACCTTCCTCGTCGGCTTGATGTGCCTCGTTGCGAGCCGCATGCGCCTCGGCGCCTTCGCCGACTTCCTGTCGAAACCGATCCTGATCGGTTTCCTCAACGGCATCGCGTTGTCGATCGTGCTCGGCCAGCTCGGCAAGCTGCTCGGCTTTCCGGTCGAGTCGCGCGACATCGTCGACAGCCTGCGCGAAGTCGCCGACAAGCTGCCGCAGGTGCACTTTCCGACGCTCGCCGTCGGGGCGCTCGCGTTCGCGACGCTCGGCTGGACGCGGCGGCGCCTGCCACGGCTGCCCGCGGCGCTGGTGGTGCTGGTGGCAACCGGCGCGCTGACGGCACTGCTCGGCCTCGCAAACTACGGCGTTGCGGTGATCGGACCGGTCCCGGCGGGCTTGCCCCAGCTCGCCCTCCCCCATCTCAGCGGCACTGCGATGCACACGCTCTTCAGCGCCGGCGCCGGCATCACGCTGGTGAGCTTTTCGAGTGCGATGCTGACGGCGCGAAGCTTCGCCGCGCGCAACGGCTACGAGATCGACCCCGAGCGGGAGTTCGCGGCGCTGGGCGTCGCCAACGTCGCCTCGTCGATGCTGGGGGGCTTCGCGGTCAGCGGGGCCGGTTCGCGCACCGCGGTGAGCGAGGCCTCGGGCGGGCGCACGCAAATGGTGAGCCTGGTCGCCGCGGCGGGTGTCGCACTCGCGCTCGTCGTCCTGACGGGGCCGCTG
>NZ_DATFAO010000009.1:0-47831 GCF_035254505.1 Aromatoleum sp. | reverse complement strand
TTCTTGCATCACCTCCGCAGGCAATGGCTTGTCCCAGGCCGCGAGGTTTTCCTCGAGTTGCGCCATCGACGTTGCACCGACGATGGTGCTCGCGACAAACCACCGCCGATACACGAACGACAGCGCCATCTGCGCCGGCGTCATGCCGTGCCTGCGCGCGAGCCCGGCGTAGGCGGCCACTGCGGGCTGCACGCTGGGCTTTTCATAGCGCTGGGCGAAACCCTTGAACAGCGTCACGCGTCCTGCGGCTTGCGGGTCGGCCTGGTATTTTCCGGAAAGATGGCCGAAGGCGAGCGGCGAGTAGGCGAGCAGACCGACCTGCTCGCGATAGGCGATTTCCGCCAGCCCGAACTCGAAGCCGCGGTTGATCAGGTTGTAACAGTTCTGGATGGAGGTGATGCGCGGCAGGTCGTATTCCTTCGACATCCGCAAAAACTCCATCACGCCCCAGGGTTGTTCGTTGGAGACGCCGATAAAGCGTATTTTGCCTTCCCGCACCAGTTCCGCCAGCGTTTCCAGTTGATCGTGAATCGACACCCACTCTTTCTCGTGTGACGGGTCGAACTGGTATTGGCCGAACATCGGCACGTTGCGCTCGGGCCAGTGCAGCTGGTAGAGGTCGATGTAATCGGTTCGCAGGCGTTTCAGCGAGCCTTCGACGGCTTCGCGGATGTTGGCGCGGTCGAGCGCTTGGGGGCCGCCGCGTATCCACTCCATGTTACGGCGCGGGCCGGCGACTTTGGTGCCGAGGATGACCTGGTCGCGCGGCTGTTTCCGTAGCCAGTTGCCGACGATGGTTTCGGTACGGGTGACTGTCTCGGCGCGCGGCGGCACGGGGTACATCTCGGCGGTATCGATGAAGTTGATGCCGCGCTGGAACGCGCAATCCAATTGATCGTGCGCTTCGGTTTCGGTGTTCTGCTGCCCGAAAGTCATGGTGCCGAGGCAGATCGCCGAGACGTTGAGCTGGCTGGTTCCTAGTTGTCGATAATCCAAGGCGCTACTCCGGAAAATTGCCATCGATATACAGCCACTGCCCGTTCTCCCGCACGAAACGGCTGATTTCATGCAGGCGATGGGCGCGGCCATTGAGCTTGTAGCGTGCGATGAACTCCACGATGGCGCTCTCGGGCGAGCTCATTGCATGCCGTTTCACTTCCAGCCCCAACCATTGCGCGGCATCCTGCGACAGATCGAGCACATCGGGCCGGGTGTCGCGATGCCAGGTAGCAAGCAGGTAGGGTTCCAGTTTGAGGGCATATGCGCTGTACCTCGAGCGCATCAAGGCTTCGGCATCCGGCGCGGGCGTCCCGGAGTGGTAAGGCGCGCAGCAGGCGGCGTAGGTCGAGCCGCCGCATGGACAAGGGCTAGAGGTCGGACGCGGTCTCTTCATCTGCCGGAGCCTCCGCTGCCGGAGACGCGTTCGCCAGCATCGCGCGGCGCGTTTCCGGCGTTTCCAGGCTGATGCGGCCGAGCGTCCCGCAACGATAATCCGTCAGCAGTGTGATCGCCGCTTTTTCCAGATCGAGGTCGCCACCTTTCAGCCGATAGCCGCGCCGCTTGGCGATGGCTTCGATGACGTCCACGCCGTCCAGGCCGGCCAGGTCGAATTTGTAGCGGGCAACGAGCAGCGCGGGATAGCGCGCCAGCAACAGGTTCGCAAGAAAAGTGGCCACCTCTTCATCGATCACCGCGTTGCGGCCGATCGCATGGCTGGCGGCGAGCATGAAGCCGTCCGAATCGTGCTTGATCTTCGGCCACATCATACCCGGCGTGTCGGTGATGCTCGCCTTGTCGCTGAGGTCGATGCGCTGCTGGTTCTTGGTCACCGCCGGCTCGTCGCCGACCTTGGCCACGCGCCGGTTCAGAAGCGCGTTCATCAGCGTCGACTTGCCGACGTTGGGGATGCCCATGATCATCATCCGCAGCAGCTTGGTCGCGTCGTTGCGGTGCGGTGCGAGCCCCTGGCACAGCGCAGGCACGCGCGCGACGTCGCCCGGCTTCTTGCACGACAACGCGACCGCCTTCACGCCCGGCTGGCTATTGAAGTAGTCGAGCCACGCGCGTGTCGCGACCGGATCGGCGAGATCGGTCTTGTTGAGGATCTTCAGGCAGGGCCGCTGACGGAAGAGACGCAGCTCGCGGATCATCGGATTGCTGCTCGCCTCGGGCACGCGGGCGTCGAGCACTTCGATCACGACATCGGTCAAAGCCATGCTCTCGGCCGCTTTCTTGCGCGCCGAGGTCATGTGACCGGGAAACCACTGGATGGGCATCGGAAACTGAATCTGTAGACAAGGCGCGCATTATCGCCTCGATCGCGTCCCGATTGGGGCAAAATGGCGGCCTTTCAAGGAATACCCATGAATCGTGACGAAGTGATCGCCGCCACGCGGCAATGGCTGGAAAAGGCCGTCATCGGGCTCAACCTGTGCCCGTTCGCAAAATCCGTCTATGTGAATAACCAGGTCCGCATCGTCGTCAGCGACGCGAAGCACACCGACGCCTTCCTCGAGGACCTCGACCGCGAGCTCGAATTCCTCGCCGAAGCCGATCCGGCCGAAGTGGATACGACGCTCCTCGTCCACCCGACGCTCTTCCAGGACTTCCTCGACTTCGATGAGATCGCCGCAATCGCCGAAGAGGCCGTCGTCGAGCACGAGCTCGAAGGCGTGCTGCAGGTCGCGAGCTTCCACCCGCGCTTCCAGTTCGAAGACAGCGAGCCCGACGACATCGAGAACTTCACCAACCGCTCGCCCTTCCCGACGCTGCACCTGCTGCGCGAAGAAAGCGTCGAACGTGCCGTTGCGGCCTTCCCCAACGCCGAGACGATCTACGAGCGCAACATCGAGACGATGCAGAAGCTCGGCAAGGACGGCTGGAAAGCGCTCGGCATCCCCGGCAACGACGACGACAAGTAAGTCCATGTCCGCCAAGCCCCAGAAAGCCCCCAAGGGCGCGCCGACACCCAAACCAGTGAAGACGCCCGCGCCCGATCCCCTGCTCGCCGAACTGCGCCCGGGCCAGTCCGTCGAGCTGCTGAAGGAACTGCACATCCTCACGCGGGACGACAAGCTCAACCAGGACAGCCGCCGCAAGCTCAAGCAGGTCTATCACCTCTACAACTTCATCGAGCCTCTGATGGACGAGGTGCTCGCCGAGCGCGGCGACCTGACCCTCGCCGACCACGGCGCGGGCAAGTCCTACCTCGGCTTCATCCTCTACGACCTCTTCCTCAAGGGGCGCGAGCAAGGCCGTGTCTACGGCATCGAGACGCGCGACGAGCTGGTGGCGAAGTCGCGCGAACTTGCCGACCGCCTCGGCTTCGGCCGCATGTCCTTCCTCAACCTCACCGTCGAGGAGTCGATCACCTCGTCGGAGCTGCCCGAGCGCATCGACATCGTCACTGCGTTGCACGCCTGTAATACCGCAACCGACGACGCCATCCGCTTCGCCCTCGAAAAGCACGCCCGCTTCATCGTGCTCGTGCCCTGCTGCCAAGCCGAAGTCGCTTCCGTGCTGCGCAAGCACAAGAGCGAATCCTTCGCGCGGACGCCGCTGTCAGAGATCTGGCGCCACCCGATCCACACCCGCGAATTCGGCAGTCAGCTCACCAACGTCCTGCGCTGCCTGCTGCTCGAAGCGCACGGCTACCAGCTCACGGTGACCGAGCTCGTCGGCTGGGAACACTCAATGAAGAACGAGCTGATCGTCGCCCGCGCAACCGGCCAACGCCGCGGCAACGCGCGCGAGCGGCTCCAGCAGATCCTGAGCGAACTCAACCTCGAAGAGCTCGCCCCGCGCTTCGCATACTAGCTAGCGGATACCCGGCAAGCCGCAGCACTCGGGCTGAGCCCATCGAAGCCCCGCCACCATCCTTTGACTGGCTCAGGGCGAACGGATGCATAGGGTGGCGGGGCGGTGATTGCTCCACTGCCACGACGGCGTAGGAACATCCGCGCCGTCAGCGGGTCCACCGGGCATCGACCGCCCCGGAGGGAGCCCGCCATGGCCCTCGCATCCGCAACGGTATCGCTGCTGCACCTGCTCGGCGTCGCGCCACAACAGCTCGACGCCGGAACGCTGCCGGTGCGCAGCCCCATAGACGGCTCGACGCTCGCCCACATCGCCCCCGACACGCCGGACGTCGCCGACGCGGCGCTCGGCCGTGCCCGCGACGCCTTCGCCGCCTGGCGCACCGTCCCAGCCCCGCGCCGCGGCGAACTCGTCCGCCGCTTCGGCAATCTCCTCCGCACGCACAAGACCGCGCTCGGCGAACTCGTGACGATCGAGACCGGCAAGATCCGCGAGGAAGGCCTCGGCGAAGTCCAGGAGATGATCGACATCTGCGACTTCGCCTGCGGCCTGTCGCGGCAGCTGCATGGTCTGACGATTGCGAGCGAGCGCCCCGGGCACCGCATGATGGAGCAATGGCATCCGGCCGGCGTCCTCGGCGTCGTATCGGCCTTCAACTTCCCGGTCGCGGTCTGGGCCTGGAACGCGGCGCTCGCCTGGGTGTGCGGCGACAGCGTCGTCTGGAAACCCTCGGACCGCACGCCGCTCACCGCGCTCGCCTGCGCAGCCCTCTTCGATACCGCGTGCCGCGAACTGGAGGACATCCCCGCCGGTCTGCTGGAGGTCCTGATCGGCGGCCACGAACTCGCCGCCCTGCTCGCCGACGATCCGCGCATCGCCATCCTTTCGGCGACCGGCTCCTGCGCGATGGGCAAGGCACTCGCTCCGCGCGTCGCGGCCCGCCTCGGGCGCTCGATCCTCGAACTCGGCGGCAACAACGGCGCCATCGTCTGCTCGAGCGCGGACCTGTCGCTCGCCGAACGCGCGATCCTCTTCGCCGCCGTGGGCACGGCGGGTCAACGCTGCACGACGCTGCGACGGCTCATCGTGCATGAGACGGTCGCCGATTCGCTCGTCGAACGCCTCAGCGCCGCGTGGCAGCGCGTGCCGGTCGGCAACCCGCTCACGGACGGAACGCTCGTCGGCCCGCTGATCGACGCAGCCGCCGGAGCGGCGATGGACGCGGCACTCGCCGAAGCCCGCGGCGACGGCGGCCGGGTGCACGGCGGTCAACCGGTGGCGATCCCCGAATGCGGCGCCGGTTGCTACCGTCGCCCGGCGCTGGTCGAAATGCCCTTGCAAACGACCGTCGTCACGCGCGAGACCTTCGCACCGATCCTCTACGTGCTGCGCTACCGGGAGCTCGACGAGGCGATCGCGCTGCACAACGACGTCCCGCAAGGGCTGGCGTCGTCGATCTTCACGCGCGACTTGATGGAAGCCGAACGCTTCCTGTCCGCGACCGGCAGCGACTGCGGCATCGCGAACGTGAACATCGGTCCGTCCGGCGCCGAAATCGGCGGCGCCTTCGGTGGGGAAAAGGACACCGGGGGCGGCCGCGAATCCGGCTCGGACGCCTGGAAAGCCTACATGCGGCGGGCGACCTGCACGATCAACTATTCGGGCGAACTGCCGCTCGCCCAAGGGATCCGCTTCGGACTCGACGAAGCCTGACCGTACCGTCAGGCCTTCGACGCGGGTGCGCCGCCCGCCCCGTCACTACCCGGCTTCGTGCGTGTCACGAGGAGCTGGTCGATGCGGTAGTGGTCGATGTCCACCACCTCGAACTTGAACTCACCCAGCACGACGTTATCGGTCCGTTTGGGGACCTTGCGCAGCGTGTACATCATGAATCCGGCGATCGTCTCGTAGTTCTCGCTGTCGGGCAGATCATCGAGTCCGAGCGCATTGATCACGTCCGCCACCGGTGTGACGCCGTCTATCAGCCAGGAATCCTCGTCGCGCCGGACGATGAGTTCCTCCGGACTGCCTGCGAGCTCGCCCATCATCGTGCTCATCACGTCCTGCAAGGTCAGCATGCCGACGATCAGCGCGTATTCATTGACGATCAGCGCGAAATCCTCGCCCGCGGTGCGGAAGCGCTCGAGCACCTCGAACAGCGTCAAGGTCTCGGGAACCACCAGCACGTTGCGCACGACCGGGTCGGAGCCGAGCTCGAGCTTCCGGCCCGACAGGATGCGCGCGAAGATATCCTTCAGATCGACGTATCCGACCACCGAATCGATCGGACCGTCGCACACTGGAAACCGACCGTGCGGCTGGTCGGCGAGCTTCGCGCGGATGCTTTCCTCGGGCTCGTCGAGCGTGAAATAGACGATGCTCTCGCGCGAGGTCATCGCCGACGCGACGGTGCGCACGTCCAGTTCGAACACGTTGGCGATCAGCTGCCGCTCCTGCTTGAGCAGCGACCCGGTCTGCGCCCCGGCGTCTGCCATCGCGACGATCTCGTCGGAGGTGATGTCCTCCGGCCTGCGGTCCGGCAACTTGAACAGCCGGAACAGCCAGCTCGCGATCCCGTCGAACACCCACACGACCGGCGCGAAGGCAATCAGGCAGAACTGGATCGGCTTGACCACCGCGACCGCGATCCGCTCCGGCGCGATCATTCCGAGCCGCTTGGGAATCAGGTCCGCGAACAACACGAACAGCGAGGTCACCACCACGAACGACAGCACGAAGCTGAGCGTTTCCAGCATCTCCCCCTCATAGACGACCCCGATCGCCTGCGACAAGGCCGGCGAAAAGGTCGACTCCCCGACGATGCCGGCGAGAATCGCGATCGCATTCAGCCCGACCTGCACGACGGTGAAGAAATGCCCCGGGTTCTCCTGCAGACTCAGCACCCGCCCCGCCGCCGTATTACCGTCCTGCGCCATCATGCGCAGCTTGATCTTGCGCGCCGCCGCCAGCGAAATCTCCGCGATCGAAAAGAAGGCACTCAGTGCGATCAGCAACGCGATGATCAGCAATTGATCCTTGAAACTCACGCAACGGCTCCCACTGCCGCCGCTCCGGCGGGCAGACAAGACAAATAGCGATGCCGCGGCAAATATGCCGAAGCGCTGCAGGGCCTCGGCGGGAGTCGGTGGCGGAAAGTCAGAACCGCAGTTCGACGCCGAGTCCCATGGACCACTGGCGACTGCGGCCGGAGTCCGCCTCGCCCCGCGGCCAGAAGTGCCCCAGGCTAACCTGGAGGAAGGTCCAGTCGCGGAAAACGGGCTGCTCCCAGGTCAAGCGCACGCCATACTCCTTGATATCGTTCGGGCCGGCCGTCTCCCCTCTGACGAGGCCTTCGAACGATACCGTCCGCATCTCCGACAGGTTCTTGAACAGGCCAAGACTCGAGAACCACTCCGTGCCATCGGAATCCTGCGATATCGTACCGGCATTCTGCCAGCGCAGCGCAAGCGTCGGTGTATAGGCGTGGGTGTAATTGAGGGCGGTCGTCGCCCCCACACCGTCATCCGTGTTCCAGAAAAGCGTCTCGCGGAAGTCCAGCGCGTCGTGTTCCGTGAGCCCGAACACCTTGCGATAGCGCGCCTGCGTGTACGGCTTGTAGGCCTTGCGCACGCCCGCACGCAGGTCGAACAGGTCGAGCAGCCGGTAGCCGATGCCCCCGAAAGCCGTCTGCTCGCTACGCGGCCGCTCGTTGAGGAGCAGTTCCCGGCGCGAAAACGTGTCCGGCTGGTCGGTCACCAGTTCGCGTTCGTTGTCCCGCCCGAAGAACAGGTAACCCTTGTCGTTCAGGTTCGGAAGATTGACCTGGGCCTGGAAGCGAAGGCTGGTGTCGGGCGAATCGCCCTGGCGGAACAAGGCCTTGAAGCCGATGCTACCAGACACCCGCCCCCCTTCGCGGAAGGGCTTGTCGCCGAACCAGCTATCGACCTCGGTCGCGACCCGCTCAGTGAGGCTGCGCAGGGCTTGCCGTCCGCCTACGAGCACGCTGTCACGGTCGTCGGACTCCGCAGGCATCTGCGTAGCTGCCGCATCGGCAGCCCCGACCCCTCCGGCCCATCCAATGAGGATACACGCCGCCAGCTCACGCCTCATGGCTATCTCCACCATCGCAGTCGGAACCCGACATGCAGCAACTCTAAAGCGCCCGCGAGAAAAAGGTCAACGCAAGGATGCAGCGATGCGGAATATCGTCACGCTTGGCAGCATGACGTCCTCGCCATGACGTCCTCAGCCCACCTGCGGTCCCATCAGCCGCTTCGGCTCGACGACCACCGTTTCGGTCCCGTCGGTCATCCACACCTGCCCGTCCTGCACCGTGCATTGCAACCGCATCGTCCGCTTCGTCAGCGCGGCCAGCGCGGGCGCGATGTCGCTGTCGAGGTTCCACACGGTCAGGTTCCCGAGCCGCGCAACCTTGTCCTTTACGCCGTTCCACCAGACGTCGGACGCCCGTCCGAAACTGATCACGACGACCTCATCGGCTCGCCCGCAGGCCTTGCGGATCCATTTCTCGTCGGGTTGGCCGACGTCGATCCAGCGCTCGATCGCCCCCGTCAGATCCTTCTGCCATAGGTCGGGTTCGTCGTCCACGCACAGCCCTTTGGCGAAGCTCAGCGCCGGATCGGCATAAAGTCCGAACGCGAGCAGGCGCACCATCATCCGCTCGTCCGTTTCGGACGGGTGACGCGCAATCGTCAGGTTGTGGTCGCCGTAATACCCCCGGTCCATATCGGCGACCGAGAGGTCCGCCTTGTAGATGGTCGCCTTCAATGCCATGAAATATCCTTAGTGAATCTGCCCCGACGCAGGCCGGCGCGCCCGCTGCCATGCCAGCACCGCCTGCGTCGAGTGCGCCATCACCCGGTCGCGGCAATCGGCGGGCAGCTCCGTAGCGAGCGCAGTGAAAAGCGCTTCGTTCATCTCGCGTGCCAGCCCGTCGGCCGCAAGCCCTTCGGCCAGGCACTGGATCTGGATGTTCGCGAGGGCATCGGCCACCAGGCGCCACCCGAGCTCGGGCATCATCTGGATCAACGCGAACATCATGCCCCCGAGCCGCGTCAGGATCCTGGTTGCCTGCTCGCGCTCTTCGCTCGCGATCATCGCGTGCCACAGTGCGAGGTGGATGCCGCGCCGCAGGTCGATCTTGAAATCGATCGCATTGCCTTCGGCCGCATCCATCGCCGCGAATTGCTGCAGGAAGCGCGCCTCGCGGGATGCATCGAGCCCGGTGCGCAGTGATCCGATCAGTTCGGAGAGCGCCGGAATCGCTACCAGATCGAAAGCCTGACTATAGGCCAGCCCCCACTGGTCGAGCCCCGCAATGACCATCGCGAGGCGCAAGGCGCGGCCATCCTCTTCGCCCGCCGCATCGCTCCATTTCCCCAATGCCTCCCGCAGCGACTCGAGCCCGCGAACGCGCTCGCCTTCGTCGTCGGAGAATGTCAGGCGGAATACCTGCGCAAACGCATCCTGCGCCATGCGCGCAGCGAGCTTCTGGCCGTCCACGCCGACCACGGGGGCCAGCGTATCGACGGGAATGGAATTCGAGGGCGGTGTACGTGCGTCGTCGGTCATGCTCGGCTTCCGCGGGAAAAAGGGATCTATTCTCCCCTCCACGTGCCCCGCGGGCAAATCCGTCAGTCGTATCCAATTCCTGCGACAATGCAGCGCTCTGTCCTTCCCGGCCACTCCGATGTCCGATCTGCCCTTCGAAACGCTTACACCCGACCTCATCCTCGACGCGCTCGAGTCCTGCGGCCTGGCCCCGGACGGCCGCATGCTGGCGCTCAACAGCTACGAGAACCGCGTCTATCAGGTCGGCATGGACGAAGGGCCGATGCTGGTCGTGAAGTTCTATCGCCCTGCGCGCTGGAGCGACGAAGCGATCGCCGAGGAACACGCCTTCGTCACCGAACTCGCCGCCCGTGAAATCCCGGTGGTGCCGCCGATCTCGGTCGGCGGGCACACGCTGCTGCATCACCAGGCCCTGCGTTTCGCACTCTTTCCGCGCGTCGGCGGACGCGCCCCCGAGCTCTCCGATCCGGCGACGCTCGAATGGATGGGCCGTTTCATCGGACGCATCCACGCCGTCGGCGCCCTGGAGGCCTACCGGCACCGCCCGGCGCTCGATATCGCCAGCTTCGGCGAAGAACCGCGCGACTGGCTGCTCGCCAACCACTTCATCCCCGACGATCTGCTCCCGGCCTGGCAAAGCACGATCGATCAGGCGCTGGACGGCGTGCGCCGCTGTTTCGACCGTGCCGGCTCCTACACGACGCTACGCCTGCACGGCGACTGCCATGGCGGCAACGTCCTGTGGAGCGAATCGGGGCCGATGCCAGGCCCGCAATTCGTCGACTTCGACGACAGTCGGATGGGACCGGCAGTGCAGGATCTGTGGATGCTGCTGTCGGGCGCGCGCGAAGAGATGAGCCGGCAGCTGGGCGACGTCCTCGCCGGTTACGAAGACTTCCACGAATTCGCGCCGCGCGAACTGCACCTCGTCGAAGCCCTGCGCACGCTGCGCCTGATCCATTACGCCGGCTGGATCGCCCGCCGCTGGCAGGACCCGGCCTTCCCGGCCGCGTTTCCGTGGTTCAACACCCAGCGTTACTGGCAGGACCGCATCCTGGAAATGCGCGAACAGATCGCGCTGATGGACGAGCCGCCGCTCTGGTCGATCTGAGCGCGACCCGGGCTACGGCTTGAGCGCGATTCAGGCGCGCCGCAGGAAGGACGGCTCGCGCGAGGTCGCTGGAACCGGGCTGCCCGACCGGAAGCTGTCAAGCAGGCGGCGCAGCGCGCCGGCATCTTCTTCGGTGAACCCATGCTTGAAGTCGGTGAGCACGAGGCGCGACCGCGACATCCAGTTGCCGGGGGCATCGTCCAGTGCGCACCAGGCAGCCTCGCCGACGTCCGGCACGTGCTGGCCGAGCCACAGCATCGCCTCACGCTCGCGCAAACCATGCAGCTCCGCGCCGTGCTTGGGTATGACGTGCGGCGTCACGCCGGCCACGCGAGGGCGAACATCTTCGGCGAAACGGCTGACGAGCTTGGACAGCGAGAACAGCATCCGCCAGTCCGACGCGATCACGATGCGCGCTTCCTCGTATTCCCTCACGACCGCCTCGATCAGCGGCAGACAGCGGAAATCCTCGACCTCGCCCCACGGGTGGGTGACGCCATCGAAATCCATGAAAATGTAGGTCGTACGTGTCATCGCTCGCTCGTCGGCAGTAAAGGCGCTTCACCGCCCGTGATGCTAGAATGCTGCATTGCGCAAATTACTGCAAGCACTCGCCGTGCCAGCGCTCCGCCTCCTTCCCCCATCCCCGGGAGAGCGACGGTTGGACACGGCCTCCCGGACCACAAACCGCTCACGGAGCAGCAATGAAGCCCCTCGTTAATCTCGAAGGCAAAGTCGGCCTGATCACCGGCATCGCCAACGAAAAGTCGATTTCCACCGGTGTCGCCGAAGCCTGTGCCGAAGCCGGCGCCACCCTCGTCGTCACCTATCAGAACGACAAGACCCGCGCCTTCATCGAGCCCGTCATCAACCGCCTCGGCATCAAGGACGCCTACCTGCTCGACGTCACCCGTCCCGAGACGCTCGCCGACGTCTACGCGCAGATCGAAAAGAACCACGGCAAGCTCGACTTCGCCGTCCACAGCATGGCCTTCGCCAAGCGCGACGACCTGCACGGCCGCGTCGTCGACACCTCGGCCGACGGTTTCGCCCTTGCAATGGACGTCTCCACGCACTCTTTCGTTCGCCTCGCCAAGATGGTCGAGCCGCTGATGGAAAAGGCCGGCGGCGGCGCGCTCGTCACGATGACCTACCTCGGCAGCGAGAAGGTCATCCCCAATTACGGCGTAATGGGCCTGTGCAAGGCCGCGCTGGAAGCAGCGACGCGCTACATGGCCTTCGAACTCGGCGGCAAGAACATCCGCGTCAACGCCGTCTCGCCCGGCCCGCTGATGACCCGCGCCGCCTCCGGCATCGCCGGCTTCGACGCCCTGATGGCGACCGCCGTCGAGCGCTCCCCGATGCACGCCCTCGTCACCCCGGAAGACATCGGCGCGCTAACCGCCTTCCTCGTATCCGACGCGGGCCGTCTCGTGTCCGGCGGCGTGCACTTCGTGGACGCCGGCTACAACATCATGGCCTGAGCCTCGGGAACGCCCCGATCGTGATCGATCTGGCCGCTGCCCGCGCCAAACTGGGACGCGAATCGGTCCGCCTACCGGACCCGGTTCCGCCCCATCCCCTGCTCGTAGGCAGGACCGAGATCGGTCGCGGCGAGTACAGCATCGTGCTCGATCACCCCGACCCCGAGCGGGTTTACAAGGTGATCAGCTCGCCCGCCGACCTCTTCCTCTACACCGCCGACGATCGCCCTCAAGGCCCGCATTTTCCGCGCGTCTTCGCCAACCATGGCGTGATCGGCCGCGCCGTTTCCGGCTACCCCTTCTACCTACTCGAAGTCGAACGCCTCTATCCGCTCGGGGAAGACGGCCCCGCGGCAACGCTCGCCGCGCTACTGATCGATTTCTACTGGTCAGCCTGCCAGCAATGGATACAACTCGGCCCCGACATGGGCCGCATCGCGCTGTACCATCTCACCCAGCACCCGCCCAGCATCGATGTCAGCCTGCTCGACGCGATCAAGGCCCTGTCCGACTTCGTCGAAGCCTACGAAGTCCTTCCGGACATCCTCAACGCCAACAACCTCATGATGCGCAAGGACGGGACGCTGGTATTCTCCGATCCGGTATTCATCGCCTGATCACCGTCACAACCGACCCTGCAAAGGGGAATGCGCCATGAGCGAATTTCACGACCACCACCCGCCGCACGCGCTGCGTACAGGGCTAGGCATTGCGCGCACCGGGGAATTCGACCCCGTCGCCTTCGAACGCGCCGTCAACGACCTCCTCGCCGCCTGCGGTGTCTCGCCGGACAGCCCGCACATGGGACGCACCGCGCTGCGCGTGCGCGAACTGTGGCAGCGACGCCTGCTGGGCGGCTACGACATGGACCCGGCCGAGGCACTGGGCGACGGCTTCGAGGACGACCGCAACGACATGGTCGTCATTCGCGGCATCGCCGTCCACGGCGTCTGCCCGCACCACCTCGTCCCCTTCCGCGGCGTCGCGCACGTTGCCTACCTGCCTGGCGGTCGCTTGCACGGCTTCGGCCGCATCGCACGCCTTGTCGACGCGATCGGGCATCGCTTCACCTACCAGGAATGGATGACGCGCGACATCGCCGACGCGCTCGTGCGTCACGGCCACGCGCGCGGTGCGGCCTGCATCGTCGAAGCGGAGCAGCTTTGCCTGCTGCTCGGCGAGGACAGGCGCGGCGACGAGCGCGTCGTCACCCAGGCCTTCGTCGGCGAATTCGACACCCGCCCCCACCTGCGCAGCGAATTCCTGCACGCCGTCGACAGCCGCAGCGTCCGCTGACGCCCCCGGTGCCCGCAGGGGCTCGACTGTCTCAGTGCAGCGACACGACGTTGCTCGCGCGCGGCCCGATGTCCAGCATCACGACCTCCCGGCCGCGCAGCATCACCGAACCCGCCTGTCGATCGTTGCCGGAATTGGAATACTCGAACTCATAGACGCGCTGGAGGCAGGCCCGCCCGTTGTCGTCGCGCGCAATCCGCAAGGAGCGCGTCGCGACGGTGTCGTCGAGCAACTGCACCCCTTCGCGTTGGCAGGCCGCCTTCGCCGCCTGCACGCCGATCTCGCGCGTGCGGATGCTGTCGAGCCAGTACCAGCCGACGAGCACCAGAGCCATCACCGAAAGAAGTTCCCAGAAGGACATCGACTGATTCCCGCGCCGCCTACAGCCGGTCGTACTTGTCCGCGCGCCCGGCGGCCTTTTCGACCGGGTAGCGCTCGGCATTGATGACGATCTTGCGCCTTGCAGCGTCGGCCAGATCGACATCCAGCACGTCCGCAAGCCGCACGAGATAGAGCAGCACGTCCGCCAGTTCCAGCGAAACCTCCTCGTGCCGTGCCGCAGGCAAGGCGGCCGATTCTTCGGCCGTCAGCCACTGGAAATGCTCGATCACCTCGCCCGCTTCGCCGGCAAGCGCCATCGCGAGATTCTTTGGCGTGTGGAAGCGTCCCCACGCGCGCTCCGCGGCGAAAGCCCGCAGCGCGTCGCGCAATTCGACAAGGGAATCGGAAGACAGATCGCTCATTCGATATGGTGCTCCAGGTCAAAGCCCGCTTCGTCGTCCAGCGCCAGCGCCTTCACGAGCCAGGGCATCGTCTTCTCGAGGATTTCGGGCAACACCCAGGGCGGATTGACGATATACAGTCCGCTGCCGAACATGCCGAAGCCGTCCCGTCCCGGCTTGCACACTGCAAGCCGCACATCGAGCCAGCTTTCCGCACCCAGATCCGCGAGTCGCTCCGGCAGGCGCCGCGCCTCCGGCCGCGCGAGCATCGGATACCACACGGCGTACGTTCCGCCGGGAAAACGCCTCATCGCATCCGCCACGACCTCCGTGACCCGTCGGTAGTCGTCCTTGACCTCGTAGGGCGGATCGATCAGCACCACGGCGCGGCGCGTGGGGGGCGGCAGGAGGCTCCGCAGACCCGCAAAGCCGTCGGCCCTGCGGATCGCGACCCGCTCGGTGTCCCGTGCAAAAGTCTGTTCCAGGGTCTCGGCATCGGCTGGATGAAGTTCGAACAGGCGCATGCGGTCCTGTTCGCGCAGCTGCGTCATTGCCAGCGCCGGCGACCCCGGATAGAAGGTCAGCCGGCCATGAGGATTGAACTGACCGACGGCCTCAATATAGGGCTTCAGCGCGTCCGGCAGATCGCTCCGTTCCCACAGGCGCATGATTCCCGCATCGAACTCGGCATTCTTCGTCGCCTGGTCGCTGTCGAGCGCGTAGCAGCCCGCGCCCGCGTGGGTGTCGATATACCACCACGGCTTGTCCTTGCGATTGAAATAGCGAAGCAACTCGATCAGGACGAAGTGCTTGAGGACATCGGCGTGGTTGCCGGCATGAAACGCGTGGCGATAGCTGAGCATGAATGAGGCAAAATGGATGACGGGGCTATTGCCCCCAGGCGCGGAATGCTACCACTGCCTGCTATGATTGCGGCCCCGTCGGCTCGCGCCGCCGGTCAAGAACGAGAGAGAAGAGAGAGAGAACAGCATGCCCATTTACGCCTTGGGCGATCGCACCCCACGTTTCGGTGAAGGGTGCTGGGTCGCCGACAACGCCACCGTGATCGGCGACATCCAGGCCGGCGACAACGTCAGCGTCTGGTACAACGTCGTGATCCGCGGCGACAATGACCCGATCACGATCGGCGACAATACCAACATCCAGGACGGCTCGGTCCTCCATAACGACGACGGCGTGCCCCTCACGATCGGCAGCAACGTCACCGTCGGCCACATGGTCATGCTCCACGGCTGCACCGTCGGCGACGGCTCGCTGATCGGCATCAACGCCGTCGTGCTGAATCATGCCGTGATCGGCAAGGACTGCATCATCGGCGCCAACGCTCTAATTCCGGAAGGCAAAGTCATTCCGGACCGGTCGCTGGTGGTCGGCTCTCCGGGGCGCATCATCCGGGAGCTGACGGACGAGGACATCGCCGGCCTGCGCAAGAACGCTGCCAACTACGTGCAGAATTCGCGCATGTACGCTGCCGAACTTCGCCACCTCAGCCCGCTCCCCTCACACCACAAGCGCTGAGCTCCGGCAGGACTCAGCCTGCAGCCGCGGCCGTCTTCCGGGGCGCCCCGGCTCGCGTGAGCCAGATCACCGCGCCGAGGATCAGCACGCCGCCTGCCAACTGATTCGGCAGGACAGGCTCGCCGAGAAAGACGGCCGCCAGCGCAAAGGTCACGACCGGCTCCAGCGTCGACAGCGTGGCGGCGTCCGCGGCTCCCAACCTTTGCATACCGGCAAAGAACGCCACCATCGCGACGACCGTGGACACGACCGCGATCATCACGACGGCGAGCCAACCTCCGGCGTTTTGCGGCCATGACGGGGTGCCCCCAGCGGTCAACCCGCCGAACACCACAGCCGCGGCGATCATCACGACGGCTGCCGACGCGAGCGGCGACTCCTCGCTCATCACGCGGCTGCCGACCAGGATATAGACCGAGTAGATCAGCGCCGCGCCGACGCCGAGTACGACCCCCAGAGGCTCCCCGGTCACACCACCGCTAATCGTCAGCGCTGTGCCGCCGAGCGCGACCAGCGCCGCCATCACGCGTCCAAGCGTCAGCGGCCGTCGTAGGAACAGCGCGCCGAGCAGCATCACGAGAAAGGGATAGAGATAGAGCAAGAGCGCGACAAGGCCCGCCGAGGCGTAATTCAAGGCCGAAAAGAAGGTGAACGACTGGCCGACATAGGCGATGCCGCCCATCCCGGCGAGAATCATCAGATTGCGGCGGGACGGCCAGGGGCGCCGCGTCACCACCATAACCAGCGCCAGGAGCGCCGCGGCGATCGCGAAACGCAGGAATAGCACGGTCACGACGTCCGCACCGCTATCCCGCGCAAAGCGCGCGAATATCGCCATCGCACCAAAGGCGCTGGCGGAAATCGCCACGTACAACGCCCCGCTCAGCCGCTCCCCACTTAGCATGCCGTCACCGTGAGAAAAACCGATCACTCTGCCCAACACAGCCCCTGCGGTCAATCGCCAGGCATACGATCTTCGGGCACTCGCTACGTGGACGCGCTGCAGACAAGAAATGCAGCACATTTACAACGCATTACACGACCCCTATTGCTATGGGGCATACCGGGGGTAAACTGCGCGCCTTTAATGGTTTTTCCTTAGGGGCCCTGCCAATGAACAACACTCTGCTTCGGCGACTGTTATTCATTCTGTCGCTGTCCCTACAGCTCCCGGTGCTTGCCTTCGCCGCGGCGCCCGACGCTCCCGGCGAACGTCTGCCGACGATCGAACTCTCCGCCGATGCCAGCCGCTCCGCGCCCAACGACCAGGCGACGGCGACGATGTATTTGCAGGCCGACGACAAGACTCCGGCCGCTCTCTCGCGCCAGGTCAACTCAGTCATCGCCGCAGCGCTCGAACAGGCGCGCGCCTATCCGACGGTGCGCACCCGTACCGCCGCCACGACCACCTCCCCGATCTACAGCAAGGAAGCCCGCAGGATCGACGGCTGGCGCATGCGCTCGGAATTGCAGCTCGAAAGCCGCGACCTCCCAGCCCTCACGGAGCTGCTCGGCAAACTCCAGGGCTCGCTGGCGCTGTCCAGCCTCGTGATGCAACCCTCCCCCGAAACGCGAAAAACCGCCGCGGACCTCGCAGCCGCCGACGCCCTCCGCGCCTTCCAGGGACGCGCCCAGTCGATCGCGGGCGCCCTCGGCAAGACTTACCGTATCCGCCACCTGTCCGTCGCGTACGGCAACGCGCCGCGCCCCCCCTATCCGGTAATGCGCGCGAACGCTGTCTCGATGGAAGCCGCTGCGGTGCCGGCAGAGGCCGGCGAAAGCGACGTCACCGTCACCGTCAGTGGCACGATCGAACTGCCGGAATGAGCCACTGCCTCCTTCCGATGCCCATAGGAACCCCTAGATGCACCTGAACGCCCGCTTTGCCGCCCTGTGCGGCCTGATCGCCTCCGCCGGCATGCTCGCCGGCACAGCCTACACCCGCGACGCCACACGCGTTATCAACTACGCCTGCAAGAACGGCGAGCAGTTCAGCGTCGAATACCTCGGCGATCACGTCCGCCTGCGCACCGGCGCGGGCATCTTTGCGCTCTCGCATCAGACCGCTGTCGACGGTGAAAAGTATTCGGACGGGCAGACCGTCTTCTGGGCCCACGGTCAGCAAGCGAGCCTCGAACGTCCGGGGCTACCCGCCAGTGGCGACTGCAGCCCGCACAGCCGATCGCTGTGACGTGCCCCCCGAGGGGAACCTGAGGCGCCAATGATGGCAGCCGCATGTCGAGCAGGTCGCCCAGGCCTGCTGTTGATCCTGACCCTGCTGCTCGCCGCGTGCAGCAGCGTTCCGACGACAGCCCCGGTCGTCGGAAGTCCTGCTCCAACACCTGCTCCCTCTCTCCCCGAAGAACCCCGCATCGACTACTTCGCGCTCGATAACCCCCTGCACCCGCGGGAGATGGTCATGGTCGCGCTGGGCCTGCTCGATACCGGCTACGCCTTCGGCGGCCGCAATCCGGAGGCCGGCCTCGATTGCAGCGGCATGGTCAGCTACGTCGTCGAACAGGTCAGCGGCCGACGCTTGCCCCACAACGCGTCGAAAATTGCCGAAATTACGCGCCCCATCCCTGTTTCCTCACTGCAGCCGGGTGACTTGATCTTCTTCAACACCATGAACCGGCGCCACTCCCACATGGGCATCTACCTCGGGGAGGGAAAATTCGTGCACGCGCCGTCTAGCCGTGGTCGCGTGCGCGTCGAACGCATGGACAGCCCGTATTTCGCACCCCGGGTCGACGGCGCGCGGACCCTGCTGACAACGGGCTAGCGCGGGCGTGAATAGCGCACTATTTTGAAAGGATAGTTCGCGTATCCTCGCGGAAGGCCACCGCTGTGAGTGACCTTGGACAACACCCTATGGAGGAGAAACCGAGATGAATCGAAGGATTCGAGACATCGTCAAAGATCAGGCCATCCTGACCGCGACCGCGGACTTGTCGGTTCGAGAAGCGACTCGTCGCATGGCGGCTGCGAAGGTGGGCGCGATCATGATCACCGGGACAGAAGGAAAGCTGACGGGTATCTTTACGGAGCGCGACGCTTTGGTGAAGGTGCTGGCGAATGGCGTCGACCCCGACAAGACTACGCTTGCCCAAGTCATGACCAGCGATCCGACGACAGCAAGTACCGACAAGCCCCTTTGCTACGCGCTGCACATGATGTACGACGGCGGCTTCCGCCACGTTCCCGTCGTCGACAACGGTGTGCCGGTCGGCATGATCTCCGCTCGCGACGCGCTCGGGCCCGAAATGGTCGAATTCGAGGCCGAGATCGCGCAGCGGCAATCGATTACCGAACTGCTCTGACGTCGGCCAAGCGCTCCGCGAAGCGCGTCAGCGCTTTTGCGGGGTGTGGACGAAGATCTCGTTGGGCTTGATCAGCCCGAGTTCGAACCGCGCACGTTCCTCAATCGCCTCGTTGCCGGACTTCAGGTCCCGCACCTCGGCCTCCAGGCCGGCATTCCGCTGCTCGAGCTGCCGGTTGCTTTCCCGCTGGGCCTGAACCTGACGGTCCACGTCCCAGACGCGCAGCCAGCCCCCTTTTCCCACCCATAGCGGGTATTGCAGGGCTGCCACGATCAGCGCGAGGATGAGAAGGGACCAGCGCATACCTGAAAGGAATCCGTTTCAATCAAAACAAGGCCGGCGGGAGTCCGCCGGCCTTATCGTTTTACTGCTTCCGCGACCCGTCATCCGAGCCGCGGCAATGGTACTTGCTTAGCGCACGCGCAGGTTGTAGAACGCGCGGCGGCCCGGATAGCTGGCGGTATCGCCCAGATCTTCCTCGATGCGCAGCAGCTGGTTGTATTTCGAGATACGGTCCGAACGCGACAGCGAGCCGGTCTTGATCTGCATCGCATTGAGACCGACGGCGATGTCGGCGATCGTCGAATCTTCGGTTTCACCCGAACGATGCGAGATCACGGCGGTGTAGCCGGCGCGCTTGGCCATTTCGACTGCGGCGAAGGTTTCCGACAACGTGCCGATCTGGTTGATCTTGATCAGGATCGAGTTGGCGACACCCTGGTCGATGCCCTGCTCGAGGATCTTGGTGTTGGTCACGAAGAGGTCGTCGCCGACGATCTGGATCTTCCTGCCGAGCTTGTCGGTCAGCAGCTTCCAGCCGGCCCAGTCGCCCTCGGCCATGCCGTCCTCGATCGACACGATCGGGAAACGGTCGGCGAGCGTCGCGAGGTAGTCGGCGAAGCCTTCCGAGGTCAGCGTCAGTCCTTCACCGGCGAGCACGTACTTGCCGTCCTTGTAAAACTCCGATGCGGCGCAGTCGAGCGCGAGCAGCACGTCGCGGCCCGGCTCGTAACCGGCGTTCGAGACGGCCTCGAGGATGAGATTCAAGGCCTCGTCGGTGCCCGACACGTTCGGCGCAAAACCGCCTTCATCACCAACCGTCGTCGGGTAGCCCTTCTTGTCGGTGAGCTTCTTCAGGTGGTGGAAGATCTCGGCGCCGCAACGCAGGGCTTCGCGGAAGCTGGTCACGCCGACCGGCATGATCATGCATTCCTGGATGTCCAGGCTGTTGTTGGCGTGTGCGCCGCCGTTGATGACGTTCATCATCGGCACCGGCATCGCCATCGGGCCCGAACCGCCGAAGTAGCGGTACAGCGGCAGGCCAGCTTCTTCCGCGGCAGCCTTCGCAACGGCCATCGATACGGCGAGCATCGCATTGGCGCCGAGGCGCGACTTGTTCTCGGTACCGTCGAGTTCGATCAGGGTGCGGTCGATGAAGGACTGCTCTTCGGCGTCGAGGCCGATGATCGACTCGGAGATCTCCGTGTTGACGTTCTCGACGGCGCGCAGGACGCCCTTGCCCAGGTAACGCGCGGCGTCGCCGTCGCGCAGTTCGATCGCTTCGCGCGAGCCGGTGGAGGCGCCCGACGGCACCGCCGCGCGGCCCATCACACCGGATTCGAGCAGAACATCGGCTTCGACGGTCGGATTACCGCGCGAGTCCAGGATTTCACGGGCAATGACATCAACGATTGCACTCATGGGTTCTTCTGTCCTTGTACAGGGGGTCGAAAATAAGGTAAATCAGGCGGTCAGTTCCAGCAGGCCATCGCGCTTCACCAGCTGATCGATGTCCTTCAGGGTTGCGAGCAGGGCCTTCATCTTGGGCAGCGGCCAAGCGTTGGGTCCGTCCGACAGCGCCTTCGCGGGGTCGGGATGGGTCTCCATGAAGAGCCCCGAAACACCCACCGCCACGGCGGCACGCGCCAGCACGGGCACGAACTCCCGCTGGCCGCCGGATGCGGTGCCCTGCCCGCCCGGCAGTTGCACCGAGTGCGTCGCGTCGAACACGACCGGGCAGCCGGTCTCGCGCATGATCGCGAGGCTACGCATGTCGGACACGAGGTTGTTGTACCCGAAGGACGCGCCGCGCTCGCACACCATGATGGTGTCGGCGCCACCGTTCGCTTCGCGCGCCTTGTCGACGACGTTCTTCATGTCGCCGGGTGCGAGGAACTGGCCCTTCTTGATGTTCACCGGCTTGCCGCTGGCCGCGACTGCGTGGATGAAGTCGGTCTGGCGGCACAGGAAGGCCGGGGTCTGCAGCACATCGACGACGGCGGCGACCGCGGGGATTTCCTCGATCGAGTGCACGTCGGTCAGCACCGGCACGCCGAGTTGCTTGCGCACGTCGGCGAGGATATCGAGGCCCTTCTCCATACCGGTGCCGCGATACGACTTGCCCGAGCTGCGATTGGCCTTGTCGTAGGACGACTTGTAGATGAAGGGAATGCCGAGCTCGGCGCAGATGTCCTTCAGCGCGCCGGCGGTTTCGAAGGCCATCTCGCGCGACTCGATGACGCAGGGACCGGCGATCAGGAAAAACGGCTTGTCGAGGCCGACGTCAAATCCGCAGAGTTTCATCGTATATTCCTCACGGCCCCGCTCAAACGCCCTTGCGCGCCAGCGCCGCCTTCACGTAGGCGGTGAAAAGCGGATGGCCCTTGCGCGGGTTGGACGTGAATTCGGGGTGGAACTGGCAGCCGACGAACCAGGGGTGCACGTCGGCGGGCAGTTCGATCATTTCGCACAGGTCGGTGCCGGGGGCACGTCCGGAGACGCGCAGCCCCTTCTCTTCGAGTTGCGCGAGCAGCGTGTTGTTCACTTCGTAGCGATGGCGATGGCGCTCGACGATCTGCGGCGCGCCGTAGATGTCGCGGGCCAGCGAACCTTCGACGAGGTGGCAGACCTGCGCCCCGAGACGCATCGTGCCGCCGAGATCGGAGTCCTCGCTACGCTTTTCGACCTTGCCGCTGCGGTCCTGCCATTCGGTGATCAGGCCGATCACGGGATAGCCGGATTCACGCTCGAATTCGGTCGAGTGTGCGCCGTTCATCCCGGCGACGTCACGCGCGAACTCGACCACGGCGAGCTGCATACCGAGGCAGATGCCGAGGTAGGGGACCTTGTTTTCACGGGCGTAGCGGATCGCAGCGATCTTGCCCTCGGTGCCGCGCTTGCCGAAACCGCCCGGAACGAGGATCGCGTCCATCTTCTCGAGCGCCTTGCAACCGTCGCGCTCGATGTCCTCGGAGTCGAGGTAATGGATGTTGACCTTGCACTCCGTGTGCATCGCAGCGTGCGACAGCGCTTCGATCAGCGACTTGTAGGATTCGGTCAGATCGACATACTTGCCTACGAAGGCGACGTCGACGGCGTGCTTCGGGTTTTCGAGCGAATGGACGAGCTTTTCCCAGACCGACAGATCGGCCGCGCGGGCAAGGATGCCCAGCTTGTGGCAGACGATCTCGTCGAGCATCTGGTCGTGCAGCTGGCCGGGGATCTTGTAGATCGACGACGCGTCGAGACACTCGATGACCGCTTCAGGCATCACGTTGCAGAACAGCGCGATCTTGCGCCGCTCGTCGGCCGGAATGTTGCGGTCGGCGCGGCACAGCAGGATGTCGGGCTGGATGCCGATCTCGCGCAGTTCCTTGACGGAGTGCTGGGTCGGCTTGGTCTTGAGCTCGCCCGCGGTGGGGATGTAAGGCAACAGCGTCAGGTGGATGAAACAGGTGCCGCTGCGGCCCTCTTCGATGCCCATCTGGCGGATCGCTTCGAGGAAGGGCAGCGACTCGATGTCGCCGACCGTGCCGCCGACCTCGATGATCGCGACATCGGCACCTTCGGCGCCACGCTTGACGTAGCGCTTGATCTCGTCGGTGATGTGCGGGATGACCTGCACGGTCTTGCCGAGGTACTCGCCGCGGCGTTCCTTCTTGATCACCGCCTCGTAGATCTGGCCGGTGGTGAAGTTGTTGCGCTTGCCCATGCGCGCACTGGTGAAGCGCTCATAGTGGCCAAGGTCGAGGTCGGTTTCAGCACCGTCTTCGGTCACGAAGACTTCACCGTGCTGGAACGGGCTCATCGTACCCGGATCAACGTTGATGTACGGATCCAGCTTGAGGTGAGTAACCTTGATGCCGCGGGATTCGAGAATGGCCCCGAGAGAGGCCGCTGCGATGCCTTTGCCCAAAGAGGACACGACACCGCCGGTAACGAAGACGTATTTGGTCATGGGAAAGCTGCTGCGGGAAAGCGCGATGATAACCGAAACTACCCCCCATCCGGAAGCGATGCACTACCGTGATGCTCGGGTGTACCCCGCCTCGGCGGCAGGACTACGGGGGCCAAAGGTCTGATTCCAATGAAGAGCGCGCGCCCCGAAGCTCCCCGCCTGATCCTGTTCGGCGCCTTCGACCGACATAACTTCGGCGACCTGCTGCTCGCGCATTGTGCTGCAGCCGGCGAGGCGCGCGAGCCCGTCTTCGCGGGCCTCGCGGCACGCGACCTGCGTGCCAACGGCGGCCACCACGTCATTCCGATTTCGGAAGCGATCGCGCGACATGGTGCTGAGCCGGCCGAGCTCGTGATCGTCGGCGGCGAAATCCTGACGACGACGGCGTGGGAGGCTGCGGTGATGCTCCAGACGCCTGCCGACGCGGCTCAGGCGATCCGCCTTCATGACCGGAACGAGACCGCAAGAAACGACTGGGCACGCCGTACGCTTCAAGACCCGCACCCCCTGCCCTACGTCCTCAACAAGGACGACTTACCCACGGGCTGGACAGTGGAGTTTCGTGCGGTAGGCGGCGTCCGGTTCGAGGCGCTCTCCCCGGCAGCCCGTCGAGAAGCCGTTCGGGCACTGGCAGCCGCGGACCGTGTCACGGTCAGGGACGTCGTCACGCAGGCAGCTTTGTCGCGCCACGGCGTCCGCGCGCGGCTCGCCCGAGATCCTGCGAGCGAGTCGGCACGGCTCTTCGGCCCGCAGCTCCCGGAACGCATTCAGCTCGAAAAACTGGCAGCGTCAGGCCGCCCGTTCCTGCGCTGGATCGCAGTACAGACCGCCTCCCAATGGGGCGACGACGCCACGCTTGCGCGCATCGCGAGCCGCGTAGCGTCCGTCGCGCAGAGGGAGGATTGCTCCGTCGTCTTGTTTTGCGCCGGAACCGCGCCGTGGCACGATGATCTCGAAACGCTGGTGCGGCTGGCACAGCACCTTCGGTCACAGGCGGCCGACGTCCCCGTTGCAGTGTTCAAGTCGACCCGCGTCTTCGACATCTGCGCCCTGCTCGCTGGCGCATATCGCTATGTCGGCACCAGCCTGCATGGCTGGATCGTCGCGAACAGCTTCGGCGTTCCCAGCTCCTGCCTGGTGGCGCACAAAGGCGACAAGGCCGCAGCCTACCTCGACACCTGGCATCCGCAGCCACGGGCATGGGAAACGCTGGACGACCCTATAGCGCCTCTCTGAGCGCGTCGGGCAATGGCACGGATTTCCCGGTCTCCATGTCCATCCAGACCACTTTCGCTGTCCCGTCGGCGTAGAGGCGGTCGTCGTCTTCAACAAAGAGCTCATACCAGGTCATCACGCTGCTACGGCCGGGTTCGCCGGCGTAAAGCTTGACGATGACGGTCGCAGGATAATTGACGGGAATCAGGAAGGTGCAGCTCGCATTGATGATGACGGGTCCCTTGCCCGCATTGGGATCGACCGGAAACCGCATCGCCTCGATCCACTCTACCCGCGCCTGCTCGAAGAAGCGGAAATAGACCGTGTTGTTCACGTGTCCGTAGAAATCCATGTCTCCCCAGCGCACCGGGATCTTCGTCGTCAGCAACAACTTGCGATCTTCTTCCATAATGTCGCCCCATATTGGTTCCTTGGCGAGGGTAATGTAACATACGGATCCGTATGTTCAGCCACACCGACGAACACTCACCCCATAAGACAAATCAAGGCGATGCGCAGGAGACGATGTCCTCCCGGACAGACCTACCTTCGCACATGAACGGAGAATAGGATGGAACGCGAATCGATGGAGTTCGATGTCCTGATCGTCGGCGGCGGCCCTGCGGGGCTGGCGGCGGCGATCCGGTTGAAGCAGCTGGCCAACGAGAAGGGCACGGAGCTGTCCGTGTGCCTGATCGAGAAGGCCGCCGAAATCGGGGCGCACATCCTCTCCGGCGCGGTGATGGACCCGCGCGCGATCACCGAGCTCTTCCCCGACTGGAAGGAGTTGGGTGCGCCGCTCAATACCGAAGTCACCGAAGACCGCGTGATTTTCCTCAACGAGACGGGCGGCCGCAAGGTACCGAACAACCTGCTGCCGGACTGTTTCCAGAACCACGGCAACTACATCGTGCGCCTGGGTAACGTCGCCAAGTGGCTCGGCGAACAGGCCGAAGCCTTGGGCGTCGAGGTCTATCCGGGCTTTGCCGGCGCCGAGATCCTGTATGACGAAAATGGTGCAGTGAAAGGTGTCGCGACCGGCGACATGGGTGTGACGCGCGAAGGCGAACACGGCCCCGCTTATCAGCCGGGAATGGAGCTGCACGCGAAGTACACGCTCTTCGCCGAAGGCTGCCGCGGGCATCTGGGCAAGCAGCTCGAAGCGAAGTTCAACCTGAGGGACGGCGTCGACCCGCAAACCTACGGCATTGGCTTGAAGGAATTGTGGGAAGTGCCGGCTGAGCGCCACGAAAAGGGCCTCGTCGTGCACACCGCCGGCTGGCCGCTGCCCTCGGACACCTACGGCGGCGGCTTCGTCTATCATCTCGAGGACAACCTCGTGTCGATCGGCTACGTCGTGGGTCTCAACTACACGAATCCGCACCTGTCGCCCTTCGAGGAGTTCCAGCGCTACAAGACGCACCCCGAGATCCGCAAGTTCCTCGAAGGCGGCAAGCGGCTCGCGTATGGCGCGCGCGCGATCGCCGCGGGTGGCCTGCAGAGCCAGCCGAAGCTCATCTTCCCGGGTGGCGCTTTGATCGGTGACGACGCGGGCTTCCTCAATGCCGCGCGCATCAAGGGCAGTCACGCCGCGATCAAGAGCGGCATGCTTGCTGCGGAAGCCGCCTTCGACGCCTTGGCCGCCGAGCACAGCCGCGACGAACTCAAGGCCTTCCCGGAAGCCTTCCGTTCGAGCTGGCTCTTCGACGAGCTCTACAAGGCGCGCAACTTCAAGCCCTACATGAAGAAGGGCCTGTGGATGGGTTCCTTCCTCTTCGGCATCGACCAGAAGCTCTTCGGCGGCAAGGCGCCGTGGACGCTGCACAACTCGTCCGATCACGACCAGCTCAAGCTCGCCTCCGAGTGCCCGAAGATCGATTACCCGAAGCCCGATGGCGTACTGACCTTCGACCGCCTGTCGTCGGTGTTCCTGTCGAACACCAACCACGAGGAAGACCAGCCCTGCCACCTGCAGCTGAAGAATCCGTCCGTGCCGATCGCAATCAATCTCGCGAAGTACGACGCCCCTGAGCAGCGCTACTGCCCGGCCGGCGTCTACGAGATCGTGCGCGAGGAGACCGGCCCGCGGCTGCAGATCAACGCGCAGAACTGCGTGCACTGCAAGACCTGCGACATCAAGGACCCGACCCAGAACATCAATTGGGTCGTGCCGCAAGGCGGTGAAGGGCCGATCTACCAGGGGATGTAAACCGGCCGCTCGCGATGCGATCAGCGTGTCGCGAGCCCCAGCGAACTGCGCACGGTCGCCTCGGGGATCACGCCGGAGAGTGCGACCTTGCCGCCTCGTCCGTCAAAGAAGAGGGTGCGGGGCAATTCGCCCCGCCACTTCTCGTCGAGCGCAAACGCCAGCGCCTCGGGCATATCGGAACCGTACGCGAAGCGCTCACCCGGCACTGCGAACCGGTCGAGCGGCGCAGCAAGGCCCTCTTGCACCGGTTCAGTCGCAACCGTGATCAGCTTGAGCTGTGGGTTGGCTTTCGCCATCTCTGCGAAGAGCTTCAGGTTCTTCTTGCAATGCACGCAGTCGGACGACCACAGCGCGACGATCGTCGGCTTGCTGTAATGGGCCGCATCGACGACGCGGGCTGCAGTCGTCCGGTCGAGCGGGACGAAATGCTCGGCGGCTGACGCCGCGGCACTGACGCATAGCAGCGTTGCCAGTAGAAGTCTCAGTCGTTTCATTTCAGCCAATACCCCTTCATGCCTTCCTTGTCGGTGCGCCAAAAGGCGAACAGATCGTCGCCCCTGCGGATGACCCGCGGCTGATCGGACGTGCCTTCCGTGCTCGCCAGCGCCACCGCACGGAAACTCACACCGTCGTCGTCGGACACTTCCGCGCGCAGGTTGGTCCGCAGTCCGTCGAACTCCTTCCATACGATCGCGACACGCCCGCCGCTGGCGGCGATGTCTGCATGTGCAGCGCGCTCCCCGCCCACCGGTCGCTGTCCTTCGACTTGGCCGTCCACCAGCCGCCCGTAGAATACGCGACCTTCGCCGCCCTTCTCATTGAACCACACCGCGTGGCGGACACCGGTCAATGACACGGCAAGCGACGGTCCATGGTGCGGGCAGGCGTCGATCCGCCAATGGTCGAAGGTTGCGCGCTGCACCTTGCCCGGCATACCGTCCGGCCCTAGCTTGACCAGCGCGTGGTCCCGCTCGTTGGGCTCGAAGACATGGCGCCACATCACCAGCGGCCGACCGTCGACATCGTTCGCGACGCCGATGCGGCAGCACTCGCAGGAATGGTCGGCCAGCTTGAATTCGGCCCGAAACGTCCGGCCGCCGTCGTCCGAGATCGCTGCATAGATTGCCCCGCCGCGATAGGCACGCTTCGCCGCCTGGGCCGTTTCCAAATCGCGCTTGTCGATCCACGCAACGAGCACCTGCCCCTTTCCGGTGACGGCGAGCGTCTCAAAACGATGCGTGATTTCCTGTCGGTCGCTATGGACGGTGATCGGCGCCGCAAAGTGCTTCCCGTCATCCGCGCGGGCAAGACGGATCTCGCCCGTATACGGCTTCGTCAGCGGATGCGTCCAGGACACCAGCACACCTCCGTCGGGCGCGAAGGCGAGCTTCGGACGATTCTCCCCGTCGGCCGAAATCGCTTCCGGCACTGCGTTGACGGCGACCGGCGGCTCCCAGCTCGCGCCGTCGTCGCGGCTGTGATGGAGGAGCACATGCTGGCCATCCTTCGAGACGGCATACAAGGTGCCGTCGGACGCGAAGGCGGCGGAGGTTCCCAACTCCGCCTTGGCCACTTCCCCGCCGGACTTGCCATGGATATGCATCTGCGCCCCAGCGCCGGCCGCCCAGGCGATGGCCAGCAGAGCGACGGCGTGTCGCCCGAATCGTATGATTCTCACCATTTCGCTTCGACTCCAGCGATCAAGGTTCGCGGCAACCCCGGCGAATAGACCGGCGTGCGACCCGTCGAGAGTTGGGCGCTGTCCGCGTAACGACGATCGGTGAGGTTCTGGATGCTGCCGAAGAGCGACACACTGCGGGTTAGCGCGTAATCGCCGCGCAGATTGAACAAGTCGTGACCACCATACTTGACCGTGTTGGTGTCGTCGAGCCAGTAGGAGCCGATACGGACCCATTCCAGCTGAGCGCGCGTGCCGCGCATTGGCGCCCAGGTCAGCCGCGTGTTGGCGATCAGGCGCGGCGCGCTGAGTTGCTCCTTGCCGCTGAAATCGCCCTGCGAAGTCTTCCAGTCGACGTATTCGTGCCGCGCGTACGAGACCGCCGCGTCGACGCGCAGGTCGTCCCTCAACGGCGCGCCGAGGCCCAGTTCGATGCCGCGGTGCCGCGTCTCGCCGGCGTTGGTCGTGATCGTCTGGGTCGTGACCGGGTCGCGCTGGCTGACGATGTCGTCGCGCTTGGTGAGCTGGTAGGCCACGACGTCGTACGAGAGGCCGCTCGCCACGCCACGCAGGCCGAGTTCGAACTGGTCGGCCTTGATCGCCTCGAGCTGGAGTGCCGACTGCGCGAGCGCAACGGCGGCTACCCGGCTCGTCGTACGGGACGGGCGGAACAGTTGCGACTCCGATGGCACGCGGAAGCCCTGATTGTAGGACGCGAAGAGGTGCGTGTTGTCGTCGAGCGCATAGGTTGCGCCGAGTTTGGGGGTCGCGCGATGGAAGCTCAAGCTCTGGTCGGCGGCCTGCCCGTAGAAGCTGCTCCCCACCTGGACCGCGCCGGCACTGAAGCGGTTGTTGAACTCGTAACGCATGTCGTCATAGCGCAAGCCTGCAGTCAGGCGCAGGCGCTCGGTCGGCGAGATCTCGCCGTGGACGTAGGGCGAGATGCCGCGATACTCGACGTCGTAGTCGTAGATGCGCGCGCCGACCGTGTAGTCGATGAATTCCTGGCTCGCTCCCGATCCGCGCGTCGTCGCATCGATGCGATTCTCGCGCCGGGCCCCGGGACTGAAATCGAGATCGACCCCGGCGATCAGGCGTGCGCGCAGCGGGGCGAAATCCTGGCGCCACTTCGCCATCAGGCCATAGGACTGGTTGCGCGTCTCGGCGAGGCTGGGGTCGAAGCGCAGTGCGTAGCTCGCGAGGAGGTCCATGCTGTCGTCGCGGAAATACGGCGTGACCGAGACCAGCGAGTTGCCGATTTCCTGCTCGTAATTCGTGGACAGGCGGAAGGCATGCACCTTGCGGAACGCGATCGGCAGGTAGTTTTTCGTCGGATCGTCGCGGTAGTCCGAGCGCACCAGCGGCGAGTTGGCGCCGGTGTCCTGGTCGATTTCCGAGAAGCCGACCACGGTCTTCAGCACTGCGCTGTCGCCGACGAAATGATCCCAGCGCAGCGTGCCGCTGGTGCGATCGTAGCCGGTGCTGTCGCGCCAGCCGTCGGTCGTCGTCAGGTTCAGGTCCGCGCGGAAGCCGCCGTTCTCGTAGCCGTTGCCGCCGCTCAGGAGGGCGCGGCGCCAGCCGAAATCGCCCGCTTCGAGCGAAGCGCTCGCTTCCGGTTTCGTCGGCGGCGTGCGGGTCAGCACGTTGACAACCCCGCCGATCGCGTCCGAGCCATAGAGTGCCGACGATGGGCCGCGATTTACCTCGATGCCGCCCGCTTGCGGGACGTTGATCTCGTACAACGCGTTGTGGTTGAAGAAGCCGGTCGAGCGCGACGGAACGCCGTCCTCGAGGAAGAGGTAGACGGGCGCGGTCGAGAAGGGCTGACGGATGGCGGTCGTGTGCCCCTCGCCGTTGGTGACGGCCGCCGCGGCACCCGGGATCTGGCTCAGGATCTGCGCCGGATGGGAGGGCTTGTCGGCGGCGATTTCGGCGGCCTTCACGACACCGATGGATGCCGGCGTTTCGACGAGCTTCGTTTCTTCGCGTGTCGCAGTGACCGTCACCTGTCCGAGGACGGTGTCAGCGTCAGCGGCAACGCTGCCGCCTGCGACACAGGCGCAGGAAAGCGCAAGGACTGTCCGCATCGCATCAGTGGACATGCCCGCCCCCCATAGCATGCAGGGGCCGCACCGGCGCATTGATTTCGATCGTTTCGCGGCGGCCGTCCTTGCCTTCGACCGTCAGCTTCAGTGGAACCGATTCCCCTTCCGGCAGCGCGCGCTTCAGATCGAAGAGCATCGCGTGATAGCCGCCCGGCTTCAGCTCGAGGGCTTTGCCGGCAGGCAGCGGGAGCGACGCCACGGCACGCATCTTCATCACGTCCGCTTCCTGCACCATCTCGTGGATCTCGACCTTGTCGGAGACGGGCGATTGAATCGCGACGAGGCGCGAATCCTGTGAGGCGGTAATGCGCATGAACGCGCCCGTCACCTTCTGTTGCGGCACCGTGGCTCGCACCCAGGCTTCTTCGATCTTCACGTCTGCCAGCGCGGGAAGCGCGACAGCGAGCGACAGCAAGGCGGCTGCACTCAAGTTCTTCATGATTTCCACTCCATGATTCCAATGTCGGTGGCCAATGGCGACCCGCGTAGATCGTGCAAACACGCGCGACTACGGCGAAGCAAACCGGTGGCTTCGGGAAAACGGCAACGTCGGCGTCGGTGCGGACGCCGCAACGAGGGAGGAATCAGGAAAGGACGGGTGGAGCGCGCGGCTGCGAGTGTGCCCAGCCGAAGTGCAGGCGAAGTGCACGCGAGGCAGGAATAGGCGCCCTGACCGGGGAAGCCTGTTGCGCCACGGGCGACAGCCGCGCCGTCGGAAGCACCGGGGTACTGCCGTGGGTTCCGCAGAAAGCGCAGTGCTTGGCGTGATCGGCCGGAGAATGTTGCTTGCCCGGAAGCTGCTTGCGGTGCTGGTCACCGGCGTCGTCGATCGCGACGTGCTTCATCCCGGCGCGCGTGCACACCTCGATCGTGCGCGGCGCGCCCTTGCCGCCCGACGGCAAGGCATGCGTCAGCGCCGGCGCGACGACACCGAACAGGATCACGCACAAGGCGATCCAGGCGGTGAGGACACGGGGCACGCGTTTGAGGTGCATGGGCGGAACGAAAGACTCGTCGGCGCGGATGGAAAATGCGCCGATTGTAACGAACTAACCCGCGATTCCCTTGACTGCAGTCAAGGGGAAAAACGCCCGGCCGCCAAGCAGGTCACGCTCGGCGGCCGTATCCGGCGGGCTCAGCCGAGCCAGTGGCGTGCGTTCCGGAACATCCGCATCCAGGGCGAATCCTCGCCGAGGTTCGTGGGATGCCAGCTCATCTGCACGGTGCGGGCTGTGCGCTCGGGGTGCGGCATCATGATCGTGAAGCGGCCGTCAGCGGTCGTCACGCCGGCGAGGCCGCCGGGCGAGCCGTTCGGGTTGAACGGATAGGTCTGCGCGGGTTTGCCGTGGTTGTCGACGTAACGCACCGCTGTGATCGCGCTGCTACGATCGGCATCCTTCGCAAACACTGCCCTGCCCTCGCCGTGGCTGACGACGATCGGCATGCGGCTGCCAGCCATGCCTGCGAAGAGGATCGACGGGGTGTCGAGCACCTCGGCCATCACGAAACGCGCTTCGAACTGCTCGCTGCGGTTGCGGTGGAAGGTCGGCCAATGGTCGGCGCCGGGGATGATGGACGCGAGGTTCGCCATCATCTGGCAGCCGTTGCACACGCCCAGCGCGAAGGTGTCGGAGCGACCGAAGAAGGCCTCGAACTCGGCACGCAGCGCCGGGTTGAAGAGGATCGACTTCGCCCAGCCCTGACCCGCACCCAGGACGTCGCCGTAAGAGAAGCCGCCGCAGGCTGCGAGGCCATGGAAGTCGGCAAGGTGATAGCGGCCGGCCTGGAGGTCGGACATGTGGACGTCGAAGGGCATGAAGCCCGCACGTTCGAAGGCGGCAGCCATCTCTGCCTGCGAGTTCACGCCCTGCTCGCGCAGGATCGCGATCTTCGGACGGGCGCCGGTCGCGATCATCGGAGCGACAACGTCTTCAGCCGGGTTGAAGGTCGTGACGACGCTCAGGCCGGGGTTCGACTTGTCGGCCAGTGCTTCGAATTCTTCGCGCGCGCATTCCGCGTCGTCGCGCAGGCGGGCGATGCGGTAGCTCGTCTCGGACCAGGCCTGCTGCAGCTCGGCACGCTGGGCGTTGAACACGAGCTTGGCGTTGCGCCACAGGCGGATTTCGTCCTTTTCGTTCGGCTCGCCGAGGAAGTGGTAGGTGAGCCCTGCGTCGCGCAGCGGCGTGGTGATCTTCGCGCGGTCGTCGCGGCGGATCTGGATGACTGCACCGAGTTCCTCGGAGAACAGACCACCGAAGAGGCGATCGTTGAGGCGACCCTTGATCGTGTCGGGCTTCTTGTCGAGGCCATCAACGTCGTTCATGTACTGGTCGTAGCAGACGGTATCGAGCACGACCGATAGGCCGCACTTCGATGCGAAGGCCATCTCGCACAGCGTCGCGAAGAGACCGCCGTCGCTGCGGTCGTGGTAGGCGAGCAACAGCTTGCCCTGACGGAACTGCTGGATCAGCTTGAAGAAGGCGGCGAGCTGCTTCGCATCGACGTCCGGCGCATGTTCGCCGACCGAGCCGAAGACCTGGGCGAGCGCCGAGCCGCCGAGGCGGTTGCGGTCGTTGCCGAGGTCAATCAGCACGAGTTCGGTCTCGACGCCGTCGATGAGCTGCAGCTGCGGCGTCAGCGTGCGGCGGATGTCCTCGACCGGCGCGAAGGACGTGACGACCAGCGACAGCGGCGAGACGACCTGGCGATTTTCGCCTTCGTCCTGCCACGCAGTCTTCATCGACAGCGAGTCCTTGCCGACCGGGATCGAGAGGCCCGCGGTCTGGCAGAACTGCGACACGGCGCTGACGGTGTCGAACAGCTTGGCGTCCTCGCCGCGGTGGCCGGCAGCGGCCATCCAGTTGGCGGACAGCTTGACCTTGCCGATATCGGCGATGTCGGCGGCCGCGATGTTGGTGATCGACTCGCCGACCGCCATGCGGCCCGAGGCCGGCGCGTCGAGGCAGGCGACCGGAGTGCGCTCGCCCATCGCGAAGGCTTCGCCCTGGTAGCCGTGGAAGCTCATCGAGGTGACGGCGACGTCGGCGACCGGGACCTGCCACGGACCGACCATCTGGTCGCGCGCGGTCATGCCGCCGACCGAGCGGTCGCCGATGGTGATCAGGAAGTTCTTGCTCGCGACGGTCGGCAGACGCAGCACGCGCAGGCAGGCCTCCTTAAGGTCGACGTCGGTGACGTCGAAGGGCGGCACATGCACGGCGCGGCGCGACACGTTACGGGTCATCTTCGGCGGCTTGCCGAGCAGCACCTGCATTTCCATGTCGACCGGCTTGTTGTCGAAATGGTGATCGCTGACGGTGAGGTGGCCGTCGGCTGTCGCGGTGCCGACCACGGCGAAGGGGCAGCGCTCGCGTTCGCACAACGCACGGAAGGTCTCGAGGCTTTCCGGGGCGATCGCGAGGACGTAGCGCTCCTGCGACTCGTTGCTCCAGATTTCGCGCGGGCTCATGCCCGGCTCTTCGATGTGCACTTCACGCAGCTCGAAGTGCGCGCCCAGGCTCGCCGAATCGGCAAGCTCCGGCATCGCGTTCGACAGGCCGCCCGCGCCGACGTCGTGGATCGCGAGGATCGGATTGGCGTCGCCCAACTGCCAGCAGTGGTCGATGACTTCCTGGCAGCGACGCTGGATTTCGGGGTTGCCGCGCTGGACCGATGCGAAGTCGAGGTCGGCGGCGTTGGTGCCGGTCGCCATACTGGATGCGGCGCCGCCGCCGAGGCCGATCAGCATGCCCGGGCCGCCGAGCTGGATCAGCAGCGTGCCGGGGGCGAACTGGATCTTGTGCGACTGCTGGCCCTGGATGCTGCCGAGGCCGCCGGCGATCATGATCGGCTTGTGGTAGCCGCGCACTTCGCCCTGCACTTCCTGCTCGAAGCTGCGGAAGTAGCCGGCGAGGTTCGGGCGGCCGAATTCGTTGTTGAACGCGGCGCCGCCGATCGGGCCTTCGATCATGATGTCCAGCGCGGACGCGATGCGCTCGGGCTTGCCGTAGGGCTTTTCCCAAGGCTGGACGAATTCGGGGATGTTGAGGTTCGACACCGAGAAGCCGGTGAGGCCCGCCTTCGGCTTCGAGCCGCGGCCGGTCGCGCCTTCGTCGCGGATCTCGCCGCCGGCACCGGTCGCCGCACCGGGGAAGGGCGAAATCGCGGTCGGGTGGTTGTGCGTCTCGACCTTCGCGAGGATGTGGGTCTCTTCCTCATGGAAGCGCCACTGACCGTCGGTGTCCGGGTAGAAGCGATCGATCGTCGCGCCCTCGATCACCGAGGCGTTGTCCGAGTAAGCGACGACGGTGCCTTCCGGATGCGCCTTGTGCGTCTCGCGGATCATGCCGAACAGCGTCTTGTCCATCTCGCGGCCTTCAATCACCCAGTCGGCGTTGAAGATCTTGTGACGGCAGTGCTCGGAATTCGCCTGCGCGAACATCATCAGTTCGACGTCCGTCGGATTGCGGGCGATCTTCGTGAAGTTGTCGACGAGGTAATCGATCTCGTCTTCCGACAATGCGAGGCCCAGCTCGGTGTTGGCTGCGACGAGCGCATCGCGTCCGCCGGCGAGGATGTCGACGCTGGTGAGCGGCTGCGGTTCGTAGTGGTGGAAGAGCGCTTCCGCCGCATTGACGCTCTGCAGCACCGATTCGGTCATACGGTCGTGCAGCGCGGGCAGCACGGCCGCGTACTGGCGGTCATCGAGCCCGCCGCGCACGTCGAGGGAGTAAGCGACACCGCGCTCGATCCGGACGACCTTGTCGAAGCCGCATTGGCGCGCGATGTCGCTTGCCTTCGAGGACCAGGGCGAGATTGTGCCGAGACGCGGCACCACCATCAGCATCGTCCCTTCCGGCATCTTCGGGGATTCAGGCGTGGCGCCCAGCAGATCGACCAGGCGGCCGAGTTCCGCCACATCGAGCGCTCCTGTGATCTCGATGAAATACCAGTGCTCCGCGGCAAGCCCCTTGAGCTTGGGCAGCACGTCGGCCACCGAGCGCGACAGGCGCTCCAGACGGGAAGAGGAATACGCCGCGGCGCCGCGCAGTTTGATGATTTCGGCCATGGGAGTCGATGCGATGGGTGATGGTCGCGAACGGAGTTCGACGGAGGAAGCGCAGAATTATACCCGAGGCCCGCTATTACTCCCGACCGGTGTTTTCACGCATACTCGGCAATCCGCCTCAACAAGGGGCGATCAGTTAGAATTGCGCCCTTTTGTCCAGCGCTTGCCGATGACCCCTGTCACGCCACACCTGCATTCCTCCTGCGAATGCCCTTCCCTTACCGCGGCGATGCTTGCAGCCCGGTTGGCGGAAGTGTCGGCATGCAAGAAGCGACGGGGGACGCGTTGAAACGCCTGATCGCGATTGCCGCAAGCCTCGCGCTGCTCGCCTGGCTTGCCGCGGACGCCCGCTGGCGCACGGTCGGCGGCGCCCTCGCGGCACTGACGCCCGCGACGCTGGCAATTGCCGGGGGCGGCTTGCTTGCGAGCTATCTGCTTCGCGCGGCGCGCGTACATGACGAATTTCGCAGGGACGCCGGTGGCGGCTTCGGCACCTGCCTGCGAATCGTGCTGATGCACAACGCGATGGTCAACGTTGTACCTTTTCGCGGCGGCGAAGCGGCCTTCCCCGTCCTGCTGCGCCAGTCCTTCGGCACGCCGCTCGGCCGGGCTGTCGCTTCGCTCTTCTGGTTCCGCCTTCAAGATGCGCTGATCGTCGCGATCCTCGCCGTCCTCATCTGGCCCGGATTGCCCCTCGCGCTACGCGTCATCGGCGTCGCAGGTCTTGTCGGCTTCGCCTGGTACCTGCCGCGCTGGGCGCGCGCGCCCCACGACTGGGCAGATCGCCACGGCCTCCATGCGAAACTCGCGAAACTACGCGACGCCTTCGCCGAATCGACGCGCCACGCCCGCCTGGGGTGGGTGTGGACGATCGCAAACTGGTCCGTGAAGCTTGCCGCGCAGGCCTTTTTGCTTGCAACACTGCTGCCCGCAGCCGGCGCAGTCGGAGCGGCCGGCGCGCTCGGCGCCGAACTCGCGGCAATCCTGCCCGTCCAGGGCGTGGCGGGCTTCGGCACTTATGAAGCCGGCGCCGCCGCGGCCCTCCTGCCGCATGGAATTTCCTTCGACGAGGGCCTGCGCGCCGCCCTCGCACTTCACCTTTTCGTGATCGCCTGCGCCGTCGGCGCCGGCGGCGTCGCCTGGCTCGTGTCCGGCGCGTCGGCCGCCCCCGATGGCGATCAGTCTCCTGTTACGAGAAAACGATGAACAATATGAATAAATCCCCCCTTCCCGCGGCCGAGCCGCAGATCCCCGACGGTTTGCCGGAGCATTCCCTGTCGGTCGTCGTGCCGATGTACAACGAGGCCGAGAACGTCGAGCCGCTGCTTGAACGGATCCACCTCGCGCTCAACCCTTATCCCTGGCCTTGGGAAGTCGTGCTGGTCGATGACGGCAGTTCGGACGCGACGCCGGCCGAACTCGCCCGCTGCGCGAAAAAATTCGGCCCCCATGTGCGGATCGTCGAACTGATGCGCAACTTCAAGCAGACGGCGGCGATGCAGGCCGGCCTCGACGCGGCACGCGGCAGCGTCATCGTGACGATGGACGGCGACCTGCAGAACGACCCGATCGACATCCCGCGCATGGCCAACCGCCTGTTGACCGAGGACCTCGACCTCGTCGCCGGATGGCGCAAGGACCGCCAGGACGGGCTGCTGCTGCGCAAGATCCCCTCGCGCATCGCCAACCGCCTGATCGCCAAGATGACCGGCGTGCATCTGAGGGACTACGGCTGCAGCCTCAAGGTCTACCGCGCCAGCGCGATCAAGAGCGTGCGCCTGTACGGCGAAATGCACCGTTTCATCCCCGCGTGGCTCGCGACCGTGACGACGCCGCGCCGCATCGCGCAGGAAGTCGTGACCCATCACGCACGCGTATTCGGCCAGTCGAAGTACGGGATCTCGCGCACCTTCCGCGTCGTGCTCGACCTCGTGTTCGTCTACTTCTTCATGCGCTACCGCACCCGACCCGGCCACTTCTTCGGCGGCATCGGGATCGGCCTCGGCGCGCTGGGCACGCTGATCCTCGCCTACCTGTTCGGCATCAAATTCTTCCTGGGCGAGACGATCGGCACGCGTCCGTTGCTGTTCGCCGGCTTCTTCCTCGTGATTGCGGGGATTCAGATGGTGACGTCGGGCGTGCTCGCCGAGCTGCTCGCGCGGGTGTATTACGAATCAGGCACGTCGCGCGCCTATCTCGCACGTCCCACCGCAGAGCTCGATGAGGCCGACGGCTGGCATAGGACCCACGCCAAATGATGCCTGCAGCCCCCGAGTCCGCGCGCCCGCGCCCGCTCCTGGCGCTGTGCATCGTCCTGTTGCCCCTGATCGCGTTCTTCCTTCGACTGGGCGGCGCACCGCTCTTCGATGTCGATGAAGGCGCCTTCTCGGAGGCGACGCGCGAGATGTTCGAGCGCGGCGACTTCCTGTCGACCTACCTCAACGGCGAGCATCGTTTCGACAAGCCCATCCTGATTTACTGGCTGCAGGCCATCGGCTACCTGATCTTCGGGCCGACGGAATGGGGCTTCCGCTTCCCGTCCGCGCTCGCGGCGGCCTCATGGAGCTACGCGACCTGGTACTTCGCCCGTCAGCGCTTCGGTGCCAACACGGCGCTGGCCGCATTGGCGATCGTGTCGACCGCCATTGGCCCCTTCGCGATCGGCCGCGCGGCGACGGCCGATGCGCTGCTGAATCTGCTGCTCGCACTCGCGCTCTTCGATGCCTGGCGCAATCTCGAATCGGGCCGGCGCGCGCCGCTGCTGCGCGCCTTCGTCTGGATCGGCCTGGGCGCGCTGACGAAAGGTCCGATCGCGCTGCTGATCCCGGGCGCGGTGAGCTTCCTCTACTGCGCGAGCCGCGGCGAATTCAAACGCTGGGCGCGCGCCGTCTTCGATCCCGTGGGCCTCGCGATCTTCGCGATCATCGTCGTGCCCTGGTATGCGACGGCGCTGGCGATCCACGGCAAGCTTTTCATCGACGGCTTCATCATGAAGCACAACGTCGAGCGCTTCACCGGGACGCTGGAAGGCCACGCGGGCAGCCTCTTCTACTACGTCATCGCAGTGCCCCTGCTGTTGCTGCCCTGGACCGGCCCGCTGATCGCGAGCCTGCGCCACGTGCGAAGCGACATCGACACCGGCGTGCGCCGCTTCCTGTGGATCTGGGCTGTCTTCGTCGTCGCCTTCTTCTCGGTCTCGGGCACCAAGCTGCCGCATTACGTGCTCTATGGCTCCACGCCGCTGTTCCTGCTGATCGCGATCCATCGCAACGAGTTGCGACGCACCTGGCTGCACCTGATCGCTCCGCTGCTGCTCCTGGGCCTGCTGCCGCTGCTGCCGACGATCTTCGCGGCCCTGTCGGCGAGCAATGCCGGCAACGCCTACTATCGTGCGATGCTGTCCGAGGCCATGGGCTCGGTGACGGCGGAGTATTACATCGTGACCATCGGCGGGCTGCTGCTGTGGCTGACCATCGCGATGCGCTGGCAAGCCGCGGCGTGGATGAAGCTCGGCGCTGCCGCGGCGATCCAGATCGTCGTGCTCGCGGGCGTCGTCGTGCCGTGGGCGGGCGGTGTGCTCCAGGGCCCGGTGCGCGAAGCCGGTCTGATCGCCCACACGCTCGGCGAACCGGTCTTCGCGTGGCGCTACTATGCGCCGAGCTTCAGCGTGTATCGCCAGGCGGTCACACTCGACAAGGCGCCGGCACCCGGCGAGGTCGCGCTCACGCGCGTCGATCGTCTGCCCGCCAGCGGCGTGGACATCCTGTACCGCAAGGGCGGCGTCGCGCTCGTCCGCAAGCTGCCCGAATGACGCCGGAATCGGGCGGTCCTCCCATGAAGAGCCGCCCGAACCCGCGGGTGTGTCTATCCTTGCTCACATAGCGATAGGGCTTTAAGAGCGACGACCGCTTCCTCAGCGACACCGTCTTCAGCTTTTTCGCCGGGAGGCCTCACGCCCACAGCGCCTCCCCCTGTTCCTGCGCGCGACAAACTCCTATCATCTGCACGACACGGACAATACGCTGCCGTACGTCAGCACATAACGATATCCGGAGACACCACCCATGACACAACCCGGCGCAACACGCGTCCCCTACCCTCGCCTGCTCGAACCGCTGGACCTCGGCTTCTGCGCGCTGCCTAATCGCGTGCTCATGGGCTCGATGCACACCGGGCTCGAGGAATCGAGCAACGGATTCGAGAAGCTCGCTGCGTTTTACGCCGCGCGCGCGCGCGGCGGCGTCGGATTGATCGTCACGGGCGGGATCGCCCCAAACTCGGACGGCGTAATCTTCCCCGGGGCGGCGGCGCTGACGAACGATGACGAAGTCGGCCACCACCGTCCCATTACCGAGGCCGTGCACGCCGAAGGCGGACGGATCTGCATGCAGATCCTGCATGCCGGCCGCTATGCCTACCATCGCAGCGCAGTCGCGCCGACGGCATTGAAGGCGCCGATCTCGCCCGCGACGCCGCGCGAGATGAGCGAGGACGACATCGAGCGCACGATCGAGGACTACGCACGCTGCGCGGCCCTCGCGCGCGCGGCGGGTTACGACGGCGTCGAGGTGATGGGCTCGGAAGGTTATCTGATCAACGAATTCACCGTCCCGCACACCAACCACCGCATCGACCGTTGGGGCGGCAGCGTGGAAAACCGGCACCGCTTTCCGACGGAGATCGTGCGTCGCGTGCGCGAGCGTGTCGGGCCCGACTTCATCATCATCTATCGTCTGTCGATGCTCGACCTGATGGAAGGCGGCGCGCCCTGGGAAGAGATCGTGGCGCTCGCACAGGCGGTCGAACGCGAGGGCGCGACTCTGATCAATACGGGCGTTGGCTGGCACGAGGCACGCATCCCGACGATCGCGACGATGGTTCCGCGCGCGGCTTTCACCTGGGTCACGCGCCGCATGAAGGGTGCGGTGAAGATTCCGCTGATCACGTCGAACCGCATCAACACGCCCGAAGTCGCCGAAAGCGTGCTGACGCGCGGCGATGCCGACATGGTCTCGATGGCGCGCCCCTTCCTCGCCGACCCGGAGTTCGTCGCCAAGGCCGCCGCGGATCGCGCTGAGGAGATCAATACCTGCATCGCCTGCAACCAGGCCTGCCTGGACCACATCTTCGAGGCCAAGCCCTGCACCTGCCTCGTGAACCCGATCGCGTGCCGCGAGACGGAATTCGTCATCCGCCGCGCCGACAAGTCGCGACGCGTTGCGGTCGTCGGTGCAGGACCGGCCGGCATGGCGGCGGCTGCAACGGCCGCCGAACGCGGCCACAGCGTGACCCTCTTCGACAGCGCAGCTGAGATCGGCGGCCAGTTCAACCTCGCCCGCCGCATTCCGGGCAAGGAAGAATTCGCCGAGACCTTGCGCTACTTCCGGCATCGCCTCGCGCACGCCGGCGTCGATATCCGTCTGAACCAACGCGTCGCGGCCCGTGATCTCGACGGGCGCTTCGACACCGTGCTGCTCGCGACCGGTATCGCGCCGCGTAGGCCGGAGATTCCCGGCATCGATCACCCGAAGGTCGTAAGCTACATCGACGTGCTGACCGGCCGTGAGTCGGTTGGCAAAAAGATCGCCGTCATCGGTGCGGGCGGCATCGGCTTCGACGTCAGCGAGTTCCTGACCCATGCCGATCTCGCCGATGATCCGATCGATCATTACCGCCGCGAATGGGGCATCGATGCCAATTACGCGCAGCCCGGCGGCCTATGCAAGCAATCGGAAGAAGAACCGCCGCGCCAGCTCTGGCTTCTTCAGCGCAAGAACACGAAGGTCGGCGACGGGCTCGCGAAAACGACAGGCTGGATCCGGCGCACGCTGCTCGCGCGCCGCGGCGTGAAGATGCTGGCGGGGGTGAGCTACGAACGCATCGACGACGCGGGCCTGCACATCACGGTGAATGGCGAGGCGCGCTGCCTCGACGTAGACAACATCGTCATCTGCGCTGGTCAGGAACCGCTGCGCGAACTCGAAGCGCCCTTGCAACAGGCTGGTGTTGACGTGCGTCGCATCGGCGGGGCGGACGTCGCAGCGGAGCTCGACGCGAAACGCGCGATCGACCAGGGCACGCGGGTCGCCGCGGCGCTTTGAGAGCTCAAATCGGCTGCGGACGCTCGCCGAAGAGCGCCTCCGCGGCCGCCACGAGCTGACTTTCGACGAAATCCAGCAGCGGATCCGACCTGTCGCGCCGATGGCGGACGACAATCACCGGCAGCACCAGCTCCGGCAGGGGAACGGTCGCGATCCGCAGGTCCGAGTGCGCGGCAAAAAGGCGCGTGATGAGTTTCGGCACGATCGCCACCAAAGGGCTCTGCTTGACGACGAAAGGAATCGACAGCGGCGTCGCAGCCCGCACGACGACGCGTCGCGAGAGGCCTTGCTGCTTGAGCGCGCGATCGACGAGTCCCTCCTGCTCGCCCGCATAAGAAGTGTGGATGTGCGGCGGCACGAGGATGTCGGCGAGCGTCGGCTGGGGCGGCAAGTCCACGAGTGCCGGCGCGTACAGATAGTCGAATCCGGCGCTGCTCAGGAGCGTCGCCTGATGGATCTCCCGGTCGCCGGCAAAATGCCCGACCGCCAGACTGATTTCGCCGCGGTCGAGCGCCTCGATCTGCCCCGACACCGGGATCGGCTGCACCGACACCTCCAGGCCGGGCGCGAGCTCGCGCACGCGAGCCATCAGTCCCGGCAGCAGCAGCGCCTCCAGCGGATCACCGAGCACGATGCGAATTCGCCCGGACACGCGGCCCGGGTCGAACTCCTGTCCGCTGCGTGCCAGCGCCTGCGCCTGAGAAAGCCAGGGCCGGATGAGCGCGGCAAGTTCGAGCGCACGTCGCGTCGGCTGCATCGACGTCCCCTGCCGGAACAACAACTCGTCGCCGAAGAGCTTGCGCAGCCGCGCCAGCGCATGGCTTGCCGCCGGCTGGCCGATGCACAGCCGCTCGGCCGCGCGGCTCACGCTGTGCTCTTCGATGATTGCGTCAAACGCGACGAGCAGGTTCAGGTCGAGGTGACGGAACAGACGGTGGTCGATATCAGTCATGTCGATTTACAGCATCATAACAATCGATTTTGTCGATTGTAGGCCGCGCTCCTAGACTCTGGTATCGCTTCTCGCAGATACCGTCATGCCTTCAGACGCTGCCCCAACCTCTACCTCGGCAATGCTGCGCTCCATCGCCGCCGTCACGAGCATCGAATTTCTCGAGACGGGCATGATGACCTTTGCGGCGGGGCCGATCATGAGCGGGTTGGGCGCGTCGCCGGATGCTTTCGCACTGTCCTTCACCGTGTACGCGGTCGGCGCGATCTTCATGCTCTACAAGCACCAGTGGATGGTCGAGCGCTACGGCTACCGCAACTTCACGCTCGCCTCCCTGCTGCTCTTCGCCATCGGCGCAGTCCTTTGCGCAACCGCGACGGGGATCGGGCAATTCACGATCGGGCGCGCCCTCCAGGGAGCGGCGGGCGCGACCTTCTTCACTGCCGGACGACTTGAGGTAAATCGTATTCCGCCGGAACGACGCTTCTACGGCGTCCTCGCCTTCATCGGGTCGCTGCTGAGCGCCACGGCCCTCGCCCCACTGGCCTCAGCGCTCCTCACCGACACCTTCGGATGGCGTACGCTCTTCTGGGCGGTGGTGCCGCTGTGTGGAGCCGTTGCCCTGATCGCGGGCCCGCATCTCGACCGCAGCACCACCCCGCCTCATGAGCGCAGTCGCGAACATTGGGGTTGGGTGCTGATCCTCGCGAGTGCCCTGCTCGGCCTGCAGTACGCACTGCAGGAAGTGCAATTCGGTCTGATCGATCACCCCTTGCGCAGCATCGCCTTCGGATTGCCCGCCTGTCTGATCCTGACTGCGTTCGCATGGCGGCAATGGCATCGCGACCGCCCCCTGATCGACTATCGGGCGCTCTTGCATTGGCGCTACGCACTTGGAATCGCGCTCTACTTCGTCGGCTATTTCATGGCCGGCGCCAGCGGCTTCCTGCTGCCGATCTTCGCCGAACAGGCGCTCGGACTGACGACCTTGACGACCGGGGGGGTTCTGACCGTCGCCTTCCTGACCGGTCTCGCGGCCGCCGTCGCCCACGCGTTCATGTTCCGCCGCTGGCCGCGCCTGCGCCCCTACATGCTCGCGGGGCTCGCGTTCTGCTTCCTGGGATGGAGCCTGCTGGCACTCCTGGACATGAGTGCAGGCTGGACCGCACTGCTCCTTCCTGCGGCCCTGGGCGCCGCGTCGTCCGCCTTCTTCTTCGGTCCGGTCGCGTTCGGGACGTTTGTCGAGGTCGACCAGAAGGCGTTCTCTCATGCCTATCAGGTCAAGAACATCGTGCGCCAGCTCGGGTTGTCGTCGGCCGTCGCGGCCAGTGCAGCGACCCTGCAATGGCGCTTCGCGGAACGCCTCGGCGATACGGCCCCTTCAGCGAATGCGCCCAGCGCCGCCGAGTTGCTGCATCAAGTCCTCGGCAACGCCGGCAACGGTGAAACGGCCCACCTCGCAAGCCAGACCCTGTTCGCGGCGAGCAACGACGCGTTCATCGGATTTGCGCTACTCGTGGTGCCGGTCGCGCTGCTGGTGTGGCGCCAGCGGACTTTCCATTAGCATCAGCGCACCAGAAAGGGCAGATTCGCCGTCGCCGCCTTACCCAAGCGATCACGGATCGTCAGGAAGAGCCGATAGGCGCCCGGCTCGGATGGTGCGACGAAACGCACCGCGCGGACGTCGGCCTGCAGCACATGGACCGGCACCTGGGGCGGTACCGCTTCATTGTCCCCCCCGAGTCGCAGATCGCGGGCCTCGGCGACCACCTTCCATTCCGTCCGTAGCGGCGAATTGTCGAAGGACAGCGCATCCACGCCCGCCGAGATTTCGGCCGCTGGCGCAAACGCATCCGCCGCGATACCGATTCCGCGGATTACGGGCGCCGCGGCTTCCACCGGCCGCCCCCAAGCCGCGGACAACGCATCCGTCATCGCGGTGAGACTCCCGTCGGCAAGCAGCAGGCCGTGCCAGGTTTCCGTCTGCTCCTGCTTCGCCCCCCACAGAAAGGGGAAGACGCCGCCGATGGCAGGATCGGACTGCAGATAGGCCAGAGCATCGCGAAAGAACGCCGCCTTTTCGCTGCTGGTGGGTTCCACCGGCGCGCCCCAGGGTTTGCGGCCGGCCTGCCACTGCCCCAGCGGCCCGAGTTCGGTCACGACAACCGATTTTCGAATGCCCGCGTTGCGCACGCGTTGCGGCAGGTTGAAGGCCGCACCGGCGTAGAGATTGATCCCCAGACGATCGACGTTCGGGCAGCAGTCGGCGAGGCGCTTCAGGTGCTCCGGCCCGCCATCGGGCACGACCATCAGGGTTTCATGCTTCGGATCAAGCGCTTTCACGATGCCGGCGAGACGGTCGACCTCGCGCCAAACGGGCAAGGGGTCCGCTTCGCCCGTCTCGACCTCGTTGCCGATGCCCCATGCGAGCAGCGCCGGGTGATTCCGATAACGAAGGACGAAAGCCCGGATCGCCTGCTCCTGCTGCCGCACCGCGTTCGCGTCGTCGAGCCGGAATCCGTGTCGCGGATGCGCGACCCATAGCCCCATCACGACACGCATCCCGAGGCGCTGGGCGTCGTCGAGCACCCAGGCGTCGCTCTCGCGATAGACGCGCACGACCTTCGCGCCCGCCTGCGCGAGCTTCTCGAGCGCGACCCGATCGCCTTCGAACGCGGCGCCGCGCCACTGCGCATCAGCAGCCATGACGACGGGCGATACGAACATCCAGAAAAGGGAGAGGACCCGCCAGGGTCGCCGAAAGACGAAAGAAGTCACAGGGATTTCACGGCAGCAAAGGGAAACGGCCCTTAGCCTAGCCGAAACAGTCAGCCGATGCCGTTAACAAAAAACGGCGACCGAAGCCGCCGTTCCGTTGTCCCAACCTTGACCGGATTACTTTTTCGCGTGGGCCGCAAGCTTCAGCCAGGTATCGACGACCGTATCCGGGTTCAGCGAGATCGTCTGGATGCCTTCGTCCATCAGCCATTCGGCGAAATCCGCGTGGTCCGACGGCCCCTGGCCGCAGATGCCGACGTAGCGGCCGAGGCGGTTCGCCGACTTGATCGCCATCGACAGCAGCTGCTTGACGGCCGGATCGCGCTCGTCGAAGGCGTGGGCGACGAGGCCCGAGTCGCGGTCCAGACCGAGCGTGAGCTGCGTGAGGTCGTTCGAGCCGATCGAGAAGCCGTCGAAGTGCTCGAGGAAGGCGTCGGCGAGCAGCGCGTTGGACGGGATCTCGCACATCATGATCAGCTTGAGGTCATTCACGCCGCGCTTCAGGCCGTTTTCGGCCAACAGGTCGACGACGCCCTTCGCCTCTTCGACGTTGCGCACGAACGGAATCATGATCTGCACGTTCGTCAGGCCCAGCTCGTTGCGGACCTTCTTCATCGCGACGCATTCGAGTTCGAAGCAGTCGCGGAAGCTGTGCGCGATGTAGCGCGACGCACCGCGGAAGCCGAGCATCGGATTCTCTTCTTCCGGCTCGTAGATCTCGCCGCCGAGCAGCTTGCGGTACTCGTTCGACTTGAAGTCGGACATGCGGACGATCACGGGCTTCGGATAGAAGGCCGCGGCAATCGTCGCGACGCCCTCGACCAGCTTCTCGATGAAGAACTGCTTCGGCGTCGCGTAGCCGCGCGACCGGCGCAGGATCTCGTCGCGCAGGCTGGCGGGAACCTGGCCGAGTTCGAGGATCGCCTTCGGGTGGATGCCGATCATGTTGTTGATCACGAACTCGAGGCGGGCAAGGCCCACGCCGCCGTTCGGAATCTGCGCGAATTCGAACGCGAGCTCCGGGTTGCCGACGTTCATCATGACCTTGAGCGGGATCTCCGGCAGGTTCCCCATGTCAGTCGTGATGACTTCGAAGTCCAGCTTGCCGCGATACACGTAGCCGGTGTCGCCTTCGGCGCAGGAGACGGTCACCGAGTCGCCTTCGGAGAGGACTTCGGTTGCGTTGCCGCAGCCGACGATCGCCGGAATGCCCAGCTCGCGCGCGATGATCGCGGCGTGGCAGGTACGGCCGCCGCGGTTCGTGACGATCGCGCTGGCGCGCTTCATCACCGGCTCCCAGTTCGGGTCGGTCATGTCCGTGACGAGGATGTCACCCGCCTGCACGCGGTTCATCTCGGACGCGTCGCCGACGATGCGCACCGTGCCGGCACCGATCTTCTGGCCGATCGCGCGGCCGTGGGCCAGCGCCTTGCCGTACTGCTTGAGGCGGTACTTTTCCATCACGTGGCCGGTGGACTGGCTCTTCACCGTCTCGGGACGCGCCTGCAGGATGTACAGCTTGCCGTCCTGGCCGTCCTTGCCCCACTCGATGTCCATCGGGCGACCGTAGTGCTTCTCGATCACGACGGCGTAGCGGGCAAGCTCCAGCACGTCCTCGTCGGTCAGCGAGAACTTGTTGCGCTCGGCTTCGGCGACATCGACGGTACGGACGGACTTGCCGGCTTCCTTCTTGTCGGCGAAGACCATCTTGATCAGCTTCGAGCCGAGGTTGCGGCGCACGACGGCCGGCTTGCCCAGCGCGAGCGTGGGCTTGTGGACGTAGAACTCGTCCGGGTTCACGGCGCCCTGCACGACGGTCTCGCCGAGGCCATACGAGGCGGTGATGAACACCACCTGGTCGAAGCCCGACTCGGTGTCGATCGTGAACATCACGCCCGACGCGCCGGTGTCTGAACGCACCATGCGCTGCACGCCCGCCGACAACGCGACGTCGGCGTGCGCAAAACCCTTGTGCACGCGGTAGGCGATGGCGCGGTCGTTGTACAGCGACGCGAACACTTCCTTCATCGCGTGCAGGATGTTCTCGTAGCCGTGGATGTTCAGGAAGGTTTCCTGCTGGCCGGCGAAGGACGCGTCCGGCAGATCTTCCGCAGTCGCGGACGAACGCACGGCGAAGCTGCCCTCGCCTTCGGCGGTCAGCGCGTTGTAAGCTGCGTGAATCTCTTCTTCGAGCTTTGCCGGAAAGGGGGTATCCACGACCCATTGGCGAATCTGTGCACCGGTCTTCGCCAGCGTATCCACGTCATCCACGTTCAGCGCGTCGAGCGCCGCCTTGATCCGCTCGGCCAGTCCCTGATGCGCAAGGAACTCGCGGAACGCGTCGGCCGTGGTGGCAAAACCACCCGGTACGCGCACGCTGGCGGGCAACTGGCTGATCATTTCGCCGAGCGAGGCGTTCTTGCCGCCTACCTGCTCTACGTCGGACATGCGCAGTTCGTTGAAGGGGATGACGTAACGGGTCATGGGGATGGCCTTCCGATTTTGTTGGGGAGAAAGCAAAATGTGATTTTAGCGACAAATGCTGCCCTGCCGCATCCGCAGGTTTTCCCCAATACCCGTTTTTTTGGCCTGGACAATGAGCGAAACT
>NZ_DATFAO010000008.1:0-35217 GCF_035254505.1 Aromatoleum sp. | reverse complement strand
CTGATGCGGGTTGCGCGGCACTTCGAGGACATGCACGCGGCCTTCGGTGAGGGGGTCGAGCGCGGCGTGATCGCCGCCGTCCGGCCGGTCGCGGCGGGCGTGGTTCACGCGGATCGCCTGTCCGGCCTTCATGCGCTCGCGGGCGCGTTCGATGACGCGGTTCGCGCAGTGGATGATGTGCCTGGTCGAGCGATAGTTCTCGATCAGCGCGTAGCGGCGCGCGGCGTAGTCGGTTTCGAACTGGCGGATGAAGCGCACGCTCGCGCCGTCGAAGGCGTAGATGTTCTGGTCGTCGTCGCCGACCACCATCAGCGAGACGCGGTCTTCCTCGGTCTGCAGCGTGCGTCCGGCGACTGCGCTGATGAGCTCGTAGTGGTCGCCGTTGATGTCCTGGTATTCGTCGACAAGCAGGAAGCGCAGCCCCGACAGCAGGCGGTCGCGCACGATGGAGGGGCCGACGCCATCCCCCTCGCCCGAGCCCTGCTCGGCGGCGCGGAGCCGCTGGGTGGCCTTACGGATCACTTCACCGAAGTCCACCGCCTCGCCGCGCTCGATGGCGACGGCATAGCTCGTACCGGTGATCCGCATCGCGAGCCCATGCAGCGTCTGCACCGTAACGCCGGCGGCGTCCGCGCCGACCAGCGCCCATAGGCGGCGGCGGATTTCGTTGGCAGCCGAGCGGTTGTAGGCGAGCACCATGATCGCTTCCGGCAGCACCATGCATTCGCGCAGCAGCCACGCGACACGATGCACGATGACCTTCGTCTTGCCAGCGCCCGGACCAGCGAGCACGAGGTGGTTGCCTTCAAGGGGCGCTGCGACGATGGCCTGCTGCTCGGGATTGGCAAGATCCGTAAGGATGCGCCGGTGCGCGGCCTCGGTGGTCGCCATCTCCAGCACGTCCTTGCGGCCGGCAAAGTAGCGCCGCACGAACTCGGCGCGGTCGAGGCTGAAGTAATCGACGATGAAGGCCATCGCCGCCTGGATCTTGCGGACCGCGAGCTTGGCGTACTCGGCCATCACGTGCACCTGGACGATCTTGTCCTTGTAGTGCAGCGCGAGCTCGGCGTAGTCGGACTTCTTGAACTGGCGACGACGCGCCTCGGCATTGAGTTCGACGCTCATCGCAGAGCGGAACACGGCCTTGCCGCGCGCGAGATGCAGCACCTCGTTGGCGTCTAGGTAGAGCAAGGCCGCAGAGAGTGCGACGTCCCACTTTTCGACGCCGATATCGGCGAGGGTCGTGTCGGCCTGCAGTGCGGCTTCGAGTTCGCCCTGCTTGCAGGTGACGAGCAGCATCTTGCCCTGCCGGCGGCGCTGGAATTCCTGCACGAGCGCGCGGGCGAGGCGCATGCGGCGTTCGCGAATGGTCTCGATGTCCTTCCAGGGGCGCAGGAGCTTCAGGTAGCGGCTGTCCGCGGTCTGCGGACGAAGCGCGAAGAAGCCACGTTGTGCGACGCCATCGCCGAAGGGCTCGGCGAAGGATTTCAGCAGGCGGGTGAGCTTGTCCGGGTCGAAGTCGACCTGCGCATCGCGCCGCAATGTGTCGCACAGGCGGCGCACATTCACGATCTGCCAGTCTTCCTGGTCGGCGTCGGGCGCCTCTTCGCGCAGGTTCTTGAGCAGGGCATCTTCGATGCGCGCGAGCTCGTCGAGGCGCTGGGCCGTGTCGGGATCGCGGTAGAAAGTGACCCCGATCTCGGTGTCGTTCGACAGCAGCTTCCAGCGGTCGAGTTCGCGCAGCATGTGCTGCAGCGTGCGCGAATCCTTACCGGTCGCGAGCATCAGCTCGTCGGTCGACAGGCCTTCGTCATCATCAGCCTGAATCAGGATCGACAAAATGCGGACGTAGGGCTCGATGTCGGCCTCCGACCCGAGCTTTTTGCGCAAGATCGCGCGCGCCTCTTCCTCAGTCGCGACGAGGAGACTACCGGAGAAGACGCGGGTGTGGTTCTCGTGGCGTTCGAGCAGGCGCGCTTCTTCAAGCCAAGCAACGGCGATGCGCACCTTGGTGTCGGCGTCGCTCGCATCAGGGTCGATGCGATGCGCGTCTGGGATTTCGAGCAGGATCTCGCCGCTCGTCACGACCACCTGGCCTTCGCTGCGGTCCTTGCGTTCGATCGCCCGCAGCGCCTTGAGGATCGCGCCGATATCGTGTTGAGTGAGGCGGGAGTTCTTCAGCAGGCGGAACTGGACATCGAGATCCGCATCGTCATAGAGCAGCACACAGCGCGCCGGTGCCTGATCGCGCCCGGCGCGGCCGGCCTCCTGCAAATAATTCTCCAGCGAACCTGGCGTATCCAGGTGAATCACGAGCCGCACGTCCGGCTTGTCGACACCCATGCCGAAAGCGTTGGTCGCGGCGATCACGCGCAGCGTGCCGGCAAGGAAGGCCTCCTGCACCGCTCGCTTGTCGGCGGGCATCATGCCGCCGTGGAAAAAACCGCAGTCGAGGCCAGCGTCTTTCAGGAACTGCGCGAGCTCCTCGACCGTTTTCTGCCGCGCGCAGAACACGATCGCGCCACCTTCCTCGCGCAACGCCTCTTGGAGCAGGCGGAGCACCTCACCATATTTGGCCTGCGCAGGGATCGCCCTGACCTCGTAGTCGAGGTTGTCACGACTGACCCCGCCTTCGAGCCGATCGAGCACAACGCCGAGGCGCTTCTCGAAGTGGGCGCAGATGTCGTCGACGACGTCGGGCTTGGCCGTCGCGGTGAAGCAGAACACCGGCGAGGGCTTGTCCTTCTGGCGCGCCTTGATGAAGCGCGACACGTAGAGATAGTCGGGGCGGAAGTCGTGCCCCCACTTCGACAGGCAGTGCGCCTCGTCGAACACCCACGCGCCGATCTCGCGGTGCATCAGCGCGTTGGCGAATGCGACGCTGCGGAACTGCTCTGGCGCGACGAAGATCAGCCCGAGATCGCCCAGGCGCAGCTTGTCGAGCATCACGCGCCGCTCCATCGGATTGAGCAGGCTGTTGAGGTAGCCCGCGCAGGTGACGCCACGCGCTTCAAGGTTGTCGACCTGATCCTTCATCAGCGACTGCAGCGGCGAGATCACGACCGTCAGGCTGCCGTTACGGTAGTAGCGCGCGAGGGCCGGAAGTTGGAAGCACAGCGACTTGCCGCCACCAGTCGGCAGGATCGCGAGCGTCGGCCGGCCGGCGAAGCCGTTCTCGACGATCGCCTGTTGCAGCGAGCGGCCATCGGCCGTGGTTGGCGCGCTGCGGAAGCGCGTAATGCCCGGGAAGTAGCGTGGCAGCAGCGTTTCTAGGTCATGCTGCTCGCGGCACCATGCGCAGGCCGGATCCGAGCAAGGCACGTCGCGCAGGGCGGCGATCGCTTCGCGCGCCTTGGGGAAACTCAGGCTCACCCAAGGCGGAAGCACGGAATTGCCACCGGCCACACGCAGCCATGCCAGCGCATACGCCAGCGGCTTGTGCCAAGTGGGATCGGGCAGGCAGTGTTCGATGAGCCAGCGTTCCCCGGTGATGCATACCTTGCCCGCGGACGCGCGCTGCCACGCAGCAGCAGCTTCTACCAGCGAGGGCTTCAGGGCACGGCGCAGGGTCGCGAAGAAATTCGCCACACCCTTGCCGTTCTCCGGCGCGAGCAGGAAGTGCAGGCACAACGCCTCGTCCGGATGCTCGGCCACGCGCTGTTGCAGCGCCTCGTTCTGGTCGACGAAGAGTTCGTAGGCGAGCTCCGCGTCGCGCACCGGGTCGTTGCGCGTCGTCGTGCACAGCTTGTAGTCCTTCACCAGCCGGTGATACGGATTCTGCGGAAAGGCGACGGGCGAAAGTTCGAGCGTGTCGATCAGCGGCAGGCGGTGCAGCGCGAGTTCGGGATGCAGCGCCGCCAGCGCCGGTTGATCGAAGGCGACGACGTTATGGCCGAGCACGAAGGCGGCGCCCTCGGTCAGCGCATCCACCCGGGGAACGAGCTTGGAATCCTTGCCGGAAAGCCTCAGCCGCGCATCGAGATCAGGGCGAAAGACGCCCAACTCCCGCAGGACCAGCCGGTCCTGGCGTGCGGTTTCGATATCGAGGCACAGACATCGCGCGCGAGGCGCGACGGGCAGAACGGCCATGAACAAGTGATTCCGCGAAACTAGATCGCCCAAATTCTAACTGGATGTAACAAAATCAACGACAGCATATGACAAGGATGTCTCCTGCCGCCTCTTCCCGACAAAGTACCTACGTGCTGATGGGATTATGCTTACCATCGCTGCCATCCATTTCCCATAGCCATCTTTTCGCCGCTCATTGCCGCACACGGAGAAGAGAAGTAGCTCCATCAAAGGGACCCGATGACTGTTCAACACTCGATCGATCTCGCCCGACGGTACTTCGTCGATGACCTCCCCGGCGCAGCGATTCCCGCGAGCCGTCTGCGCAATATCCTAGATAGTCTGCAGAAAGGACGCGCCCTTACGCCTCTAGCTCTCGGCTACCTGGCCCAGCAGGGGCTCATCGCACTTCATCGGTTTGCCAAGGGCGACACTACATATGACGAATTTTGCGCGGCCGCTGGACCGGAACAGGAAAGACGTCAGCAAGCCGCTGAAATCGAACGGCAGGCGCAGCACGCCACAGTGTTGGTTCGGGCTGCAGAACAGAAGGCTCGCGAGGCCGAATGGTTTGCGCGACAAGAGGCTGCACGGCATGCGCGAGAGAGCGATCCGAAATACCTTGCGAAGTTGAAGAATCAGGCGCTCCGCGAGAGCTACGGTATCGACCAGTACATTGAGAAGGATTGTTTCCCACGCTTAATGGATATCCTGTGTCGCATCGACGAAGGCAATCGCCTCTCAGATGATGACGTCCTATGGCTAACGACCGATGGCAAAGATTACTACTCTGACCGTCTGCAAACTGCATTCCATGAACGTGAGGCGGATTTCTACGCGGGCGAGTACAAGCGGACGCATGATCCGTGGAACGCGGTCAATGCGAGCGGTCATTACCGGAAATGCGCCCAGGCTCAGCGCGCGCATGATCTGTTGATCTCGATCCCTGCAGAACGACAGAAACTCCCAAAGCTGAAGTCAGCTATCTCCACGACGCATGGTGGAGTCATGCGTGACTTGAAGCGGTGGGAAGAAGCGCTCAGGCTTGGCGACCATGCGCACAGCCTCACCCCGAATGACTTCCGTCCCTGCACTTTGTTGGGCGCGGTAAATTTCGAGCTTGGGAACTATGACCTTGGCCGCAACTGGTACGCCAAGGCTATCGAGCGCGGTGCAAGTGCGCGCTCAATCGACTACGATCTGCGCGGCATCCTTCTTCGCGCGGATCAGGGAAGACGTGAGGAAATCAAAGCGTTCCTGCTTCGGGAAGACCTTATTCGATACCAATGGGTCAAGAGACTTGGCGACAGAAGGCCTGACTCGCAGGGACGATGAATAGAGCAGCTGTCGCAATCAGAAAAATGAAAAAAGCGCTGATTTCCGTATGGAAACCAGCGCTTTTCTGAATACTTGGCGCGCCCGAGACGATTCGAACGTCCGACCCCTGCCTTCGGAGGGCAGTACTCTATCCAGCTGAGCTACGGGCGCCTTGTGCCACTGACGTTGCAGCGGAACGCGGCATTATACCCGAACTCCGGCGTGTGGTGGCGACCCCTGCCCTGGTAAAGCAGTGGTTTCCCGTTGAAATCACGGCTGCGGCGGAATGCGCAGCACCTGTCCCGGGTAGATTTTGTCCGGGTGGCTGAGCATCGGCTTGTTGGCTTCGAAGATGGCGTTGTATTTGTTCGCGTCGCCATAGTAGGTCTTGGCAATCGCGGACAAGGTGTCGCCAGACTTCACGGTATGGAAGCGGGCCTCGGGCTGCGCCGGGGCGGCGACGGTGAGCCGGTCGTCGACCTGCCCGACGCCCTGGACGTTGCCGGCCGCGAGGAGGATCTTTTCCTTGGTCGCCTGATCGGGCGCGGTGCCGGTCACGGTCGCGACCGAGGTCTTGCTGTCGAAAGTGACCCCCAGATCGGCAGGGGCGAGGTTGAGCTTCGTGATGTGGGCGCGTATCGCGTCGGCCGCCTTGGTGTTTGCGGCTGCAGCCTGGTCTGGGGCGGCGGCTTGCGCATCGCCATGGCCGAAGAGTTTCTCCCCGGCTTCCTTGATGAACGAAAGAAGTCCCATGTCTGCCTCCGGTCGGGATATGTCGGACGTATTCAGCATAGCGGAGAGGGGTGCGACGAAGGCCGGATCGCTAGAAGAGTTACTTCTTCACCGCAGCTATACTCTCAACTCAACCCCGCACAACCGGACAAAACAAACACAAGGAGTCTCAATGTCCAGAAGTATCTTCCCGGCGCGCCGTCGCGCGCTGGTTCCGGCCCTCGCAGCCCTCGCTGCCGTGCAACTCGTCGCCTGCAGCAAGGCCCAGGACGACGATGTGGAAGCGCGCGCGCACCGCATCGAGCCGGTCGCGCACGTGACAGTGAAGGTCCAGAAGGCTGCGCCGGGCAGCCGGACCGGCGAACAGGTCTACCAGGGCACCTGCGCGGGCTGCCATGGCGCGGGGGCACTCGGCTCGCCGAAGTTCGGCGACGCGGGTGCCTGGGGGCCGCGCATCGCGCAGGGCTTCGACACGCTGGCGAAACATGCGATCGAAGGGATTCGCCAGATGCCCCCGCGCGGCGGCGGCGTCGATCTGACCGACACCGAGGTCAAACGCGCGGTCGCCTACATGGCGAATGCCGGCGGCGCCAAGTTCACTGAGCCGCCGGTCGAGAAGTAAGCGTCGGGCCGCGGCAGCGGCCCCTGACGGGTCAGCGGACGAGACAGACCTCGCCCGTGAACTTCATGTCGACGGCGCCGGCACAATTGACGACGCCGTCGATGACCAGGCGCCCGCCGCCCGTCGGCGAGAAGATTCCGCGGCCCGACTGCGGTTCGGAAATTTCGCGGAACGCACCATAGGTCAGGTCCATGCCCGGAATTCCGCAGGAGCGGAAGCTCGGCACGCCGTCGAAGCGGCTGTTCGAGATCACCTGCGAATGGATCGTGTCGATCCTGTTCTCCGAAATCACCGTGTCATCGCAGACCAGGGAATGGGTGAAGCCGGCGAACGAGCCATCGTCATTGAAGCGTGGCTTGCCGTTGATGCCGCACTTGAGCTTGTTCCAGCCATCCACGGTGCCCTGCAGGATGCCGAGCGATTCGCCGCCCGCCATCGAATTCGTCATGATCTTGCCGGAGATGGACGCCAGGCGGCCTTGACAAGGCAAGGGGTCGGCGTGCGCCGCGAGAGATGGCAGCGCGAGGGCAGCCAAGAGCGAAAACTGAAGCGAGGAATTCACCAGCGCGGACTTTGTACGACGCATCACCGAGTCTCCGGGAGAATAAGGCATTGTCATCCTCGACTCCCCGATCGCGATGCAACGCTTACCCCTGCGGCGCGGGACGGCGATGACGACGCGGTGGAGACCGAGTGCTTCGCGATTGTAGATCGCGTCATCGGCATACGCCGAGAGAATTTTCAATTACATACTTCCGGAAACACCTGCGCCGCCGCGAATGTGGCAGGCGCCTGCGATTTCAGCGCCCTTCGAGCATTGCCATCAGATTTGCGACGCGCGCCCGACCTTCTTCCTTCGAGACCGGGGCGTTGGTCTTGCGGTCATTCATCTTGATGTCGCCGCCCATCTCGGCGATGAAGCGCGACGGATCGCAGGTGCGGAATTCCTTGCCGGCCTTGCGCCGCTCGCACCACGTGATGTTGAGGCTGCGCTGCGCGCGCGTGATGCCGACGTACATCAGACGACGCTCCTCCTCGACCTTGTCCTCGTCGATCGAGGACTGATGCGGCAGCACGCCTTCCTCGACGCCGACGAGGAACACGTGCTTGAACTCCAGCCCCTTCGATGCGTGCAGCGTAGCCATCTGCACGCCGTCGAACTCAGAGTCTTCCTTATCGAGCATCGAGATCAGCGCGATGGTCTGCGTGAGTTCGATCAGGTTCTTGCCGTCTTCCTCGCCCTTGCGGCCGAGCCAGCCGACGAAGTCGCGCACGTTGCTCCACTTCGACTCGGCCTCGCGCACGTCGAGGTGCTCGAAGAGCCAGGCTTCGTAGCGGATCGCAGTGAGCAGATCCTCCAGCACCCGGGCGGCCGGTTCGCGGTGGGCCCGATACTGGATGCGGTTGATGAAGTTGCCGAACTCCTGCACCTGTTCGAGCTGGCGCGCGCTCAGGGAATGCGCCGCGCCTTCCTCGAAGACCGCCGCGAAGAGGCTGACGTGGCGACGTCCGGCATAGCTGCCGAGCGCCTCGATCGTCGCGGGGCCGATGCCGCGACGAGGCGTCGTAATCGCGCGGATGAAGGACAGATCGTCGTCCTCGTTCATCAGCAGGCGCAGGTAGGAGATCAGGTCGCGGATCTCGGGCTTGTCGAAGAAGGACTGACCGCCCGACATCACATACGGGATCTTCTGGTTGCGCAATTGCTGCTCGATCACGCGCGCCTGGTGGTTGCCGCGGTAGAGGATCGCGTAGTCGGAGAACTTCGTGCGGTGCTCGAACTTGTGCGCGCTGATCTTCGAGGCGATCCACTCGGCCTCGTGATCGGCGTCGCGGCAGGCGGTCACGACGATCTGCTCGCCTGCGCCGTGCTCGGACCAGAGCTGCTTCTCGAAGAGTTTTTCGTTGTTCGCGATGACCGTGTTCGCCGCGGTCAGGATGCGGCGCGAGGAGCGGTAGTTCTGCTCGAGCTTGATGACCTTGAGCTTGGGATAGTCCTGCTGCAAGAGCTTCAGGTTCTCGACGTCCGCGCCCCGCCACGCGTAGATCGCCTGGTCGTCGTCGCCGACGGCGGTGAAGGCGCCGCGTACGCCGGCGAGCTGGCGCAGCAGGCGGTACTGGGCGCGGTTGGTGTCCTGGTATTCGTCGACGAGCAGATAACGCAGCTTGTTCTGCCAGCGTTCGCGCACTTCCGGGTTGTTCTCGAAGAGCAGTACCGGCAGGCCGATCAGGTCATCGAAATCGACCGCCTGGTAGGCGCGCAGCGTGCGCTGGTATTCGCCGTAGAGCAGCGCCGCGGCCGCGCTAAGCTCGTTGTCGGCGAGCTGGACGGCTTCCTCGGGCGTGATCATCGCGTTCTTCCAGCTCGAAATCTGCCACTGCATCGAGCGCGCGCGCAGCTTGTCGGTGTCGCCGGAGACATCCGAGACGATCTGCACGGTGTCGGACGCGTCGAGGATCGAGAACTGCTGCTTGAGCCCACAGTGCTTCGCTTCCTGGCGGATGATCTTCACGCCCAGCGCGTGGAAGGTGCACACCGTGAGCCCCTTAGGCACGCGGCCGCCCATCAGGTGGCCGACGCGCTCCTGCATCTCCTTCGCGGCCTTGTTCGTGAAGGTGATCGCCGCGATGTTGGCCGGGTTGAGCTCGCAGCCGTTGATCAGGTGCGCGATCTTGTGCGTGATGACCCGCGTCTTGCCGCTGCCGGCGCCGGCGAGCACGAGGCTCGGGCCGTCCAGATAATGGATCGCTTCACGCTGCGGAGCATTTAGAAGAGCGGACATGGGCGTTGCGGCAAAACAATTTTTGATTTTACCGCAACGCCCAGTCCCGACCGGACCTCGTTACAACCAGGACCGGGGGGCCGTCAGTGGCCGAGCATGCCGAATACGCGCTGCGCAAGCGATCCCGCGGCCTGAAGCGGATTCTTGCGGATCGTTTTTTCCTCTTCGGCGATCATCAGGTAAAGGCCGTCGAGCGCCTTGCGCGTGACGTAGCCTTCGATCTGTGCGTCCTCGCTCTTGACGAGGCCGAAACTTGCCGCCTGGCCCGCGATCTTGTTGTACTGCTCGGAAAGTGCCAGTCGATCGGTACTCTGCTTCACGACCGGCAGGAAGCGTTCGGTGAGCTGCCCCTGCGTCTTCGCTTTGAAATAGCGTGTTGCCGAGTCGTCCCCGCCGGTGAGGATCTTGCGCGCATCATCGACCGACATCTCCCGCACCGCCTCGACCAGCAGCGTCTGGGCTTCGGGCACCGCCGCCTCCGCCGCGCGGTTCATCGTCTTCACCAGATCGTCGAGATCCTTGCCGCGCCCGGCCAGGCGCATCACCGATTCGACCTGTGAGAGACCGTCCGGCAGCGGGATCTTCACCTTCTTGTTTTTCAGGAAGCCGTCCTTCGCACCAAGCATCTGCACCGCGTGGCCGGCCCCCTGGACCAGCGCTTCACGCAGGCCGCCCGAGGCTTCGCTCTCGCTCAGGCTCGCGATCCCGGCCGCCCAAACCACGGAGGCGAACGGCACACTGATGACAAGGACGACGAAAGCTCGCAGAATGGAACGCATGACGGTCTCCAGGCAGGCTGAGGTTGACGAGGGCCAGCTTACTCCGCCGCGGGTATGCTGTGCGTTCGCCATCCAGCAGCCTTTTCATTTTTTTGACAGTGCCCTGCCCCAGCGGACACATCGGGGCTGCGGCAAAACGGAGAGCCCAAGATGAACACGATTGCAGCCCGCAACGGTCTCATCTCCGAATCGGAATTGCTGGCGATGTCGGCCGACGATTACATGAACGCCGTGCAGCTGGAGTTCTTCCGGCAACGGCTGGAGGAGCTGAAGAGCGAACTGCAGGAAAACAGCGCCGAGACGCGTCTGCACCTGCGCGAGACCGTCGCGACCGCCGACGAGGCGGACCGGGCCACCCAGGAAGAGGAACAGGTGCTCGAACAGCGCATCCGCGACCGCGAGCTCAAGCTGCTGCACAAGGTGGAATCGGCGCTGCGCCGCATCGAGGACGGCAGTTACGGCTATTGCGAAGTCAGCGGCGAGCCGATCGGCGTGGGCCGACTGCTCGCGCGTCCGACGGCGACGCTGAGCCTCGAGGAGCAGGAACGCCACGAACGCGCGGAGCGCATGTTCCGCTAGAAAGACAAAGGGCGCAGCGAGCGACCTCCCTCCCGCTGCGCCCCGTCTAAGGGCCGCTCAATGCGGCCCTTCCCCTTTCCTACACCACGCCGGCGCCGTGCGCCTGCTGGTCTGCCCAGTAGCTCGAACGCACCATCGGCCCGCAGGCTGCGTTCTTGAAGCCCATCTTCAGCGCTTCGGTTTCGAACATCTTGAAAGTGTCCGGGTGCACGTAGCGCAGCACCGGCAGGTGGCCGCCCGAGGGCTGCAGGTACTGGCCGATCGTCAACATCTCGACATCGTGCGCGCGCAGGTCGCGCATCACTTCGAGGATCTCCTCATCGGTCTCACCCAGGCCCACCATCAGGCCCGACTTCGTCGACACCTTGGGGTTGCGCGCCTTGAATTCCTTCAAGAGCCGCAGCGAGTACTCGTAATCGGCACCGGGACGGGCCTGCTTGTAGAGCCGCGGCACGGTTTCCATGTTGTGGTTCATCACGTCGGGCGAGGCCTGGTCGAAGATCTCCAACGCCACTTCCATGCGGCCGCGGAAGTCGGGCACCAGCACTTCGATACCGGTCTTCGGCGACAGGGCGCGCGTCTCGCGGATGCAGTCGACGAAGTGCTGGGCACCGCCGTCGCGCAGGTCGTCGCGGTCGACGCTGGTGATCACGACGTAGTTGAGGCGCATCGCGGCGATTGTCGCGGCGAGTTCCTTCGGCTCGTCGGCGTTAAGCGGCTCCGGGCGGCCGTGGCCGACGTCGCAGAACGGGCAACGCCGCGTGCAGATGTCGCCCATGATCATGAAGGTCGCGGTGCCCTTGCCGAAGCATTCATGGATATTCGGACAGGAGGCTTCCTCGCACACCGTGTGCAGCTTGTGCTCGCGCAGGCTCGCCTTGATCTCATTGAAGCGTTCGGCTTCCTGGCCCGCGCCGAGCTTGATGCGGATCCACTCGGGCTTCTTCAGGCGCTCGGCCGGTACGATCTTGATCGGGATGCGGGCGGTCTTCTCAGCGCCGCGCTGCTTGCGGTTGGGTGTGTCCATCAGGAAATCTCTCGTCTCTCTCTGTGTGCCAGCGGGCAATTGTGGCGCCCGCGTACATTATGGCCTGTCAGGGGCCGGTGTGGCATCCGGCGTAGGGCTCACTGTGGGCTCGTTTTGGGGAACGGGTAACAGGCGGCGCAGATGCGCGACGAGCCGGTCGCCGACCTCGGCGACGCCGTCGGTGATGCCGAAATCCTTCATCCGGATCGTCTGCAGGCCTTCGTAGCCGCAGGGGTTGATCGCCGTGAAGGGGGCGAGGTCGGCGTCAACGTTGAGCGCGAGGCCATGGTAGCTGCAGCCGTTGCGCACGCGCAGTCCGAGCGCGGCGATCTTGGCGCCGCCGATATAGACGCCCGGGGCGCCGTCCTTGCGTTCCGCCGTGAGGCCGTAGTCGGCGAGGCAATCGATGATCGACTGCTCCATCAGGTTCACGAGCTCGCGCACCTTGAGGTGGCGGCGATGCAGGTCGAGCAGCAGATAGACGACGATCTGGCCGGGGCCGTGATAGGTGATCTGGCCGCCGCGGTCGATCTTTACGAGCGGGATGCCGGTCTCGCGCAGCAGGTGTTCGGGCTTTCCCGCCTGGCCGAGCGTGAAGACCGGGGGGTGTTCCAGAACCCACAGCTCGTCGGGCGTGTCAGCCGTGCGCGCGTCGGTGAACGCACGCATCGCCTGCCAGGTGGGCTCGTAGTCGACGCGCCCCATGTGGCGCACCACAAGCGGCAGGCCCTCGCCGAGCTCCACTACAGCACCACCTTGACGAGCGGATGCACGGTCAGCGCGCGATAGAGGTCGTCGAGCTGGGCCTGCGACTGGGCGTTGATCGTGCAGGTCAGCGACAGGTAGTTGCCCTTGCTCGACGGACGCATCTGCACCGTCGCCGGATCGAAGTCCGGCGCATGGGCCTGCACCACCGTGACGATCGCCTGGGCGAACTCGTCGACGCGTACGCCCATGATCTTGATGGGAAATTCGCAGGGAAATTCCAGCAGGGATTGTCGTGTTTCTTCAGCCACCGCGCATCACCGTATTCTTGAACTCCTGATACCAGGCGAGCATCTGGCGGCCCGCTGGTCCCGGTCGGCCGTCGCCGATGGGGCGATCGTCGAGACTCGTGATCGCCAGCACTTCCTTCGTGGACGAGGTCATCCACACTTCATCGGCCGTGCGCACCTCGTCCTCGAGGATCTCGCGTACCTGATGTGCGACGTCGTGCTTCGCGGCGAGTTCCAGCACCACATCGTAAGTGATACCGGGCAGCATCAGGTGGCTCTTCGGCGGCGTGAGCACGACGCCATCGCGCACGATGAAGATATTCGACGCCGAGCCTTCCGTGAGGAATCCGTCGCGGAAGAGTACCGTCTCGGCGCAGCCATGGTCGATCGCCATCTGGCGCAGCAGGCAGTTCGCGAGCAGCGCCGTCGTCTTCAGCTCGCAGCGCAGCCAACGGAAATCCGCCGCGCTGACCGCCGCGACGCCGTTCGCCAATTGTTCGGCAGGCGGCGTTACGAGCGCCTCGCTCATCAGGAACACCGTCGGCTGCACTCCGACCGGGAAGGCGTGGTTGCGCCGCGTGTCCGCGCCGCGCGTCACCTGGAGGTAGACCGACTGATCGCTCCAGCTGTTGCGCGCGACAATCTCATGCACGATCGCTGCCCATGCGTCGAGGCTGTAGGAATTGGGCAGGCGCAGCGATTCGAGCGTGCGTTCGAGCCGTGCAAGGTGCTCGGCGAGGCGGAAGGGCCGGCGCGAATAGACCGGGATCACCTCGTAGGCGCCGTCCCCGAACAGGAAGCCGCGGTCCATCGGCGAAACACGCGCGTCCGCGAGCGGCTGGTAGGTCCCGTTGAGGTAGCAGGTGCTCATGGGCGTCTCCGCATCCCTCTTAGAGGCTCTTGATCCACATCAGCAGTGCATCCCACAGACGCCCAAAGAAGCCCGCGACCGGCACGTCCTGCAGCGCGACGACCGGATATTCGCCGATCGCCTTGCCGTCGAGCGACACCTTCAGCGTGCCGACGGGCTGCCCCTTCTGCAGCGGCGCCACGACCGGTTGCATGCTGGTCAGTTCGGTCTGCAGCTTCTCGGCTTGGCCCTTCGGCAGCGACATCACGAAATCCTGCGTGAAGCCGACCGGCAGTTCGTTGACCTGGCCCTTCCAGACACGGAAGCGCGACAGCTCCTGGTTCGCGGAGTACAGCTTGGCAGTGTCGAAGAACTGGAAGCCATAATTCAGGAGCTTCAGCGATTCCTGCGCGCGCACGGTGTCCGATTCGGTGCCGAGCACGACCGACACGAGGCGGCGCGGGCCGCGCAGCGCAGAAGAGATCAGGCAGTAGCCGGCGTTCGCAGTGTGGCCGGTCTTGAGGCCGTCGACCGAGGGATCGAGCCACAACAGGCGGTTGCGGTTCGGCTGGGTGATGCCGTTGTAGCGGTATTCCTTCTGCGAGTAGTAGTGGTAGTACTCGGGAAAGTCACGCGAGATCGCGGCGGCGAGCAGCGACAGATCGCGCGCCGTCGTGTAATGGTTCGGATCCGGGAGGCCGGTCGAGTTCATGAAGTGGGTGTTCTTCATGCCCAGACGCTGCGCCTCGCGGTTCATCAGCGCCGCGAAGGAATCCTCACCGCCCGCGATGAGTTCGGACAGTGCGACGCAGGCGTCGTTGCCCGACTGGACGATCATGCCCTGCACGAGCTCGCCGACCGTCACCGGCTTGTCGGGCTGGATGAACATCCGCGAGCCTTCCATGCGCCAAGCCTTCTCGGACACGGGCACCGTCTGCTCGAGCTGGATGCTGCCGCTCTTGAGCGCTGCGAAGGTCAGGTAGGCCGTCATCAGCTTGGTCAGCGACGCGGGCTCGATGCGCGAATCCGGTTCCTGGGCGGCGAGCACCTGGCCCGTCGCATGGTCCATCAGCAGCCACGCGCGGGCGGCGAGCGCGGGAGGCGGGACGTTTTGTGCGGATACGGCAAGGGAAATCAGCGAAAACAGCAGGGCGATGAAGAAACGCATGGGGATCGGTCGGCAGGAGACGAAGGAACGGGGAAAGGCGGGAAGCCGAAAATTATAGTTCGGCACAGGTCATGCAGACCAACGCGGATACAAAATGGTTCACTGCAACATCAACGCGCGACGACGAAAGGCCGGAATTTCAGGGTTCGAGCGATGCGGTCCGCGGCGTCGCGAGCCTGATCGGCGGAGGCGAAAGGTCCGAGCCGCAGGCGGTAGCGCGAGCCGTCGGCGAGCACTTCCAGGCGGTCCGAGAAATCGGTCAAGGATCCGCGCACGCGGCTGCGCAGTTCTTCCGCGTTGTCCGGCGAGGAGAACGCGCCAAGCTGCAGGAAGATGCCGCGCGCCGCGCCCGCCGGTGGCGCCTGGCGATTGGTGAGTTCGAGCGGCACGGCCCCGTCCGCAGCAACGAGGATCGGATCACGGCCTGGGATCGGCGTCGTCACCGGCTCGGCAAGCAGCGTCTCGCCGCCGTCGGGAATGATGGTCTCGACCTCGATCTCGGTGCTGCCGGTGTTCGCGTAGCCGAGGCGATAGGCGGCGGCGAAGGAGAGATCCATCACGCGCCCCTTCAGGAAGGGGCCGCGGTCATTCACGCGCACGATGACCGAACGGCCGTTGGAGACGTTCGTGACGCGGGCGTAGCTCGGAATCGGCAGCGTCGGGTGCGCGGCCGTCATGCCATACATGTCGTACGGCTCGCCGCTGGAAGTCGGCTGACCATGGAAACGTCGCCCGTACCAGCTGCCGATGCCGCGTTGGCGGTAGGGCACGAGCGAAGTCGCCGGCACGTAGTCCTCGCCCAACACGGTGTAAGGCCGGTTCGCGTAGCGATGCAGCGCCTCGATGCGCGGCTTGGCGTCGGGGATATCGTCGAGATTGGGGGGCGGGCTGTCGCCGGGACCGTCGTCCTTGTAGAAGGCCCCTCCGCGCTTGCTCGTCCGCGGGGTGTCGCGCGTCGCGCTACCGGAAGGCGGTGTCGCGACCGAGCCTTCGCGAGGCGGCACGCGCGACGGCGTGGAGCTGCAGCCGGCGAGCGCGAGCATCAGGACCAGCAGCGGCGATATTCTTGCTGCGGACCTCCTCATCCCTGTGTGACCTGCCGACTGCGATGGATGCTCATCAGGATGCCGATGCCGACGCACAAGGTCACGAGCGCAGTTCCCCCATAGCTGATGAAGGGCAAGGGCACACCGACGACCGGCAAAATACCGCTGACCATGCCCATGTTCACGAAAGCATAGGTGAAAAAGATCATCGTGACCGCTCCCGCAAGGAGCCGGGTCGCCAAGGTCGGCGCGGTCGCCGCGATCGCGAAGCCGCGCATCAGCAGCATCAGGTAGATCACGAGCAGGATGCAGATGCCGACCAAGCCGAACTCCTCGGACAGCACCGAGAAGATGAAGTCGGTGTGCCGCTCAGGCAGGAACGACAGATGTGTCTGCGTGCCCTGCGTCCAGCCCTTGCCCAGTATGCCGCCCGAGCCGATCGCGATCGTGGACTGAATGATGTGGAAGCCCTTGCCGAGCGGATCCTGCATCGGGTCGAGCAGCGTGCAGATGCGGTGCTTCTGGTATTCGCGCAGGCCCGGCCAGACGACGTCGGGCTGGCAGATCTGGTCCCCGAAACCGACGATCGCGCCGATCCCGACGACTCCCACGACGACGACCGGGATGATCAGCTTCCATGACAGGCCGGCGAAGAAGATCACATACAGGCCGGCCGCCGCCACCAGCACCGCGGTGCCGAGGTCGGGCTGGATCGCGATCAGGCCCACTGGCACGAGAAGCAGGACGCCCGCCGCGATGAACTCGCGCACGCCGATATGGCCTTCGCGCTGCTGGAAGAACCACGCCAGCATCAGCGGCATCGCGATCTTCATCAACTCGGAGGGCTGGATGCGCGTAATGCCGATGTTGAGCCAGCGCGTCGCCCCCTTCGAGGTCTCGCCGAAGAGCATCACCGCGACCAGCAGCAGCACGCCGACCGCATACAGCGGCAGCGCAAAGCCGAGCAGCTTCTGTGGCGTCAGACGCGCCGTCAGCCACATCGCCGTGACGGCTACCAGGATGTTGATCTCGAGCGAGACGAGGCGATCGGGCGATGCGCTCATCAACACCACGTAGGCGTAGGCCATCAGCGCCGCAAGCATGAAGAACAGCGGCCGGTCGATCGGTCGCAGCACCGCCTGCAGGATGTCGCGCACATGGAAGTTGCCGCGATTCATCAGCGTGTCTCCGAATCGTTGCCGAAAAAGGCCGGAACGGCGGGCGCGTCATGCTCGGAGGGATCGTGGCGATCGTCGCCTTCGTCGGCCGCGCCGGAATCCTCGCTCGCGGGCTGGTTCGGCCGCTTGCCGAGCAGGTGGAAGTCGATCACCTGGCGCGCGATCGGCGCCGCGGACTGCGCGCCGAAACCGCCGTTCTCGACCAGCACCGCCATCGCAATCGTCGGCTTGTCGGCCGGCGCGTAGGCGATGAACCACGAGTGGTCGCGCAGCTTCTCAGTCACGCGCCCGGCGACGTACTTCTGGCCGTGCAGCGAGAACACCTGGGCCGTACCGGTCTTGCCGCCCGCCGAATACGGGGCTCCGGCGAAGGCGCGCGCGCCGGTACCGGCCTTGTTCACATCGACCATCGCCTGACGCACCGCGGCGAGGTACTCCGGCTTGATCTGCACCTGGCGCAGCGGCTCGGGCGCCACGGCCCGGCGCTCGCCGGTGACCGGATTGACGATGTTGCGCACGAGGTGCGGCTTGAACACCTTACCGTCGTTGACGACCGCTGCCAGCGCGTTGGCGAGTTGCATCGGCGTGTAGGCATTGTAACCCTGGCCGATGCCGACCGAGATCGTCTCGCCGCCGAACCACTTCTGGTGCTCCTTGTTGCGGAAGCGCTTCTTCTTCCACTCCGGCGTCGGCAGCACGCCTTCCGCTTCGCCGTTGAGGTCGATGCCGGTACGCGAACCGAAGCCCAACGGACGCATGAAGTTTGCGATGCTGTCGATGCCGAGGTCGTTCGCGAGCTGGTAGTAATAGGTGTTGCACGACACGACGATCGACTTGCGCAGATCGACCGTACCGTGTCCGCCGGGCTGGTCGTCCATATAGCGGTGGCCGCCGAACATGAAGTAGCCGGGGTCGGAGATCGTCTGATTCACCGTGCGCTTGCCCGCCGTCAGGCCCGCCAGCGCCATGAAGGGCTTGAAGGTCGAGCCCGGCGGATAGGCGCTGAGGATCGCGCGGTTCACGAGGGGATGATCCGGCGATTCGTTGAGCGCCTTCCAGTCGTCGTTCGAAATGCCGTCGACGAAGAGGTTCGGGTCGAAAGTCGGCTTCGACACCATCGCGAGAACGCCGCCCGTGGTCGGATCGATCGCAACCAGCGCCCCGCGCCGGTTGCCGAACGCCGCCTCGGCCACCTTCTGCATCTCGATGTCGAGCGTGAGCTCCAGATCGTTGCCCGACACACCCGGAATCCGAGCGAGCTGGCGCACCGCACGACCGCCCGCATTGACCTCGACCTGTTCGGCGCCGGTCGCACCATGCATCTCGGCCTCGTAGCTCATCTCGAGGCCACCTTTGCCGATATAGTCCGAGCCGCGGTAGTTCGCGGTCAGCCCCTGTTCCTCGATGCGGTCCTGGTCGCGCTGGTTGATCCGCCCGATATAGCCGATTACATGCGAGGCAAGCTCGCCCTGCGGGTAGTCGCGGAACAGGCGGGCCTGCACCTCGACGCCGGGGAAGCGGTAACGCCGCGCGATGAAGCGGGCGACCTCCTCCTCGGTCAGGCGGGTGCGGATCGGCACGCTTTCGAAATTCTTGCTGTCCTCGAGGAGCTTGCGGAAGCGCCGCCGGTCGCGCGGCTCGATCTGCACGATCTCCGACAGCGCATCGATCGTCGCATCGAGATCCACGACGCGCGAAGGCGTGATCTCGAGCGTATACGCCGCGTAGTTGCGCGCGAGCGGCACGCCGTTGCGGTCGACGATAGACCCGCGGCTCGGCACGATCGGCAGCAGCGCGATGCGGTTGTCCTCGGCGCGGGTGTGGTAGTAGTCGTAGCGGACGATCTGCAGGTAATAGAAGCGGGCCGCGAGGATGCCGAAGCAGACCATCACGAATAGGCCCGCCACTAGGACGCGGCGGCGGAAACTGGCCAGTTCCTCGTCGGGAGTACGGAATTCCATTCAGGCCTCCCGCCGGGCCGTCCCAAGGGTGGCCTGCGCCCCCTCGGGGGGGTGAGGCAGGGGTTTCGCAGCGCGCCGCGTCGTGCCTGCCGAACGGGCAGGCTGTGCAAAGCCTGCCCTCCGCGAACAATGTGGTGGGGGGCGTCTCATCTCAGATAGGCCGGTTCTCGTCGCGCTCGACCGGCTGGTACTGCGGCAGCAGCAGCAGGAAGTTGAGCGGCACCCACAGCACGATGCTCGTGAAACTCGACAGGAAGTACCACCAGCCTGGGAATTCGGCTCCCGCAAGCAGGCGCACCAGCACCATGATCACCTGCGCCACCAGCAGCATCGGCAGCACGTGCAGCGCCTGCTGCGGCGGCGGGAACCACAGTACGCGGCGCGACACGGAGGTCGCGAGATAGCACAGCACGACGTAGGCCAGCGCATGCTGGCCCATTGCCGCGCCATGGCCGATATCGACCAGAAGCCCGAACACGAAGCCCGCGCCCATGCCGGCGCGCAGCGGCTCGCGGATCGCCCAGAAGGTCAGCACGAGCGCGACCCAGTCGGGCACGCCGGGCAGCAGTCCGGTCGGGATATAGCTCAGGCCGAGCGCGACGATCAGGCTTAGATAGACGAACCAGGTACGCGCGGGCAGCAGGATGCGACGGGAACGGTGGGTCGGCTGCATCAGCGAACCTTCTTGCGCGGACGCGTCGGGGCAGCTTCAGGTTCGGAAGCGGGACGCGGCGGCGGAAGCTCGGCGCGCGTCAATACCAGCACCTGGGTCGTGCGCTCGACGCCCGCCACCGGCTCGCAGACGACCGTAGCGAAAGTCGGCGAATCCCGGTCCACACTGATGACGTCCGCGACCGGCAGGCCCGGCATGAAGAGCCCGTCGAGCCCCGAGGTCACGAGGCGATCACCGGGCTTGATGTCCGCCCCCGATAGCGTGAAGCGCAGCTCCAGTCGTCCCTGTCCGGCTCCGGTCAGCACGCCGCGCAAGCCGTTGCGCGATACGACCACCGGCACCGCCTGATCCTTGTCCGTCACCAGCGTCACTTCCGCCTGCACCGGGTAGACGCGGCTCACCTGCCCGATCATGCCCTGTTCGTTCACCACGGCCATGCCAGCCTCGATGCCTTGCTGGCTGCCGCGGTTGAGGATCACCTTGCGCGAGAAGGGATCGGGGGCGTCGTAGAGAATTTCCGCCGCCACGCTGCGTGAACCGAGCGCCTGCGACATGTCGAGCATTGCGCGCAGATGCCGGTTCTCTTCCTCGATCTGGTCGAAACGCAGCAGGCGCTGCGCCGCCTCGACCTGGCTCTCGCGCAACATCGCATTTTCCTTCTGCACGTCGACGAGCGTCGCAAAGTAGACGGCCCCGTTGCGAAAGAAGTCGGCCGGCGCCGCCGCCGCGACTTGCAGGGGATAGGTCGCCACCGACAAGGCCTGGCGCAGCACTTCGAGATAACGGAAGCGCAGGTCGGCGACGAGCAGCACCAGGCACACGGACACGAACAGGAACAGCCGCACGAGCGGCGTGGGTCCTTGCCGGAATATGGGAGGGGCCTGGTGGCCGACCAGCGACATCGTGAACGTCCACGGCACGCGGCGGCAGGCACCCGGCCCGCTGCCGCTGCGCAACTTACTCGGAGGCGAAGATGGAGCCCAGCTTGTCCATCTTTTCCAGCGCCATGCCACAACCGCGCGCGACGCAGGTCAGCGGCTCCTCGGCGACGATCACCGGCAGCCCCGTCTCTTCCATCAGCAGGCGGTCGAGGTCGCGCAGCAGCGCGCCACCGCCGGTCAGTACCATGCCGCGATCGGCAATGTCGGCACCCAGTTCGGGCGGGGTTTGTTCGAGGGCGATCTTCACCGCCGAGACGATCTGGTTCAGCGGCTCGGTCAGCGCCTCGAGGATCTCGTTGGACGAAATCGTGAAGCTGCGCGGGATGCCTTCGGCGAGGTTGCGCCCCTTCACTTCCATCTCGCGCACTTCCGAGCCCGGGAAGGCCGAGCCGATTTCCTTCTTGATGTTCTCGGCGGTCGTGTCGCCGATCAGCATGCCGTAGTTGCGGCGGATGTAATTGACGATCGAGTCGTCGAACTTGTCACCGCCGACGCGCACCGAGCCGGCGTACACCATGCCGCCGAGCGAGATCACGCCGACTTCGGTCGTGCCGCCGCCGATATCGACGACCATCGAGCCCGTCGCGTCCGACACCGGCAGCCCCGCGCCGATCGCCGCCGCCATCGGCTCCTCGATCAGATACACCTGCGAGGCACCCGCCGCGAGGGCCGCGTCGCGGATCGCACGGCGCTCGACCTGGGTCGAACCGCAAGGCACGCAGATGATGATGCGCGGGCTCGGCGAGAACATCCGCGAGTCATGGACACGCTTGATGAACTGCTTGATCATCTGCTCGGTCACAACGAAGTCGGCGATCACACCGTCCTTCATCGGCCGGATCGCCGTGATGTTGCCCGGCGTCTTGCCCAGCATCTGCTTTGCCGCGTGCCCGACGGCCTGAATCGTGCGCTTGGCGTTCGGACCGCCTTCGGTGCGGATCGCCACCACCGAGGGCTCGTCCAGCACGATGCCCTTGCCGCGCACGTAGATCAGCGTGTTCGCGGTACCAAGGTCGATGGCCAGATCGTTGGAAAAATAGGAACGCAGGAAACCAAACATGGGGAAAATCCCGAAACCGGAGATGATAGGTGAGGCTGGAGAAGGGGCTGGACGCCCGGCCGGACTAGCGGCAAACGAGTATGATAACCTACAAACCTTTGTGAATTAAGCGGGTTTTGTTACCTCATGTCGCTTTCTCCTGAACAGGTCCGGCGCATCGCCGGCCTCGCGCGGATCGAACTCGCCGATGGCGACGTCGAAGCCACCCGCGCCAAGCTGAATGGCATTTTCGGCCTGATCGAGCAGATGCAGGCCGTCGACACCAGCGGTGTCGAGCCGATGAGCCATCCGCAGGACGTCGCACAGCGCCTGCGCAGCGATGTCGCCACCGAAACGGACCGCCGCGAAGCCTTCCAACGCATCGCGCCGCAGACCGAAGGCGGCCTCTATCTGGTCCCCAAGGTCATCGAGTAAGCCATGATCAATGCCAGCCTCACCGAACTGCGCACCGCGCTGGATACGAAGAAGATCTCCAGCGTCGAACTCGCGACCCTCTTCCTCGACCGCATCGAGCAGCAGAACACTGCCCTCAACGCCTTCATCACCGTCGACCGCGACGGCGCGATGAAAGCCGCGCAGGCGGCCGATGCCCGTATCGCCGCGGGCAAGGCCGGCCCGCTCACCGGCATTCCGCTCGCGCACAAGGACGTCTTCTGCACCGAAGGCCTGCTCACGACCTGCGGCTCGAAGATGCTGTCGAACTTCGTCAGCCCCTACGACGCCCACGTGGTCAGCCTGCTCAAGGCCGCCGGCACCGTCACGCTCGGCAAGACGAACATGGACGAGTTCGCGATGGGCTCGTCGAACGAGAACTCGCACTTCGGCCCAGTCAAGAACCCCTGGGATACGACGCGCATCCCCGGCGGCTCGTCGGGCGGCTCCGCCGTCGCGGTCGCCGCGCGCCTCGCGCCGATCGCCACCGGCACCGACACCGGCGGCTCCGTGCGCCAGCCTGCCGCCCACACCGGCGTCACCGGCGTCAAGCCGACCTACGGCGTCGTCAGCCGCTACGGCATGATCGCCTACGCGAGCTCGCTCGACCAGGGCGGCGCCTTTGGCGCCTCCGCCGCCGACTGCGCCCAACTCCTCACCGCGATGGCCGGCTTCGACGAGCGCGACTCGACGAGCCTGGAGCGCCCGGCCGAAGACTACACGCGCGAACTTTCCGCGCCCGCCTCCGGCGACAAACCGCTCGCCGGCCTCCGCATCGGCCTGCCACGCGAGTTCTTCGCCGAAGGCATGGCCGACGACGTCCGCGCCGCCGTCGATACCGCCCTCGACGAATACCGCAAGCTGGGCGCGACGCCCGTCGAAGTGAGCCTGCCGAACGCCAAGCTCGCGATCCCCGCTTACTACGTCATCGCGCCGGCAGAGGCCTCGAGCAACCTGTCGCGCTTCGACGGCGTGCGCTACGGCCATCGCGCGGCCGAATACCGCGACCTCGCCGAGATGTACGCGAAGAGCCGCGCCGAAGGCTTCGGCGCCGAGGTCAAGCGCCGCATCCTCGTCGGCACCTACGTGCTGTCGCACGGCTACTACGACGCCTACTACCTGCAGGCGCAGAAGCTGCGCCGGCTGATCGCACAGGACTTCCAGGCCGCCTTCCAGCAATGCGACGTGATCGCCGGCCCGACGAGCCCGACGACCGCCTGGGCGATCGGCGAAAAGGCCGACGACCCGGTGCAGATGTACCTCTCGGACATCTACACAATCGCCGTGAACCTCGCCGGTCTGCCAGGCCTGTCGCACCCATGCGGTTTCGGCGCCGGCAAGTTGCCGGTCGGCCTGCAGCTCATCGGCGATTACTTCGCCGAATCGCGCCTGCTCGGGACTGCGCACCGCTTCCAGCAGGCGACCGACTGGCACCTGCGCCGCCCGGGCTGATCGTGCTCCGCCGCACCCGCCGCTTCGCAGTCCGGCCGACGGCGCTCGCCGTCGCCCTGCTGCTGGGCGCGTGCGCAACGCCGCCGACGCAAAGGGTGCCCGTGCCCACGCCATCGGTGAAGCCGGATAGCGGGCCGCCGATCGAACCGGAGGAGCGGCCGACCGAAACGCATGGCCGCCTCAAACCGATGCCGATCCACCCGCTGAGCATCAAGACGGACTGCCGTTTCAAGGACGAGGTCGGCTACAGCGCGAGCACCGTCCTCGACATCAGCTACTCGCAGGTCAACGCCTTCGCCGCCACCGTCGACGTCCCGAAGCACGGCAGCTGTCACTTCGATCTCGCCGATTTCGAGCAGATCCACAAGGACACGCATGTCGAATTGCACGCGAAGGACGGCTGCACGGTCAGGGTGTGGGAGCAGGGTCCCAAAGTCACCGTCGCCTTCTCGGAATGCGCCAACCGGTGCGCCAAAGGCACTTTCGATTATGTCTGGCCGATCATCCTGGATCGGCCGAGCGGTCGCTGCTACTGACCGCCAAAAAATAACGGATATCAAGATGAGCAGATCGGATTGGGAAGTCGTCATCGGGTTGGAAGTCCACGCCCAGCTCAACACCGCCTCGAAGATTTTCTCCGGCGCCAGCACCGCCTTCGGTGCCGAGCCGAACGTGCAGGCCTGCGCCGTCGACATCGCGCTGCCGGGCGTGCTGCCGGTCCTGAACCGCGGCGCGGTCGAACGTGCAATCCGCTTCGGCCTCGCAATCGGCGCCGAAGTCGCGCCCAGGAGCGTCTTCGCGCGCAAGAACTACTTCTACCCCGACCTCCCCAAGGGCTACCAGATCAGCCAGTTCGAGCTGCCGGTGGTGCAGGGCGGCGCAATCACGATCCGCGTCGGCGAAGGTGACAAGACCTACGAAAAGACCGTACAGCTCACCCGCGCCCACCTCGAAGAGGATGCCGGCAAATCGCTGCACGAAGACTTCCACGGCATGAGCGGCATCGACCTCAACCGCGCCGGCACGCCGTTGCTCGAAATCGTCTCCGAACCTGACATGCGCTCCTCGAGTGAGGCCGTCGCCTACGCCCGCGCGCTGCATGCGCTAGTGCGCTGGATCGACATCTGCGACGGCAACATGCAGGAAGGCTCCTTCCGCTGCGATGCCAACGTCTCCGTGCGCCGCCCCGGTGGCCCGCTCGGCACCCGCCGCGAAATCAAGAACCTGAACTCCTTCCGCTTCCTGCAGCAGGCGATCGACTACGAAGTCCAGTGGCAGATCGACACGATCGAGGATGGCGGCAAGATCCAGCAAGCGACCGTGCTGTTCGACCCCGACACCGGCGAGACGCGCATGATGCGTTCGAAGGAAGACGCGCACGACTACCGCTACTTCCCCGATCCCGACCTGCTGCCGCTCGTGATCTCGCAGGACTGGAAAGCGCGCGTCGCGTCCGAAATGCCGGAACTCCCCGGCGCGATGAAGGCCCGCTTCATCGACCAGTGGGGCCTTTCTGCCTACGACGCGACGACGCTGATCGCCTCGAAGGAAGTCGCGACCTTCTACCAGGCCACCGTCGACATCGCCGGTGTCGCGCTTGCGAAACCTTGCGCCAACTGGGTCATGGGCGACCTCGCCGCGCGGCTCAACAAGGCCGAGCTCGACATCTCCGCCTCCCCGGTATCGCCCGCGCAGCTCGCAGGACTGGTCGCGCGCATCAGTGACGGCACGATTTCGAACAATATCGGCAAAAAAGTGTTCGAAGCCTTGTGGAACGGCGAAGGCGGAGGGAACGCGAATGCCGCCGACGCGATCATCGAAGCCCAGGGCCTGCGCCAGACCAACGACGCTGGCGCGATCGAAGCGATGATCGACGAAGTGCTCGCCGCGAACCAGAAATCGGTCGACGAATTCCGCGCCGGCAAGGAAAAAGCCTTCAACGCGCTGGTCGGCCAGGTCATGAAGGCCAGCAAAGGCAAGGCCAATCCGGCCCAGGTCAACGAACTGCTGAAACGCAAGCTGGAAAGCTGAAACGCCTTTCCGGCAGCGCAAACGGGGGACGCGCGATGTGCCAGCTCCTCGGAATGAACTGCAACGTGCCGACGGACATCTGCTTCTCGTTCGCCGGCTTCCGCGCGCGCGGCGGCGCGACCGACGAGCACCGCGACGGTTGGGGCATCGCATTCTTCGAGGGGCGCGGCGTGCGCGTCTTCCTCGACCCCCAGCCGAGTTCGGCTTCGCCGATCGCCGAGCTCGTGCGCAGCTATCCGATCCGTTCGTTCAACGTCATCGCCCACATCCGCAAGGCGACGCAGGGCGAAGTCACGCTCGACAACACCCACCCCTTCCAGCGCGAACTGTGGGGCCGGTACTGGATCTTCGCGCACAACGGCAACCTCGTCGATTACACGCCGACCTTTACCGGGCGCTTCCTGCCCGTCGGCAACACCGACTCCGAAAGCGCCTTCTGCGACATCCTGCAGCACCTCGCCGAGCAGTTCCCCGACGGCCCGCCGTCCGCGGCGGTGCTCAATGAAGCGCTGCGCGAGCTCGCAATCCGCATCGGCCGCCACGGCCCCTTCAACTTCCTGCTGTCGAACGGCGAGCGGCTCTTCGCCCACTGTGCGACGAAGCTCGCCTACATCGTCCGTCAGGCGCCCTTCACGGTCGCGCACCTTTCCGACCAGGACCTCACGGTCGATTTCAGCCAGGTCACCGCGCCGGCCGACCGCGTCGCGATCATCGCCACCACGCCGCTCACCGACAACGAAGTCTGGCAGACCATCCCGCCCGGCAACCTGCTCGCGTTCCGCCACGGCGAGCGCGAATCCCTCGGCGAGACTGCCACCCTTCCAGGGCCCGGAATCACCTGCGGGATGTAAATATTCCTTCGCAGCATCATGCCGACAGGCTAAAGTGTCGGCCTGAACCACTCTGTCCACATGGTGATGCCCGTGCCCATCGATTGCCCTCTGTGCGCCGCCGCGCAGGAAACCGTCCTCTGGCGGGACGGCAGCTGTCGGGTCATCCTGATCGACGAACCCGACTACCCCGGCTTCTGCCGCGTCGTGTGGAACGGGCACGTGGCGGAGATGACCGACCTCACCGCATCCGAACAGCGCCACCTACTCAACGTCGTGCTCGCGACCGAAGCGGCTCTGCGCCAAGTAATGCGCCCGGACAAGATCAACCTCGCGAGCCTCGGCAATGTCGTGCCCCACCTGCACTGGCACGTCATCCCGCGCTTCACCGACGACCGCCACTTCCCGCAGCCCGTATGGGGCAGCTCGCAGCGCGAAGGCGCGTCGCGAACGGTCCCCCCGATCGAGCAACTCACGCACGCGATCGTCGCGACGCTGACCGAGCAGACTGCGGGATGAATCATGGAACACGTCGTCAAGGCCTTTCCGAAACGCCCCGGAGCGGTCGATAACGGGCCTGGAGCCTTCATGCGTTCCCACGATCCCGCGGAGTGCCTGGAGCTGCTCAAGCAACTGCATCCGCTCAACATCGAGGAATCGCACCGCATCCTCTCGGAGATGATCACCGGCCTGCTGCAAGGCAGCCCCGGCCCGGAGGCACATTTCGAAGTCCTCGAAGCCGCACGGTCGCCGATCGCACTTGCGCAGGCCGAACTGTCGCGCCGCTACGCGTCGCGCCCGCTGCCCCCGGACAGCGCCGAAAACGAAACCTTGCGCAGCGTCGTCGCCCTGTGGCGCACGCTCGCCCGCTCCTATACCCAGATCCAGCGCGCCGCCGATCGCGATGGCGTGCTCGACGACCAACGCGCGACGCTCGCCCAGCGCCGCGTGTTCTACGCCGGCCAGGCGCTGCTCGAATACTTCCGCGCCCGCCGCGCCCTGCCCGCCGGCATGTGGGCCGAGCTGCACGACGGTTATTCCGCCGCCGATCGCGCAGGCGTTGCCGGTATCCGCGTCGCCGATTCGCTTAACGAGATCTGGAAGGCGCAGAGCCCCGTCGAAGCCTACGCCGCGATCCTGCTCGTCGATCTCGCGAATCCCTACGGCCGCAGCGAGCGCGACTTCGCCTGGATATCCCGCTGGGCGCAGCGCTTCTCGCCCTATTGCACGCTGATCTCCGAGGCCGGCGGGCCGGCTCCGAAGCCCGCTGCCTACGGCCTCGATCTCGCGGCCGATCACGGCCTGCGCCCGCTCGGCGTACTGACGCAGTCGGGCTCCGTACGTCGCTTCGACGGCAGCCAGCTCGCGGGACAGATCCAGGCGGTGCTCAAGCAGTTCAAACACGGCGTCACGCCGCTCTCCCTGGGCCTGGGTGCCGATTGCGCCGTGGGCGAGTGCTCGAAACTGCTGCTGTCGCTGTATCGCCCGTGGGGTCTCGCCTCGGCCGGGCGACGCTTCCCGCGCCGCGCTGCGCAAGGCGCCGCCGAGCTCTGCAGCGACTGGGCCTCGATCGCCTTCCACATCCAGGGCAAGCCCTTCGACCAGCCCGCCACTTACGCGACGCAGCGCAGCCTGCGCAGCGACATCACGCTCCTGACCTTCGGCGAACAGGTCGAGCAGGCCGCACCGCGCTGGTCGGAAGAGCAACGCCGGCGCGCCGCCGACAAGCTCGGCATGCTCAGCGAACGCTGGAGTCTCGCCGACCACTCGGTCAACGGCTTCCGCGTGCGGCAACGTCCGCACGCCCAGCGTCTCGAACACCACCAGCTGCTCGGCATTCGACCGCCCGACGGCGAACGCTTCCTGCTCGCCCAACTCAGCTGGTTGATGTTCCGCGGCGACGGCATGATGGAAGTCGGCGTGCACGTGCTGCCCGGCATCCCGGAAGTGATCGCGGCGCGCGCACACGGCGGCCTACGCAGCAACAACAGCGAGCCCTTCGAGGCGGTCTTCCGCTTACCGGCGACACCCGCGCTGAAGGCGCCCGAATCGCTCGTGCTCCCGCACGGATGGTTTCAGCCGCAGCGCATCCTCGAAGTCTACGTCGACGAGATCCATCGCCAATTCCGCGTGCAGACGCTCCTGCTGCGCGGGGCGAATTTCGACCAAGTCAGCTACGAGCAGATCTGACGCCCGCACGCACGCGCGAGGCCGGAAACACGGCACTGAAGCGGCTACCCTTGCCGGGCTCGCTGTCGATACGCAACTCGGCATGATGACGCGACAGGATGTGCTTGACGATGGCCAGGCCCAGGCCCGTGCCCCCGGTCTCACGCGAACGCCCGCGGTCGACGCGGTAGAAACGCTCAGTCAGGCGGGGGATGTGCACGGGATCGATACCGATGCCGTTATCCTGGACTGAGAACTCCCCGCCTCCCGGTCCTCGCCGCCACGACAGGCAGATACGTCCGCCGTCGGGCGTATAGCGTACGGCGTTGTTGGCAAGGTTGGCGAAGGCCGAACGCAACTCCTTCTCGCTCCCCAGCAAAATGCCGCATTCGTCTTCGTCACCGAGATCGACCGCGATCTCGTGACGGCCGTTCGACAACACGCGCGCGTCGTGGGCGATGCTATGCAGCAGCACCGCGACCGGCACCCGCTCCTCCGCAGGCGCCGGCGCCCCCGTTTCGAGCGCCGACAGAGTCAATAGATCGCCGATCAGCGCCTGCATGCGCAATGACTGGTCGAGCGCCAGTTGCAGGAAGTGCTGGACATCCTCGCGCTCGAAGTCGTCAAAACCGTCGATCAAGGTCTCGAGAAAGCCGCTCACCACCGTCAGCGGGGTTCTCAGCTCGTGCGACACGTTTGCGATGAAGTCGCGGCGCATCGTCTCGAGTTTTTCGAGCTGGCTCACGTCGCGCGATACGACCATCTTCTGCCCTTCGCCGAAGGGCACGACCTGCACCAGCAAGGTCAGTCCCGGATGGCGGGACGAGTTGAGCACCAACGGCTCCCGGTAATTGCCGGCCTGCAGGAAGCGCACGAACTCCGGCTCGCGCACGATGGTCGTCACCTGCAAGCCCTGGTCACGCATGCCGTGCAGACCGAAATGCTGCTCAGCCTTGCGGTTCAGCCACTCGATGCGATCGCTGCCTGAGAGGTAAAGCACGCCGTCCGGCATCGCGTGACTCGCGTCGTGGAAACGATCCAGCGCACTTGTCAGGCGTTCGCGCGCCTCATGTGCCTCACGCGACCGGCGCTCGAGCTCGCGGAAAGCCCGCCGCCAGATTCCCATCGCGGACGGCAGGGGCGCGCCCACCGGTTCGAGCGTCCATTGCGCGAGGCGCTCGAGCTTGCGCAAATGGTAACCGAACAGGATCAGCAGCCCGCCGCTGAAGACCACGAGGCCCGTGACCTCGTCGTCGGCCCACGCCATCGCGATCGCAACGAGGGCAAGCAGTCCGATCAGACCGGCGGCGCCGGTCCATACAAAACGTGACGAAGAAAAGATGAGCGGCTCCCGGTGGGACGAAACCCGAAGATCCTACACGGTGGCCGAGTCGGGCTGCACGGAAAAACGGTAGCCGCTGCCGCGCACCGTCTGGATCAGCTGGTGGTGCCCGGTATTCTCGAGCGCCGCGCGCAGTCGCCGCACGTGCACATCGACCGTACGCTCCTCGACGAAGACGTGGTCACCCCATACCTGGTCGAGCAGTTGCGCGCGCGAATGCACCCGCTCCGGGTGCGTCATCAGGAAATGCAGCAGGCGGAACTCGGTCGGCCCCAGCGCAATCGGGCGGTCCCCACAGGCGACGCGATGGGTTGCCGGATCCAGGCGCAGTCCGCCCAGGTCGACCACGTCCTCCGTGGCCTGGGGTGCACGGCGACGCAGCACCGCCTTGATGCGCGCGACCAACTCGCGGGGGCTGAAGGGCTTGGTGATGTAATCGTCGGCCCCCATCTCCAGGCCTGCGACGCGATCCTGCTCCTCGCCGCGCGCCGTCAGCATGATGATCGGAATGTCGCGCGTACGCTCGTCCGCGCGCAGGCGGCGGGCCAGTTCGATCCCCGGCATGCCCGGAAGCATCCAGTCGAGCAGCACCAGGTCGGGCAGCGCATCGCGCACGATGCGCTGCGCAGTCTCCGCATCCAGCGCGCGCACCACGTTATGTCCGGCGCGGCCGAGGTTCGCGGCGATCAGCTCCTGGATCGCGGGTTCGTCTTCCACAACCAGTATGTTTGCAGCCATCGTCAAGCTCCATGTCGTCACCGGCAGTGTATTGCAGGATTTTGACGCTTTTGTGACAGCACGGCAGCCGCGGCGCCGGCCGGCGGGACGGGGCCCCCGCGATTCGGGTATGATGAGCGACCCGACATTGCCCAGCACGGGGTCGCCCATCATGGCCGGACTCGACGACAAGACGCCCATCCCCACCGCGCTCACGCTGCACCGCAAGTCCCGCATCCTCGAGATCGCATTCGACGACGGTGCCGAGTTCTCGCTGCCCTTCGAATTCCTGCGCGTGTACTCGCCATCGGCCGAAGTCCGCGGTCACGGACCCGGCCAGGAAGTGCTGCAGGCCGGCAAGCGCGACGTCGACATCGATGACCTGCAGCCGGTCGGCAATTACGCCGTCCGCCCGGTCTTCTCTGACGGACACGACAGCGGGCTCTATTCCTGGGACTACCTGTACTCGCTCGGAAAGCAGCAGGACGCGCTGTGGCAGCAATACCTCGACCGCCTCGCCGAAGCCGGCGCCAGCCGGGATCCCGCCCTCACTCCCCCGCCTGCGCCGAAGCACGGCTGCGGCCACAAGCATTGATCATGAACGACAAGACCACTCACTTCGGCTTCGAGACCGTCGCCGAAAGCGAAAAGCACAAGAAAGTCGCCGAGGTCTTTTCCTCGGTCGCGAGCAAGTACGACATCATGAACGACCTGATGTCGATGGGCCTGCACCGTCTGTGGAAAGCCTTCGCGATCCAGATTTCCGGCGTCGGCCGTGGCGACCGCGTGCTCGACGTCGCCGGCGGCACCGCCGATCTCTCGCTCGCCTTCGCCAAGCGCGTCGGCCGCGAAGGCCAGGTCTGGCTCACCGACATCAACCACGCGATGCTCTCGCGCGGACGCGACCGCGTGTTCGACAAGGGCTACGCGCTGCCGGTCGCCCAGTGCGACGCCGAGAAGCTGCCCTTCCCCGACAACTGGTTCGACTGCGTCACGGTCGCCTTCGGCCTGCGCAACATGACCCACAAGGACGTCGCGCTCGCCGAGATGCGCCGCGTGCTGCGACCCGGCGGCAGGCTGCTGGTGCTCGAATTCTCGAAGGTGTGGGGTCCGCTATCGCCGGCCTATGACTTCTACTCCTTCAAGATCCTGCCGTGGATGGGCGACAAGGTCGCGAACGACGCCGACAGCTACCGCTATCTGGCGGAGTCGATCCGCATGCATCCGGGCCAGGAAGAACTGAAAGCCATGATGGAAGGCGTCGGCCTCAAGCGCGTCGATTACTTCAACATGACCGGCGGCGTCGTCGCACTGCACCGCGGCTACAAGATCTGATCGTTCCGCTCCCGCCTTCCCCATGAGCCTGAGCGCACGCAGTTTCGTCGCCACGATCAACCACCTGCTGGTGCCCGCGACCTGGGCGCGCGAACGCCTCGTTCCGCACGCGGGCCGCTGCGCGCAGTTGCGGGCCGAGCCGGTCGACATCCGTTTTTCGGTCACGGCCGAAGGCTATCTGGGCGAAGCGGCTGCGGACGACGTCCCAGCCGTCACGCTGTCGATCCCGCTGTCGGCCGTTCCCGGCCTCGTCGGCGGCGAACACGATAAGGCGATGAACGCGCTGCGCATCGAAGGCAGCGCGGATTTCGCCGACGCCCTCGGCTTCGTGTTCCGCAACCTGCGTTGGGACGCGGAAGAAGACCTGTCGCGAGTCTTCGGCGACATCGTCGCCCATCGCCTTGTTGCCGGCGCACAAAACCTCCGGCAGGTCCAGCAACGCGCCCTCAATGGCGTGACCGAGAACGTCGCCGAGTACCTCTCGCAGGAACAGCGCTTTCTCGCGACCCGCAACACCCTCGCGCCTCATATCGAGGCTCTGCAAGCGCTGCGTGATGACGTCGCGCGCCTCGAAAAGCGCATCGAGCGGCTGACCCGCGCACCGCGTCGCTGAAGATCGCACGCGGCGGGCCTGCTGCTAGGTGGAGCCATGCAGGGCATGCGGACAAAAAAAGGCCGATCCCGAGGGATCGGCCTTTTGCCATCTGCTTTCGCCGGCGCCTCAGGCGCCCTGTGATTAGTGACCGCGCTTGCGCATCCGCTGGATCGCGGCGATCTGAGCGATCGCCTCGGCCAGTTCGGCCTGAGCCTTTGCGTAGTCGAGTTCCGACGAGCGGTTCGACAAGGCCTCTTCTGCGAGACGCTTGGCTTCCAGCGCCTTCGCCTCGTCGAGATCCTTGCCGCGGATCGCGGTGTCGGCCAGCACGGTAACGAGCCCCGGCTGAACCTCGAGGATGCCGCCGGCGACGAACACCAGCTCCTCTTCCGCCTGATCCGGCACCTTGACGCGCACCGCACCCGGCTTGATCCGGGTCATCAGCGGCATGTGACCGGGAAGAATCCCGAGCTCACCCGCTTCACCCGGCAGCGCGACGAACTCCGCCAGCCCGGAAAAGATCTGCTCTTCCGCGCTGACGATGTCCACGTGGACCGTCATTGCCATAGTGGTGTCCTTTTGAAGGCCGCGCGACAGCAGGCTGACGCGCGGCTACCCCAATTACTGGAGCTTCTTGGCCTTCTCGATGGCCTCTTCGATGCCACCGACCATGTAGAACGCCTGCTCGGGCAGGTGGTCGCACTCGCCGTTGACGATCATCTTGAAACCCTTGATCGTTTCCTTCAGCGGGACGTACTTGCCGGGCGAGCCGGTGAACACTTCTGCAACGTGGAAGGGCTGGGACAGGAAGCGCTGGATCTTACGAGCGCGCGACACGGCCAGCTTGTCTTCCGGCGACAGTTCGTCCATGCCCAGAATCGCGATGATGTCGCGCAGTTCCTTGTAGCGCTGCAGCGTCATCTGCACCTGACGGGCCACGCCATAGTGCTCTTCGCCAACGACCAGCGGATCGAGCTGGCGGCTGGTGGAGTCGAGCGGATCGACCGCGGGGTAGATACCCAGCGCGGCGATGTCACGCGACAGCACGACGGTCGAGTCGAGGTGGAGGAAGGTAGTTGCCGGCGACGGGTCGGTCAAGTCATCGGCAGGCACATACACGGCCTGGATCGAGGTGATCGAGCCAACCTTGGTCGAGGTAATCCGTTCCTGCAGGCGGCCCATTTCTTCCGCCAGCGTCGGCTGATAACCCACCGCGGACGGCATCCGGCCCAGCAGCGCGGACACTTCGGTACCGGCCAGCGTGTAGCGGTAGATGTTGTCCACGAAGAACAGGATGTCACGGCCTTCGTCGCGGAAGCGCTCGGCCATGGTCAGGCCGGTCAGCGCGACGCGCAGACGGTTGCCCGGGGGTTCGTTCATCTGACCGAACACCATCGCAACCTTGTCCAGAACGTTGGAGTCCTTCATCTCGTGGTAGAAGTCGTTCCCTTCACGGGTACGCTCGCCCACGCCTGCGAACACCGAGAGACCCGAGTGCTGCTTCGCGATGTTGTTGATCAGCTCCATCATGTTCACGGTCTTGCCCACACCGGCGCCGCCGAACAGGCCGACCTTACCGCCCTTCGCGAACGGGCAGACCAGATCGATAACCTTGATGCCGGTTTCGAGCAGATCGACCGACGGGGACAGCTCGTCGAACCTTGGGGCCTTCGCGTGGATCGGACGCAGCTCGTCGGCTTCCACCGGGCCAGCTTCGTCGATCGGGCGACCCAGCACGTCCATGATGCGGCCGAGCGTGCCGTGACCGACCGGCACCGCGATCGGCTTGCCGGTACCGGCAACCTTCATGCCGCGGCGCAGGCCGTCGGACGAACCCAGCGCAATGGTACGCACCACGCCGTCGCCCAGCTGCTGCTGGACTTCGAAGGTGAGACCTTCTTCAGCGAAAGAGTCGGCGGCGCTTTCGAGCTTCAGCGCGTCGTACACCTTCGGCATGGCTTCGCGGGGGAACTGGATGTCCACCACGGCGCCAATACACTGAACGATAGTTCCTTGACTCATCGTCGTTTCCTTAATTCAATAATCCGTTACACCGCGGCGGCGCCGCTGACGATCTCCGACAGCTCCTTCGTGATCGCGGCCTGGCGGGTCTTGTTATAGACCAGCTGCAGTTCGCCAATCACGTTCTTGGCATTGTCGGAGGCGGACTTCATTGCCACCATTCGCGCACTCTGTTCGGAAGCCATGTTCTCCGCGACGCCCTGGTACACCAGCGCCTCGACGTAGCGCACCAGCAGTTCGTCAATGACGACCTGCGGATCCGGCTCGTAGAGGTAGTCCCACGAGGTGTCCGGGGTGCCGAGCTGCTCGCCCGACAGCGGCAGCAGTTGCTCGAGCATGGGCTCCTGCTTCATCGTGTTGATGAAGCGGGTGTAGGCAATGTAGACCGCGTCGAGCTCGCCGTTCTGGAACGCGTCGAGCATGACCTTGACCGGGCCGATCATCTTTTCCAGGTGCGGCGTGTCGCCCAGCTGGACGACCTGCGACACCACGTTCGCACCCATACGCTGC
>NZ_DATFAO010000007.1:0-65709 GCF_035254505.1 Aromatoleum sp. | reverse complement strand
TCAGCGGATGGTGCCGTTGAGGAGCAGGTAGCCCGGAACCCAGCCGGTGAAGATGCCCTGGACGATCGAGGTCCAGGCGGCGAGGCGCGTGAGCGGTTTCTGCAGCACGAGCAGCAGGAAGAACAGTAGCCAGAGGCCGCTCCACGCCGCCCAGGAGGTTCCTAGCCAGAGGTCCCAGTTGCTTTTCGCACCGGCCAGCGTTTCGATGGCGACCGGGACGGCGGAAATGGCGACGAAGAGGCTGAACCAGCCGAGTCCGCGGCCGTCTGCGCCGTTGTGGCGGTTGAAGGCGACCCACAGGTAGGTGAAGGAGAAGAGCAGCGAGAAGGCGGCAGCCTTGATCGAGGCGGCGTCGGCATCGGCGCCGAAGGCGAGCTTGAGCGAGACGAGCAGGGTGACGCCGCCGGTGAAGAAGTTGATCAGCGGGATCTCGCGGTCGCCGATGCGTCCGAGCATCCACAGGCCGTTGAGGATGAGGACGGCGCCGACGTAGAAGAGGGCAAGGCCGAGGAGCATGGTGGGGATGAGGGGTGGCTGGTGAACAGTGCTGCTAAGCCGCCGGGGCCGCATGGGGTATTCGCTCTGGGGCTGCGGAACTCGCGGTACAGCGCGCTTCCGCGCTGTCCGCTCAGACAGTCCTCGCCGCGCCGCGAATACCCCATACGTCCCCGGCTGCGTCGGGAAGGCCTGGAAGGCTCTGTTTATGTCGCGTGGTGCGGGCTTTCAGCGATCCACGTCGATCAGGACCGGGTCGGTGAGCGTCACCTCGTCGCAGTTGTGGCCGTTGCCTGCACGGTCGATGACGACGAAGTCGCACACGGTGTCCAGCGCGAGCAGCGGGTGGTGCCAGACGCCGCGAGCGTAGTTCACGCCCTGATCGCCGCGCGCGATGAATACGCGTAGGTCGTCGGCGGTCGGCGGATGGCCGGCGGGGGCAACGACGACCAGATACGGCCGGCCCGACATCGGCACGAAGGCTTGGCTGCCGAGGGGGTGGCGTTCCATCATCTCGATCGGGAAGGGCAGGGCGCGCGGTTCGCCGCGGAAGATCGACACGATGGCGTGCCCGTCCGGGCCCGGGTCGATTTTCGCGAGGTCGTGGTAGCGCGTCGTGTTGCCGCCGTTGATCGGGAACTGGCGGACCGCGTCGCCGGCCTCGATGACGTCGCCGAAGGGGGCGAAGGCTTCGTGCGTCAGCGGCTCGGCGAGGATGGTCTTCGGCGGAGACACGGTCGCTGCGGAGAGGGCGATCATCGCAGCACTCATTTCTTCACTTTGCCCCACAGGCGCAGGCGCGAGACGCCGCCGTCCGGGATGATATTGAGGCGCACGTGGGTGACGGGGCCGAGCTTGGCGATCTGTTCGGCGAAGCTGTGGATCGCGTCCATCGACAGTTTCTGCTCGGGCAGCAGCACGGGCCAGAACATGCTTTGCGTGATCACGGACTGGTCGGTGCCGCCCTCCACGAACGCGGCCTGGATCGAGCAGCGGTCGGGGTAGTTGCCTTTGAAGTGGGCGGTGTCGACGTCGATCTTCTCGATCGTGCCGGCGGCGCCGAGCTGCAGGATGCACCAGTCGCTGCCCGGCTCGCGGCGGCGGCGGGTTTCCCAGCCGTCACCCATGTTGACGCCGCGGCCGGGCAGGATCAGGTTCGAGGCGGTGCCGAAGTGCGCGTCGTTCCATGCGACGGGGCGGCCGCCGTTTTCGAGTGCGACGAGATCAACGAGTTGATCGCCGACGTTCTCGAACACGCCGACCGGCTGGCCATAGACGCGCAGCCGCGCGATGCCGCCGTCGGGATAGATGTTTACACGCAGGTGCGTGTACGCCGCGTCCGAGTTCGCGCGCAGGAGATGATGGCTGTTGCCGGAGAGCGACGTGGAGGCGAGGATCTCGGTCCATTTCGCGTCCTTCAGCGCCGCGACGTCGTCCGACTCGCACACCGTCGCTTCGATCGACACCGCCGGGGCGTAGTTGCCGGTGAAGTGGCTGGTATCGACGTCGAAGCCGCGGATCGTGCCCTTGCGGCCGAGTTTGACGAGGCACCAATCGTGACCGGTGCTGCGCTTGCGACGGGTCTCCCAGCCGTCCATCCACTTGCCGTTGTCGTCGTACTTGCCGGGGACGAACTGCGCGGGTTCAGGGTTGAGCATGCGCGAGACTTCGGCGAAGAAGTCGTCGGAGGCGTAGAGGGTCTTGGCGCCGATTCGCGGGTTGGCGAGATCGACCGAGCGGGTGGCCCACTCGGGCAGGACGGCGGGCTCGGCGATGCGGATGCTGCCGGTGTTGTGACTCATGATGGTTTCCTGTGTTGGGGTCAGGGGATGGTGGAATTTTTGATCAGGCGTGGGCTTCGGCCGGCACTTGGGCGGCGAGGGGGCCGGCGACGACGGGTTCGGGCAGGGGCTGGGCGGCGAGCGCGTTGAGGTCGATCGCGACGTCGCCGTTGAGCACCTGGCGAGCGCGCTGGCGGTCGATGTCCTTCTCCCAGACGCCGACGACGACGGTCGCGACGCAGTTGCCGATCATGTTGGTCAGCGCGCGGGCCATGCCCATGAACCAGTCGACCGACAGCACGAGCACGAGGCCGATCGCGGGGATCGCGGGAACCGCCGAAAGCGTCGCGGCGAGGATTACGATCGCCGAGCCCGGCACGCCGTGAGCGCCCTTGGAGGTCACGAGCGAGATCGCGAGGATCGTCAGCAGGTCGGTCATCGATAGCGGGGTGTTGGTCGCTTGGGCGATGAAGACCGCGGCGAGCGTCAGGTAGATCGAGAAGCCATCGAGGTTGAAGGAGTAGCCCGTCGGGATCACGAGGCCGACGGTGGAATCCTTGATGCCCATCAGCTCCAGCTTGCGCATCACCTGCGGCAGCACGGCGTCCGACGAGGCGGTGCCGAGTACGACGAGGAGTTCCTCGCGCAGGTAGTTCAACAGCTTGAAGATGTTGAAGCCGGCAAGCCGCAGGATGGTGCCGAGGATGGCGACGACGAAGATCGTGCAGGTCAGGTAGAAGAGGGCGACCAGCATGCCGAGCTGCTTGAGCGAACCGATGCCGTACTTGCCGACGGTGAAGGCGACGGCGCCGAGCACGCCAAGGGGCGCGAGCTTGACGATGAAGCCGATGATCTTGAAGAAGACGTGGGCGAGCGCGTCGATCCCCTGCGTCACCGGACGTCCGCGTTCACCGAGCGCCGCGACGGCACAGCCGAAGAGGATCGCGACGAGCAGCACCTGCAGGATGTCGCCCTTGGCGAAGGCGTCGATGAAGGTCGCCGGGATCAGCTTCATCAGGAAATCGACGGTGCTGTGGACCTGATGGACGCGGTCCGACATGCCGCTGATCTGCGACGCGTCGAGGGTACTCGTGTCCACATTCATGCCGACGCCAGGCTGCAGCGCGAAGGCGAGCAGCACGCCGAGGGCGAGCGCGAAGGTCGTGACGACTTCGAAGTACAGCAGCGCTTTGACGCCGACGCGGCCGACCTTCTTCAGGTCGCCGGTGCTCGAAATGCCATGCACGACGACGCAGAACACCAGCGGCGCGACGATGACCTTGATCAGCTTGATGAAACCATCGCCGAGCGGTTTCAGCTGGGTGGCGAAGTCCGGCCACATGAAGCCGACGAGGACGCCAAGGATCAGTGCGATGACGACCTGGCCAAAGAGGGTCTTGTGAAAACGTTTATGCATGGTTCACCTCGCGAACCTGGATGAAGAAGGCTGCGCCGTCGCAACCGCTCGTTTTGCCGTCTGGCTCGGGAAGCTTGTCTCCTTCCCCCTGCTTCGGCCATCCGTGAAGCGGTCACCCGATGAAGGTGTCTGCCTCCGAATGCGTTCTCAAATGTGTACTGACATGTTAGTTAGCGTGTCACTTATAAGTCAATAAAAAATTTCTTTATGGATCTGCCTCACATCTCAGCCGACATTCTCCCGACGCTCGGCCGCGTGTAACATTTCAGGAAATGCAGGAGGGCAACACTATGAACATGCCGGACGGCGAAGGTTTGCTGCTCGCTGAGAAGGCCTTCAATGCGCTGAAGGCGATGCTTACGGGCGGTCAGCTGCGGGCGGGCCAGTTCGTATCCATGCCCGATCTGGCACGGATGGTCGATCTGCCGCTGGCGCCGGTGCGCGAGGCGGTGAAGCGTGCGGAGTCCGCGGGCTTGCTCAACGTCCTGCCCAAGCGCGGCGTCGCGGTGATGGAAGCGACGCCGGACCTGATCCGCGAATATTTCGATCTGCGCCTGATCTTCGACCAAGAAGGGGCGCGTCGCTTGGTGCGCGGCGGACACGGCGAGCGCCTGGGCGCGCTGCGCGAGGTGCACGTGCGGCTCGTCGAGGCGGCGCGTGAAGGCATTACGCCCTCCTTGCAGCGCGAGGCGATGGCCATCGACTGGTCGCTGCACTCGACGCTATCCGGTGCGCTGGGCAGCGCCACGGTGCGCGAGATCTACGCGCAGAACCGCGACCGCATTTCGGTGATGCAGCACTCGCGGCCGCTGCTGCCCGATCGCATCGTGCCGGCGATGGAAGAGCACCTCGCAATCATCGACGGCATCCTCAGCGGTGATGAGCAGGTCGCGGCCGAGGCCGTGCGCCACCATTTCAGCCAGACGCTGCGCTGGTGGGGGATTTTCAGTTGATTGCAAATATGGCGGAAACCTAAGCGCAGGGAATAGTGTCTCGTCCCTCAGGACATCGCGGATCTGAGGGGCGAGATGTTGGACGATGATTCGATCGACGCGGACTGGCTGGCTTCGCTCGGCCTGGACGAGCTGGTGCCGGCTTCGCTGGCGCACTGGCGCCCGCTCGCCGCGGAAGCAATGTCGTTCTTCCTCGACCGTCTGTCGCCCGACCGGCTCGCTGCCATGTTCTCGGAGCAATCCGCGCTCGGCGTCGACGCTTCGGGGAACGAGCGCCTCGTCCGCCTCCTCGCGCAGTGTCCGACCCTGCATAAGCTCGGGCAGGTGCTCGCCCGGCAGCCGCGGCTCGATCCCGTCCTGCGCCGTCACCTGCAGTCGCTGGAGTCGATGCCGGCAACGGCTTCGCTCGAGCCGATCCTCGGGCGGCTTCGCGACGAGCTGGGCAGCGAGCTTCCCGGTGAACTGGACCCGCACCCGCTTGCCGAGGGCAGCGTCGCGGTTGTGCTCCCTTTCCGTTATCGCGATGAGCAGGGGGCGCAGCGCCACGGTGTGTTCAAGGTGCTGCGGCCCGGCATCGAGGCGCGCCTTGCGGACGAGCTCGCGGCGCTGCCGGATCTTGCCACCTTCATCGAGCGGCGCGCGGCCGAGCTAGGACTGCCCCGGCTCGACTTCCGCGACACCTTGGCGAGCGTCGAACGTCTGCTGAGACAGGAAATCCGGCTCGATCGGGAACAGCTGCATCTGCGTGCAGCGCGCCGCTTCTATCGCGACGAGCCCGGCCTGCTCGTGCCGGCATTACTGCCGTGGTGCACGCCCAGAGTGACGGCGATGGAACGGGTTTTCGGGACCAAGCTCAACGAGGCCGAACTTTCCGCGGCACAGCGCCCCGTGCTCGCCGCCACACTCGTGCGCACTTTGCTCGCGAAGCCCTTCTGGACGCGTCTCGATCCCGCGATGTTCCACGGCGACCTGCACGGCGGCAACCTGCTTGCGACCGAAGATGGGCGGATCGCCGTGCTCGACTGGAGTCTCGTCGCCCGGGTGACCAAGCGGGATCGAGAACGCCTCGTGGCGATCGCGCTCGGCGGGATCACGCTCGATAGCGCGCAGATCCGGCAGGCGATGGCGGAGCTCGCGCGTTGCCCGTTCGACGACCCTGTGCTGGTCGAGGTCGTCGAACGCGCACTCGACGCGCTGGTGCTCGAGTCGCGTGTTCCGGGATTCGACTGGCTCCTGGCGCTGCTCGACGAGTTCGCACTGGCTCGCGCGACCGCCTTTCCTGCAGACCTGGCGGTCTTCCGCAAGAGCTGGCTGACGCTTTCCGGGGTCTTGCATGATCTCGCTGGCCCGGTCGCCGCCGACGTGCCGCTGATCGATGCGGGGCTGCGTCAGTTCGTCGGCGAGCTGCCCGCCCGCTGGGTGGCCCCGCCGTCGACGCGCTCGTTCTCGACCCATGTTTCGAACGCCGACCTAGCCGGTTTCTTCGCGTCGGCGTGGCTGGCGGGACTGCGTTACGGCCTGCGCGCTCGGGAACTCGGATTGCAAGGACTGCGGCAGCTTGCCGGAGGTGCTTTGCATGAATGAATGGCTGGACGCGCTGCAATGGCCTGCGATGGCGACGACGCTGCTGGCGACCTGGCTCATCAGCTCGTCCCGCAGATACAAACGCAACTGGGCGTTCTGGTGGTACATCGCGAGCAACGTGCTATGGGCAGCCTGGGGGTGGCATGACGGCGCTTACGCCCTGATCGCGCTGCAGCTTGGCCTTTTCTTGCTGAATCTGCGTGGGTTGCGCAAGACCGAGTCCAGCGGGTAATCCAGGATCCTCACCCGCGCTTCGGAACCTCGTACCTGAGCTCCACCATCCCTGGGCCGTACTGCTGCACGCCCACCAACTTGAGCGGCGGCGACGTGATCTTGCGCGGCAGCAGCTGCTTGCCCGCGCCGAGCGTGACCGAGCCGATCTGAACGATCAGTTCGTCGAGCAGTCCTGCGTCATGGAACTGGCCGACGAAGTCGCCGCCGCCGACCAGCCAGACGTTCTTCCCCTGCGCTGCCACCCGCATCGCCTCGTGGACCGGCCTGACGTCCCCGCTCACGAAACGGATGTCGGCGCCCGGTACGCGGGGCAGCTCGCGGCTGGAGAAGACCCACGCCGGCTGCTCGTACGGCCACGTCTTGGCGGTCGCCGAATCCGGCTTGACCACATGACGCAGCAACCACTCGTAAGTCGCGGAACCCATCGCGAGGGCGCCGACCTCCTTGATGAAGTCCGCGTAACTCGTCTCGTTGATGTCCGCCAGGGGAAACAGCCAGTCGAGCGAGTCGTCCGGTGTGGCGATGAAGCCGTCGAGGCTTGCGGCCGTGTAGTACTGGGTTTTCATGTCGTCGCTCAGTAGGAGGGGAGACGGGTGGATCTGGCCACGGCGTCGATTTCGACCAGCGCGCCGAGTGGCAGGCGGGAGACCTCCACGCATGAGCGCGCCGGAAAGTTGTTCGGGAAGTAGTTCCTGTATATCGCATTCACCGCTGAAAAATCGTCCATATTGGTCAGATAGAGGGTGACGCGAACGACTTGGGCGAGACTGGAGCCGCCCTGTCGGAGAATGGCTTCGATATTGCGCAGCGCCTGATCGGCCTGGACCACGGCGTCCGCTCCGACCATCGCCCCGGTCGCCGGATCCACCCCTACCTGTCCCGATGTCCAGATCCAGCCGTCCATGACGATGCCTTGGGAATACGGCCCCACGGGGGCGGGAGCGTCCTTGATGAGAATGATCGTCTTGCTCATCGAGTCAAAGGAAACCGATGTGCTTGCGGTCCGGACTGGAAATCACGATCTTGACGAAGCTGTGGGGGATGAAGGCTTCCGACTCGACAGTCGGGCCGTCCTCCTTCGGGCCTTCTGCGACGACATGAAAGTAGTTGCGCGCGGCTTCCGCTTCCCGGCAGTAGAGATACCGGCCGATCTGACCTTCGTGCAGATAGTCCTTCAGAATCGGTCCCAACTCGTCCAGCCCGTCAGCGGTAAGGACAAGGCAAAAGTATTTGCTCGCCACGATAGACCTCGTTCGAAGTGGCAGCGCCGCGTGGCGTCTGCACTCCTACAAGTTAGCAAACGTGCAGGACGCCTGCTATGTGCCGGGCGATGACGCAGGGGAGGGGGGGGCGCGGTTACGGCTTGAGCGCGCGCCCGTGTGTGCGTCGCGGCTAGAATGCTTTTCTGCTTGTTGTGAGTGACGAGGGAATAAAGCCATGACGATCGTACGAGACAAACTGTTTATCGGCGGCCGCTGGGTCGCTCCGGCCGGGACCGGCCTCATCGACGTGATCGATCCGAGCGATGCCTCGGTCTATGCACAGATTCCGGAAGGCGTCGCCGCGGACGCGGAGGCGGCGATTGCCGCGGCGCATGCCGCCTTCGACGCGTGGTCGCGTACGCCTGCGGCGGAGCGGGCGGAGTACATCGAGAAGATTGCCGCCGGCGTCGAGGCGCGGCGCGAGGAGTTGGCCGAGGCGATTGCGCATGAAGTCGGGATGCCGCTGAAGATGGCGGGGCGTTTCCAGGTCGCCGGCCCGGTCGGTAGCTGGAAGCATTACGCGAAGCTCGCCCGCGAGTTCCAGTGGGAGGAGCAGGTCGGCAACTCCTTCGTGGTGCGCGAGCCGATAGGGGTGGTCGGGGCGATCACGCCATGGAATTTCCCGCTCAACCAGATTTCGCTGAAGGTTGCGCCGGCGCTGGCCGCGGGCTGCACGGTGGTGCTGAAGCCGTCGGAGGTCGCGCCGATCAATGCCTTCATCCTCGCGGAGATCATCGAGGCGGCGGGGTTGCCGGCGGGGGTATTCAACCTCGTGAGCGGATACGGGCCGGTGGTCGGCGAGGTGCTGGCATCGGACCGGCACGTGGACATGGTGTCCTTCACGGGTTCGACGCGGGCCGGACGGCGTGTCGCGGAACTCGCTGCGGCGACGGTCAAGAAGGTGGCGCTGGAGCTCGGCGGCAAGTCGGCGTCGATCGTGCTCGACGATGCGGATCTCGCGACGGCGGTGAAGGGGACGGTGTCGAGCTGTCTGCTCAATTCCGGCCAGACCTGCTCGGCGCACACGCGCATGCTGGTGCCGCGCGCGAAGCTCGGCGAGGCGGCAAAGCTTGCGGCGGACGCCGCTTCGGCGTTCAAGGTGGGACCGGCTTTCGCAGAGGACAGCAAGCTGGGGCCGCTCGTGTCGGATGTGCAGCGGGCGCGGGTGATCGGCTACCTCCATCGCGCGATCGAGGAAGGGGCAGAAGTCGTCGCGGGCGGGCCGGATGCCGCGCCGCAGGGCCCGGGCTTCTTCGTCGCGCCGACGGTGCTGGTGGTCGAGGACCGCAAGGCGACGGTCGCGCAGGAGGAGATCTTCGGGCCGGTGCTGGTGATCCTGCCGCACGACGGTGATGAGGATGCGATCGCGCTCGCGAACGACACGATCTACGGGCTTGCCGGCGGCGTGTGGGCGGGCAGCGACGAGCATGCGTTCGCGGTCGCCCGCCGGTTGCGCACCGGCCAGGTCGACGTCAACGGCGCGCCGTGGAACCCGCGCGCGCCCTTCGGCGGCTTCCGTCAGTCCGGCCTCGGCCGCGAGAACGGAGTCTATGGACTGGAAGAGTATCTGGAGTACAAGTCGATCCAGATGCCGCAGAAGAAGTAAGACCGGCGGGCGGGGTCGTCAGACGAGGCCCAGCGCGCCGACGATCGCACCGACGGCGATCATCCACATCGGCGCGAGGCGCGTCTTCAGCGTGACGGCCATCGTCGCGACGATCAGCACGAGAGCGCCTGCGCGGTGCGAGGGTTCGCCGATGAAGGGGAGCGACAGCAGCCAGCCCGTCGCGAACACGAGGCCGACGGTGACCGGCGCGAGGCCGGCCGTGAAGGCACGTACCGCCGGCGTGTCGCGGCGTTGCGCGCCCCAGCGGCTGACGCCGAGCGACAGCAGGGTGGAAGGCAGCAGGATGCCGACGAGGGCCGCGACGGCGCCGAGCACGCCTGCCGCCTGGTAGCCCAGCACCGGCACGAAGAGCACGTTCGGGCCCGGTGCGGCTTGGGCGAGCGCGATGGCGGTCGTGAAGTCGGCGTCGCTGATCCAGCCCCGCTCGTCGACGAGGAAGCGGTGCATCTCGGGCGCCGTCGCCATCGCGCCGCCGATCGACAGCAGCGACAGCATCAGGAAGTGCAGAAAGAGATCGGCGAAGTCGTGCAGCGGGAGCTGGGTCATGCCTTCGCTCCTTCCTTGCGGGCGATGCACGCCCGTGCAAGGCTCCAACCGGTCGCGCCGAGACCGATCACGACCCACGCGAGCGGCACGCGGAAGACCGTGACGGCGACCAGCGTCGTCAGCCCGAGCGCGGCGCACAAGCCCCGTCCCATCACGTTCTTGCGCAGCGTGCCGAGCATCTTGAGCGCCATCGCGAGGATCAGGCCCGCGGCGACCGCGCCCATGCCGCGCAGCGCGCCGGCGATGGCGGGATAGACCGCCAGTTGCTCGTAGCTCGCGGCGAGCGCGATGACGATCAGCATCGGCACGAGCAGCATGCCGGTGATGGCCGCGAGCGCGCCGCGCCAACCGAAGAAGCGGTCGCCGAGCATCAGCGACAGGTTCACGACGTTCGGGCCGGGCAGCAGTTGTGCGACGGAGTAGGCGTCGACGAATTCCTCCCGGCTCATCCATTGGCGGCGGTCGACGAGTTCGCGCTGGGCGACGGCGAGCACGCCGCCGAAGCCCTGCAGCGCGAGCACGGTAAAGGCGATGAAGAGGTCGAGCGGGGAGCGGGGGTGCGGGCGGTCTGACGTCGGACTTGTCACGATGTTCGGGGATGTCTGTTTTCGTTGTGCGGCAGCGGCGAGCTGCCGTGGGCCAGAAAGCTTATCCGAAACGCGCGGGAGAGGGTGCCCGACGGCGATGCTGCTGTTGTCGGCGCGCGGAATACGTTGAAACGCCGCCGACGGGATATTTTCCAGGGACGCACGGTCAACGTTACAGCCGGTGCCGTGGGACCGGGGTTTGTTGCCCGCATTTCCGCAGCGGCGGGCCGCAGCAGGGAACCGCAGAGGCGGCTTGGTCCGCCTGCCGAAGCCGTTCTCCCCACGACGCCGGCGTCGCCATCGCGGCAACAATCGTTTCGACAAGAATCTAGCGATGACTCATGCAAGCTCCGAATCCGAATGCGGTTCCAAAGCCCATCGTGGCGCTCGCACGATGCGCGGTGCCTTGTCGTCGTGCTCGCTGATCGCGATGTTGTTTGCGTCGGGCTCCGCGGCGTCCGCGGACGACGCCCCGCCGCAGCAGGCGACGGCCGACGCCGACGGCGTGCAGCGCGTGGCAATCGTCGGCGGCAGCTACTTTTTCAAACCCGACAAGGTCGTCGCGAAAGCCGGGCAGCCGCTGGAAATCAGCGTCCGCATGGAGCAGGGGATCGTGCCGCACCGCTTCGTGCTGGACGGGCCGAATGGCAAGCCGGCGGCAGAGGTGGAACTCAGTGCGGCACCGAGGACGGTGCGCGTCGAATTGCCGCCGGGCGAGTATCAGTTCTACTGCCCGAATCGCCTGCTGATGTTCAAGAGCCACCGCGAACGCGGGATGACGGGCACGCTGCAGGTGCGGGAGTGACGCGTGCCATGGTTCGTCCTTGCGTTGGCGCTGTTTGTCGGTGACGCAATGGCGGCCGACCTGCTCGCCGAGGCTGCAGCACGCTTCCAGACTGTCCAGACTTACCGCGTGACGCTGCGCTCGCACCCTGCGCAAGGCGAGGCGCAGGTCATCCGCTACGCGTGGCGCCGGCCGGGCTGGATTCGCATGGATTTCGTCGAGCCCCACGATGGCGCGGCGCTGATCTTCGATCCCGGCGCCCATCGCGTGCATCTGTGGCCCTTCGGCGTGGGCCGACCGTCCTTCAACCTCGCTCCGGACAACCGGTTGATCCTGAGCCCGCGCGGGCATCGCGTGGACCAGTCGGACGTCGGCGTGCTGCTCGCGAACCTCGAGGAACTGCGCGCGAAGGGGCGTATCTCGGAGCCCGCCGACGGTGAGCTCGCCGGCCGGACGGTCAGCGTGGTCGAGATCGAAGGTAATCCGGGCGTGAGCGTGCTGGGCGTGCATCGCTACCGCGTGTGGTTGGCGCGGGACTCGCTGTTCCCGCTGAAGGTGCAGAGTTTCGACGCGGACGGCGCGTCGATCGAATCCGTCGACATGAGCGACGCCGAGCTCGACGTCGCGTTTCCCGAGCGCTTCTTCGCGCCCTGAGCCGGAGAGGGGATATGCGCAAGAACAACAGCAATCACTATCACCTCGTCACGCTATGGCGGGTGGACGCGCCGCTCGAAGCGGTCTGGGATGCGATCACCCACCCGGAATGCTGGCCGGACTGGTGGGAAGGCGCGGAATGTGTCGTGTGCCTGGCGGAGGGCGACGAGAGTGGCGTCGGCGCGAGCCAGCGATATACGTGGAAGAGCGTGCTGCCCTATCGCCTGACCTTCGTCAGCCGCGTGACGCGTGTCGAGCATCAGCGGCTGCTGGAAGGCCACGTCGAGGGGGAGCTCGAAGGCATCGGGCGCTGGTTGTTCGACCGCGACAACGGCCAGACGCTCGTGCGCTACGAGTGGAAGGTGCGGACGACGCGGCGCTGGATGAATCTTCTCGCACCGCTGGCCAAACCGATTTTCCGCTGGAACCACGACGCGTTGATGCGCGAAGGCGGTCTCGGCCTCGCACGCTACGTGCATGCCCGCCTGGGATCGCAGGCGTCTTCCTGATGGAGTCTTCCGTGCGACAGCGATTGCTGGCAAAACTGAGGCAGGTGCAATGCCTGCCGGTGCAGGCCGCGGCGGCGGCGATTTTCGCGGGCACGGTGGCGACCGGCGTGCAGGTGCTGTTGTGGTTGCTCAGCGCGACCCCGGTGTTCGAGACACTGCTTCGCGACGCCCGGCTGACGGCGGCGATCATCATGGGGCAGCGGGTTCTCGCCGGAGATCCGGTGTGGCGCGGCGACGTGATGCTGATCGCGACGCTGATCCATTTCGGCGTCAGCTTCGTCTGCGCCGCAATCGCGCTGCCGATCGCGAGGGAGCTGGGCCGCCGCTCGGCGCTGCTTGCCGGGGCGGGATACGGGCTCGCGATCTACGCGGTCAACCTGTATGGCTTTACCGAAGTGTTTCCCTGGTTCACGGTGGCCCGCGGCTGGGTCACGATCGCGGCGCACCTCGCGTTCGGCGTCTCGCTGGTCGTCGCGTGCCGCTGGTTCGATCCGCCGAGGGAAGCAGTCAAGGACTTATCCGATCCGCGAACTCGTCGGGGTCCTGGAATTGCCGGCTGATCGCCTGCACCTCGTCCCAGGCCGAAAGGAAAGCGTCGACGCAGGCCGGATCGAAATGCGAGCCGCGGCCTTTTTCGAGTAGTTCCCGGGAGGCTGCGAAGGTCCAGGGCCGCTTGTAGGGGCGGGCCGAGGTCAGCGCGTCGAAGACGTCCGCGACGGCGACGATGCGGCCGAAGATTGGGATGTCCTCACCGGCGAGTTTGCGCGGGTAGCCGCTGCCGTCGTACTTCTCGTGATGCGTGTGCGCGACTTCGGCGCCGACGCGCAGGACCGGGGCATTGCTGTCGCACAACAGGTCGTAGCCGTGGCGGGCGTGCATCTTCATGATTTCGAATTCGGCCTCGGTCAGTCTGCCGGGCTTGAGCAGGATCGCGTCGGGGATCGCGATCTTGCCGACGTCGTGCATCGGCGCGGCGATGAAAAGCGTTTCCTGGTCGGTCGCCGGGAGTCCGAGCACGCGCGCGATGAGGCGCGAGTAGTACGCCATCCGCTGGATGTGGCCGCCGGTTTCCGGGTCGCGGAACTCGGCCGCGCGCGACATTCGGCAAACGAGTTCCTGTTCGCGCTCGAGGATGGTCGCGGTGGCCTTGCGGATCTCGCTGGCCAGCCACTCCGCGCGGTTCGCTTCACGCTTGGTCGCGTTGCGCAGCATCAGCATATTGCGCGTGCGTACCGCGAGCTCCTTGCCATCGATGGGCTTGATCAGGAAGTCGGTGGCGCCCGCTTCGAGGGCAGCGTGCCGCACCGTGCGTTCGTGGTTCGCAGTGACCATGAGGATAGGCACCTCGCGCGTCGCTTCATGCGCGCGAAGCCGATGGATGATGTCGATGCCGCTGATGCTCGGCATCATGTAGTCGACGACCACCATGTCGGGCGTATTTCCCAGGCAATACGCCAGGCCCTCAGCCGGATCCGAAAACGCTTTCGGGTCGCACAAGTCGTCTCGCGCCAGCAGGTGCCGCAGCAGCGTCAGGTTGACAACATGGTCATCGATGATGACGACGCTGGCACGCGGCGCGGGCTCCTCGTTTTGTCGCGTCATGTGTGGGGTGCCCTTTTAGGTGCTGGTCGATCCATTGAGGGGGCGATGTGCTCCGATACCGTCTTGAACGACCGCTGGCCTCGGCTTTCTGGACAGCGCGTTCACGATCACGTCGACGGCGGCCTGAAGTTGATCGAGCGTGCTCTTGTCCGTCCCTTCGGGATTGGACTCGATCCACTGCGCAACGTTGGCAAGATCGCTCATGCCCAGCAGCCCGAAGGTGCTCTTGATGTTGTGCGCCGCGTGGCGCAGCTCCGGCCAGCTGCGCCGGCGCGATGCCTCGCGCACACCCGCGAGGTCCATCGGCAGATGCACCGCGATCACCTTTCCGACCACGCCGACCAGTTCCGGGTCCAGTCCGTCGAGCGCCGCCTCGATTGCAGTGGGGGAGACGCTGACCGCCGGTGGCGACGCCGACGCGGCCGGCAGGGCGACGCCACCGCGCGCACCGTAGTGTTCGAGCAGCCGATGCACCGCGTGCCGGTCGATCGGCTTGGCGATGTGGTCGTCCATCCCGGCTTCGAGGCAGCGCTTGCGGTCTTCGCTCATCGCGCTCGCCGTCATCGCGATGATCGGCGTTCGCCGTTGCGGAGGCTCCGAGGCGCGGATGAGGCGTGTTGCGTCGATGCCGCCCATCACCGGCATCTGCATGTCCATGAACACGATGTCCCAATGCATCGTCGGGAAGAGGTCGACGGCCTCCTGCCCGTTTGCGGCCAGCGTGACGCTGTGGCCCCACATCTCGAACAGTTCGCGGGCGAGCTTCTGGTTGATCGGATGGTCTTCGACGAGCAGGATCGATAGGTGGCGTTGATGTTCCTTCAGGGTGTGGCGGGTGACGAGTTCCGGTTCGGTGCCGGCCGCGCCGCCCGGTTCCCGCGGCGCGAGCACGCGCGTCAGCGTGTCGCGGAGTTCAAGCGGCGTTGTCGGCTTGCTCAGGTAGGCCGCGAGGCCGAGCTCCCGGCAGCGTCGCGCGTCTCCCTTTTCTCCCCGGGCCGACAGCATGACCATCTGCACCGCGCCGCTTCGGCCTTCGCGCCGCACCGCGTCGGCGAAACCGAATCCGTCGAGGACAGGCAGCGCGGAGTCGATCAGGATGACGCGGTAGGGACATTCGCCAGGTGGCGCGACGCGGCATTTCTCCAGTGCTTCGTTGCCGTCGGCCGCTTCGTCGACCGTGAAGCTCCACGCGCGCAGCCACTGCGCGAGGCTGCGCCGCTGGGCAGGGTCGCCCTCCGCGACCAGCGCGGGCACGTCGGGCCAGGTCGAGAGCGGCGGCAAGGCTTCGCCGGCCGTGTCCTCGCCCGCGACACGCTGCATGTCAACGGTGAAGTGGAAGGTACTGCCGCGTCCGATCTCGCTTTCGAGCCAAATTCTCCCGCCCATCAGCCCGACCAGCCGTGAGCAGATCGCCAGGCCCAGTCCGGTGCCGCCGAAGTTGCGCGTGGTCGAGGTGTCAGCCTGGTCGAAGGCCTCGAATACCTTCTTCTGTTGCGTGCGCCCGATACCGATGCCGGTGTCCGCCACCGAGACGTGGATGATGCAATGCCGCTCGTCGCTGGCTTCGGTCGTCGCGCGTACCGTGATCGATCCGGTGTCGGTGAACTTGATCGCGTTGTCGCACAGGTTGGTCAGGATCTGCCGCAGTCGGCCGGGGTCCCCCGAAACATAGGCGGGCAGATCGTCGGACAGTTCGCAGTCGAGTTGCAGGCCCTTCTTGCCCGCGCGGATGGCAAGGCATTTAAGCGTTTCGGAAATCGCGAGCCGCAGGTTGAAGGAAATGTGCTCGACGACGAGTTTCCCGGCCTCGATCTTGGAGAAGTCGAGAATGTCGTTGAGGATCACGAGCAGTGACTCGGCCGAGGAGCGGACGATCTCGAGATGCTCGCGCTGGTTCGCTTCGAGCGGGGTATCGAGCACCAGTTCAGTCATGCCGATGATGCCGTTCATCGGCGTGCGGATCTCGTGGCTCATGTTGGCGAGGAAGTCGCTCTTCGCCCGGTTGGCCGCTTCGGCCGCGAGCTTCGCATCCTGCAATTCCTCTTCGACGCGCTTGCGCTCGGTGATGTCGGTCCGGATTGCGATGAACTGGGACAGTGTGCTGTCGGCACCGGCGAGCGGAACGATGGTCGCGTTCACCCAGAACGCCGATCCGTCCTTCGCCCGATTCTTGATTTCCCCGTGCCACACTCGCCCCGACAGAATCGTGCGCCACAGGTCGGCGAAAAACTGCGGAGGGTGATAGCCGGAATTGACGAGGCGGTGATTCGTCCCCAGCAATTCCTCTCGCGAGTAGCCGGAGATCTCGCAGAAGCGATCGTTGGCGTAGGTGATGCGCCCGGTGCGATCCGTGATGCTGACGATGGCGTGCTGGTCGAGCGCGAATTTCTGGTTGTCGAGCGCCCGGCGGCTGGCCTCCCGTTCGGTCACGAGATCCCGGATCAGGACCGATACCGCCTCGATGTCGTCGGGCACGTTGCCGTTTGCGCTGGGATTGGCCGGCAGGATCGATTCGAGCAGCGAGCGCAGCGAAGTCATTGCCTTTTCGCGCGTCGCCAGTTCCTTGCGCAGCGTGTTCGAGGTGTCTGCCAGGACTTCGAACATGTGGCGGAACTCGGCCGGAACTTCGTCGATGAGTTCGGCACTCGAATCCACCCCCTGTGCCTGGTCACGCTCGAAGCTCTGCACGCGTTCGAGCGTGCCTAGCCAGCGCTTCAGGGGAAGCCAGATCAGCAACAGGCCCCCGGCGACACTCGCGGCCGCGAGCGCGAGCGCTGCGCGAAACAGCTCCCATAGCTCTCCCGCGATCTCGTCGACGTCGAAAGTCAGGCGCAAGACACCGAAATCCACGCCGCCGACCACGATGTTCCGATTCACGTCGTACAACTGCTCGGCCACTTCCTGCCGCAGCCATTGTGGCGGAACCCTGTCGGGCGGCTGCGACTTAAGGGTGCGGATCGTTCCGCCCTGCAGATCGATGAAGGCGCCGGATTCGAAGGGCGAGCGCAGGACTGCGTTGTCCAGCGTGCGTTTGATCGTGTCGTAGTCACCGATGGCGGCACTTTCGCCAATGACCTGCGCGACGACCTCGACCATCATGGTGGCCGAGTCCTGCGCATCCTGGATGTTGCCGCGGAACTGGTAGCGGTAGAAGACACCGAGGCCCAGGCTCACGAACAGCAACAGCGTCAGCAAGGTCAGCGCATAGACGCGAGCGACGAGCGACTTCGGGAGCAAGCGGTTCATCAGCGACATCGCAATCCTTCGCCAAGCGCCGAACGGCGCTCAGCGCAGCAAGGCCGGCGCGGAATCGTAGAAGCGGCGATAGTTCGCGAAATCGGCCTCGGTGGCCGGAATGAAGTACGAATCGGCCGCAATCCCCACCTCCATCGACGCTCGGTGCAAGATCTCGCGGCCGCGCGGATCCTGATGCATCGACGTGAACGCGTCCGCGATGGCCTTCAGGTCCTTGTCCGGGACCTTGGACGACGCCATCAACGCAAGGTCGTGATACGGCTCGGAGGTCCACAGCACGCGAAAGTTCTTGTGCTCCTTCACGGTGTAGGCGTCGATCAGGAAAGAGTTGCTGCCGACCGCCTTGGCCCTGCCGGCGAACATCTGCGCGAAGGCCGCGTTCTGGTTGCCGCCGAAGACGACTTTGACGTCGATGCCCTTCGACAACAGGTGGGCGTAGGGCACCTTGTAGCCGATAAAGGCTTCCGGCCCGGCGAATGCGACTTCCTGGTCCCGCAGTTCTTCGAGTGTGGTGATCGGTGAGTCGACCGGCACCGCGATCGCGCCGCGGATCTCAGAGGGTTGGCGTCGGCCGAATACTTTCCAGCCGAGGCGGCGGCGTTCCGGGCTGAAAAGGTGGTTGCTGAAGACAAACTCCACTTCCTGCGCGAGCACGTAGGCCGTCGTGTCCGCCGAGGTGCGGCCGATCTTCAGTTCGAGCTGCAGGCCGCTCTTTTCCGAGACATAGTTGATGATCGGGTTCCAGTACGCGACCGTCTTGTTGATGTCCCATTGGTTGACCGGCGAAAAGCGATAGACGGGCTGCGCATGGGCCGCGAATACCGAGCACAGGACGGCCAGGCCAAACATCACGCGGTGGATCATGCAATGCTCCCCGGTAATGATTTCTATCCGCAATTATAGGTAGCGTTCCGGCATTTGCCCGGCCGCGACCGGCGGTGGAAACCACCGGAGGCTGCGCATCTCTAACAGTACGGAACAGAGGGGAAAAGAATTCTCTCGATACGGAGCCCGTGATGCGTAAAGCTCTTACCCTGGCGTGCGTCGCCGTTCTCGTCGGCTGCACCACTCCCGCCCAGCGTGCAGCGCAGGTCGAGCGCGAAGTCGATGAAATGATTACGGTCTATGGCCCGGCGTGCGAAAAGCTGGGCTACGCGGCCGACTCGGACCCGTGGCGAGATTGCGTGATGCGGCTCAACGCGCGCGATCACTTCGACCGCTACAGCCGCATGCCGACCACGACGAGCTGCATCGGCCATCGCGGCTTCTTCAACTGCACGACCTTCTGACGGCCGGCCCGGCGCCGTCTCTCTAGCCTGGACCCGGCGACTTCAGGTTGGGCTGTGCGCTGTTGATCCCGCGCCGGTCGCGCACCACCGCGATCGTCACCCCGTCTCGCACCACTTCCGCGACGACGCGGCCGGTGACGGCGAGGTGGCAGTTCATCTGCGTCGGCGAAACGAAGAAGTCTGCTGCGAGCCAGTCGGTCGTCATCGTCAGGCCGGGCGCCAGCCACGCCGCGGCTTGCACCGGCTCGGCACAGGCTGCGACGGTGTAGGGGTGCGCCAGGGGGCCGGAGCCCAGGACGTAGGCGTTCAGCAGCCCCGTCGCTTCCCGCAGGCTGCTTGCCCAATAGTCCTCTTCCCAGCGCCCTTCGGCGCCGCGCAGGCCGCCGATCAGATCGTTGTACTCGAGGTATTCGTAGGGGTGCAGGTCGATGAGCGTGGCCAGATGAACGAAGGCCAGCAGCAGACAGGCACCGAGCGCGACCGCATTCACGCCCGGCCAGCGCTGGCTCAGTCGCCACGCCGCCTGCAGCCCGGCTGCCGCAACGACCGCGAGCGGCGGCAAGAGGAAGGTGAAGTGGCGGATGCCGTTGTAGAGCGGCGGCGCTGCGATCAGCGCGTAACCGAGCGGGACCGCCGTCGCGAGCAGGACCGGCAGCCACGGCAGCGCCTCGACACGTTCCCGCTGCACGACGAATAGCGAGGGCAGCGCACGGACACCGACGACGAGCGCCAGCACGATGCCGAGCAGGAAAAGCTCGGGCAAGCGTACGAGGAGATAGTCGAACAGATAGGTGCCGGGCACCGCACCGATCTTCATCACGACGCCGTCGAGGATCGTGTCGAGGTTGAAGGCGAAGTGCGAAAAGGTGCGCATCGCGACAATGAGGTTGTCCGGCGCCATCACGACCCAAGGCCAGAAGAGGATCGCCAGGGCCGCGGCGAGCAGGCCCGCCGGAACGAGTCCGAGCACCGCGCGGCGCAACACTGCGGCACGCGACGCGAGATCGTGGCCGCCCATCCAGGTCGCGGCCGCCACGGCGACGCCCAGGTAGAGGAGGGCGAACACCGCGCCGACCCGCAGGCCGAAGGCGCAGCCGATCGCGAGGCCGAGTCCAGCGACGTCCCGCGCCCGCACTTCCGGCAGCCGCGCCGCGAAGCGGGTCGTGAAATATACGGCCCAAATCATCGTGGCCGCGAACGGCACGTCCTTGGTGTGGGTGAACATCGCGCCCGTCCAGGCACCGGTCAGGGCCAGTAGCGCGAGGGCGATCAGGCCGGCCGTCTCGCCCATCAGCCGGCGCGCGAGCATCCAGGTGCCGGCGAGGCCGAGCAGTCCGAAGGCGGCGGACAGCAGGTGGCGAAGGTCCCAGACGTTCATGGGAACGACGCGTTCGAGCGTCGCCGCGATCAGGTCGAAGAGACCCCCGTAAAGGTACAGATTCTTGTAGGCGAACGCGCTGCGGTCCGCGAAGCCCGACAGGTAGAAATCGAGCAGCATCCGCCCGTACGTGTGTTGCACCTCTTCGTCGTTGCTGATGCCGTATTGACGGAATGCGAGGAGCGCAAAGAAGCCGAGTGCGATCAGCAGCGCAAAGGCAAGGCGCCTGATGCGCGCCGGAGCGACTGCCGGCAGGGCTTGCGCCGCAGCGGGTTGGGTGGCGACGTCGAGCATGCGATTCACGGGCGGGCTTCCCGGCGTGGCGGCTCATCCTGAGCATTGCTGCGATGACGGTTCTGGCAGGGATTCCTCATGGGAAGGCTCGGGCGGATCACGAATACGCAAGTAAACGTATCGGGCCACATCGTCGTTGACGAGGGCCCACTAAAGATTTCGTTGTCGGAGTCCGCCCGACGGGGAGGATTGCTACTTGCATCCTTGTACTATGCTACAAAGATCACGCAGTTCTGCCCCAGCAATGCCGGATCATTGATGACAAACCAGTTCTCCACGCTTGCCGCCAGAATCATCGAGACCGCGCCGGAAGCGATCCTCGTGGTCGGTCCCGATGGGGGGATCTTGAGCGCGAATGCGCATGCCTCGGAGATCTTCGGATATTCCGCGGACGAATTCGCGGGGATGTCCATCGAGAACCTGATGCCCGAGCGCTACCGCTACGGACATGTCGCGCTGCGGACCGGATTCACGGACCAACCCGCGCCGCGCATGATGGGGAACAATCGCGAGCTTCGTGGCCTGCGCAAGAACGGCAGCGAGTTTCCAGTCGAGGTAGGACTCGGAACGATGCCCGTCGGGGAGGGGCAATGCGTCGTCGTCTCGATCGCCGACGCGAGCGAACGCAGGCGATTGCAGCAGGCGATGCTCCATCGCAACGAACAGCTCTCGGAACTGCTGGCGGTCAGGACGACGGAGCTGCAGGACAAGAACCGCGCGCTGCAGGCACGCACCGAGGAGCTGGCGGCGGCGTTGCGCCGCTTGTCCGAAGCCGAGCGCCGCAAGGTGGAGCAGGAGCGCCGGCGCCTGAGCCAGGAACTGCACGACGATATCGGCCAGATGCTTGCGGCGCTGTGCCTCAACCTCGAAATGGTGCGGCGCAAGTGCACGGCTCCCGAGGCCCGCATTCCTCTCAACAATGCGCTGCAGATCGCCGACAGCATCATGCAGGGGGTGCGCGACATCGTGCATCAGCTACGGCCGCCGCAGCTGGACGACCTGGGCCTCGCGGCGGCGCTGCGCTGGCACCTGGAGCGCGTCCGCCAGACCTCCTTCCTCGCGCCAACCTTGTCCGAGGATCTCGGAGCCATTCGTTTGCCGCCGGAAATCGAGCTCGCCTGTTTCCGCATCGTGCAGGAGTCGGTCACCAATGTGCTTCGGCACGCGAGCGCGACGCGCGTGGATGTCGAGGTGAGGCTCGGGCCGGAACTGATCGAGCTCAGCATCGCCGACGACGGGATCGGCTTCGACACGGTCGCCAGCCTGCGCCCGCCGGCCCGCAGCGACCGCCTCGGCCTGCTGGGCATGCAGGAACGGGTGTGCGGCTTGGGCGGGAGCTTCGAAGTCGTATCGACGCCAGGCAAGGGATGCCGAGTTTCCGCCCGCATCCCGATCGCTTCCCATGCGCAGGAGCCCTGACATGACGGTGCGCGTGCAAATCGCAGACGATCATCAGCTGCTGGCAGCGGGTCTCGCGATGCTGATCGGCGAGATCGAGGGCTACGAGGTCGTCGCCTCGGCACGCAACGGTATCGAGGCGCTGGAGCAAGCTGGCAGGCTGAAGCCGGACCTCGTCATCATGGACATCCAGATGCCGGGCCTCTCGGGGCTCGACTGCCTGGCCCGGATCAGGGAGGAGTTGCCCGATACGCGCGTGCTGATGCTGTCGATGCATGCCAATAGCGAGCACGTCGCGCGCGCGCTGAGCCTGGGGGCGCACGGCTACCTGTTGAAGGATGCCGCTCCGGCCGAACTCGAACTCGCGGTCAGGACAGTGGCCAACGGGAACGTCTGGCTGTCCGCCGCCGTTTCGTCGGCGACCCAGGGCCGTGCGGGCCAACCGCCGGCCGAAGGGGTGGAAACCCTGTTGACCCCTCGTCAGCAGGAGGTGCTCAAGCGTCTCGCCGAAGGGGCCAGCGTCAAGGAGATCGCGTTCGAGCTCGATCTCAGCGCGAAGACGGTAGAGACCTACCGTGCCCAGATCATGGAACGCCTCAAGCTCCATGACCTTCCCTCCCTCGTCCGGTATGCCATTCGTACCGGACTCATATCGCTTTAGTTGTAAGGGATTTCCTGAGTCGGAATTACCGATTCCCTGATTTGGGGAGTCGCGTCGCCGGCCTACCCTGTCAGCTGCTCCTAGAGCAGGGGAGTCGCGCCGTGCATGAGCTCCGAGTGCTGGTGTTGGAATGCGACGGGTATGAGGTGACCGGATTGACCGGGCACCTGCGCGAACTTGGCGTCGAGCACGTCCAAGTGGTCGAGGGACGGGAAGCGCCGATGATGGAGCGCTTGCCGGAGCGGGCGGACGTCGTGTTCTGCGGTCTCGACGGAGGCGGCAGCCGGACGGCGCACATCCTGCATCGCATCGCCGACCAGGCACAGCCGGCCGCCGTGGTGATCTATGGTCCGCTCGAAGATCCGGCTCATGCGGAGAACGTATGCCGGCGCCTCGGGCTCCGTTATCTCGGGCATCTTCCCGAGCCGATGCAGCCTGAACGGCTGCGACGACTGGTACGACAGGTGCGGACTGTTCTATGCCGTTGACGACGACACGCAAGCGCATGCGACAAACCATCGCCGCGCCACTCCTGGCCTGGGTCTCGGCTTGTGCCGTGGCGGCCACGGAGGCTGAGGTCGTCGCCGGAAATCTGGTCAACCTCTCGCTGGAGCAGCTTGGTGACATCCAAGTCACCACTGTGTCGCGGGCACCGGAACGCCTGGTGGATGCGCCGGCCTCGGTCTATGTCATTACCGCCGATGCCATCCGGCGCTCGGGTGCGACGACGCTGCCCGAGGCCTTGCGGCTGGCGCCCAACCTGCAGGTGGCGCGGATCGACGCGAACCAGTACGCGATCTCCGCGCGAGGCTTCAATTCGAACACGGCCAACAAGCTGCAAGTGCTGATCGACGGGCGCATCGTCTATACACCGCTCTATTCGGGTGTGTTCTGGGATGTGCAGGACGTGATGCTGGAGGAGGTGGACCGCATAGAGGTCATCAGCGGGCCGGCCAGCACACTGTGGGGGACCAACGCCGTGAACGGCGTGATCAATGTGATCACGCGGTCCAGCGCGGAGACGACCGGGAACCTCGTCTCCGCGGGCGTTGGCAACCTCGAACGCGGCTTTGCGGCCCGTCACGGCGGAACGCTGGGGGAGACAGGGAATTATCGGGTGTATGCGAAGGCCCAGTACTTCGATCATTCGGAGCGCCGCGACGGGTCGTCCGTATCCGACGGCTGGTGGCGCCATCAGGCGGGTTTCCGCGCGGACCGGGCCGAGGGCGCCAACAGCGTGACGGTGCAGGGCGACGCCTACGCCGATTCGATCGAGTACGACGCCCCGGGACGCCAGCGCGCGGACGGGGGAAACCTCTTGGCGCGCTGGAATCGGGCACTGGCGGACGGCGGGGAACTGCAGGTCCAGGCCTACTGGGATCACAGCTCGCGCAGCGTGCCCGGCTTGTTTGGTGAACGACTCGACGTCGGCCAGTTGAGCCTCCAGCACACGCAGCCCCACGACGGCGGGCACAAGACGATCTGGGGCGGCGGGTACCGCTGGGCGGACGACCGCGTCGACAACCGCAGCGCGCTGTTGGCCTTCCTGCCGGCGGAGCGCCGCATGCACTGGGCGAATCTCTTCGTGCAGCATGAGCGGGTGTTGACGCCGCAATTGCGGCTGACGCTGGGCGCGCGGGCGGGGAACAACAACTTCAGCGGCCTCGAATTCATGCCGAATGTGCGGCTGGCGTGGAAGATGGCTCCCGACCATCTGCTATGGTCCGCCTGGTCGCGTTCGGTTCGCGCGCCGTCGCGGATCGACCGCGATTTCTTCGTTCCGGCCAATGCGCCCTTCCTGCTTGCCGGCGGGCGCGACTTCGAGTCCGAAATCGCGCGGACGACCGAAGTGGGCTACCGCGGCCAGTTCGGCGAGGCGGCGTCGCTGTCGGTCACGCTCTTCCACAGTACTTACGACCGTCTGCGCAGCCTCGACAGCCAGCCGAACGGCAGCTTCGTGCTCGGCAACCACATCGACGGGCGCGTGTACGGGGTCGAAGCCTGGGGCAGCTATCGGATCAATTCCTCGTGGCGCTTGTCGGCGGGCGTGCTCGCGCAGCACGACCGGTTCGAGGGTGATGCGGTGGCCCGCACGCCGCCGGGAGATGATCCGCCCGTCCAGTGGTCCCTGAGTTCGGGTTGGCAATTGGGAGAAAACCAGAGCCTGGACCTTGCGGTGCGCCGGGTTGGCGCGCTGCCGACGCCGCCGGTGCCGGCCTACACGGCAGTGGATGTGCGCTACGGCTGGCAGCTGTCTCCTTCGCTGGCGCTGACGCTGACGGTCGCGAACCTGCTCGACCGCCGGCACGAAGAGTTCGTCGTGTCCGCGGGCGGCGCGGCTCAGGTGAGGCGGGCGGCCTTCCTGTCCATCAGGATGGGCTTCTGATGTTCGCGCCCGCGGTGCTCCTTCGCTGCGCTGCCTCACCGTCCGCGGTGCGACGGCGCATCCTCGTGTGCCTCGTGCTTGCCGGCGCCGCGCATGCATTTGCGGCCAACGACCCGGTCTCCGTCGAGTACCAGGTCAAGGCCGCCTACCTCTTCCGCATGGCGGAATATATCGAGTGGCCGAGCTCGGCGTTCGCCGGGCCGGGCGAGCCGATCCGTATCGTAGTCGTGGGCGCGGACCCGTTGGTCGACATCCTTGTCGCAACGCTGGCAGGGCGAAAGGCCAATGAGCGGAGCTTCGTCGTCGAGCCCTCCAACGGCGGTGACGAAGTGGAGCACGCTCACATCCTCTTTGTCGCGCGGCGGGAAGCGGGAGCGGCAAAAAAACTGATCGGTGCGCTCAAGTCGCGGCCCGTCCTGACCATCACCGAGATGCCGGGGGGACTCGACAGCGGCAGCGTCGTGAACTTCGTGCCCGTCGATAACCGCATCGGCTTCGAAATTTCGCTCGGCACTGCGGAACGCAACGGCCTGAGGCTCAGTTCGCGTCTGCTCGCCGTTGCCCGCCGGGTCGAAAAGGGGGCGCCATGATCTCCGGCTTTCTCCGCTCGATCCGCAGCAAGCTGCTGCTGACGGTGCTGATCGGCAACCTGAGTGCGCTGCTCGTCGCCGGCGGCGCGCTTGTCTATTACGAGTCGCTCGTCTTCCGCCAGACCCTGCTCGACGAGTTGAACACGCAGGCCGACATCCTCGCGTATGCGAGTACCGCCGCGCTGCAATTCAACGATCCCGCAGCCGCGCAGGAGAGCCTCGCCCAACTCACGGCTCAGCCGAAGGTGCTCGCCGCCGCACTCTATACGTCGCGCGGGACGGTGTTTGCCACCTATCGCCGTGGGGGTGCGGAGTCGAAGCCTTTTCCGCCCCTGCTCGACCTCCACGACGTCCAGACAGCAGACGGGACGTTGTCACTCGCCCGCCGGGTCGCGAGCCGGCAGGAGGTGCTCGGCACAGTCTACCTCGTTGCCGAATACGACCTGATGGAGCGCCTGTGGAACTTCGTCGCCGTCCTCGCGGCCGCGATCGTCGCCAGCATGGGCGTGGGGCTCGCCATCTCGACACGCGCGCAGCGATGGATCACGGGGCCGATCCAGTCGGTGAGTGACGTCGCCCGCCAGGTCATGGAAGAGCGCAACTTCGCGCTGCGGGCGGCGAAGACCAGCGACGACGAGATCGGTTATCTCGTGGACGTCTTCAACGACATGCTGGCCGAGATCGGCCGCCGTACCGACGCCATCGAATCATCCAAGCGCGAACTTGAACGTGAGGTTGCCGAGCGCGCCGATATTCAGAGGTCGCTGCTCGCAAGCGAGCGGCGCAACCGCACGTTGATCTCGGCGATGTCCTCGGTGATCTGGACCTGTGGTCCATACGGCGGCTTCGTCGACGAGCAACCGGCGTGGGCGGCCTACACTGGCCAGTCGCGCGACGAATACCGCGGCCTGGGCTGGCGTCGCGCTTTCCATCCGGATGACCAGGCCGCGATCGACCGCGCCTGGGCGCTCGCGCTGCACGACCGCACCTCCTTCGAGCTGGAAGCCAGGCTGTGGCATCCGGCCAGCGAGCGATACCGCATCGTCATGATGCGCAATGCGCCGGTTCTGGACGATCAGGATCGCGTCGTGGAGTGGATCGGCGCGCTGGACGACGTCGATGACCGCCGCACTGCCGAGCGGGAGGTGCTCGAACTGAATGCGCAGCTCGAGCGGCGCGTGGCCGAGCGCACCGCGCAGGTCGAGATTGCCAACCGCGCGCTGGTGAGCCGGACCGAGGAGGCGGAGGCCGCGAACCGCGCGAAGGCGGACTTCGTCGCCAACATGAGTCACGAGATCCGCACACCGATGAACGCGATCCTCAGCCTCGCCTACCTGCTCGAGAAGCACGAACTGACGCCGGTCGCGCGCGGCATGGTGCAGAAGATCCACATCGCGGGCCGCTCGCTGCTCGGCATCATCAACGACATCCTCGATTTCTCGAAGATCGATGCCCAGCGCCTGGAGATCGAGCACGTGCCCTTCCGCCTCGCGGACGTGCTCGACAACATCGCGAGCATCATGTCGTCGGCGGTCGGTGAAAAGCCGGTCGAAGTCATCGTCGGGCCGCCGCCCGAAGGGGCCAACTTCTTGAAGGGCGATGCGCTGCGCCTGGGGCAAGTCCTGATCAATCTCGCTGGCAATGCCATCAAGTTCACCGCCGAGGGCGAGGTCGTCGTCAGCGCCGACACGATTGCAGAAGACCGTTCGGCCGGCACGGTGCGGCTGCGCTTCGCCGTGCGCGACACCGGCATCGGCATCCCGAAGGACAAGCAACAGGCGATCTTCAATGCTTTCACGCAGGGCGACAGCTCGACGTCGCGCAGCTTCGGCGGCACGGGTCTCGGCCTCGCGATCAGCCGGCGCCTCGTCGAACTGATGGGGGGCGAACTGAGCGTCACGAGCGAGCCGGGGAAGGGCAGCGAGTTCGCCTTCGAGATCCAGCTCGAGCTCAGCGACCCGGTCGGCAATGCGACGCCGGCGATGATGTTCCAGCGCGTGCTCGTCGCCGATGACAACGCCACCGCACGAGTTGTGCTGAGTGCGACGGCCGCGAGCCTCGGCTGGACGGTCGATGTCGTCGACTCCGGCAAGAAGGCGATCGCGGCGGCCGCAAAGGCGGATCGCCAGCCCTACGACGTGCTGTTGCTCGACTGGCGCATGCCCGAGGTCGACGGCCTGGCCGCTGCTGCAGCGATCCGGAGGAACATGGAGAAGCAGGGAAAGGCACCGATCATCATCATGGTCACGGCGATGGATCGCGAACTGCTGCGAGAGCAGCCGGGCAGCGAGCAGGTGGACGCGGTGCTCACGAAGCCGGTCACGTGCTCCGGCCTTTACAACGCCTTGCTCGATGCCAAGAGCCGCCGCGGGGAATTGCCGACGCGGGAGCTGCCGCGCACGGGTGAGCTGACCCTCGCCGGACGGCGCATCCTCGTCGTCGATGACAACGAGATGAACCGCGACGTCGCGCAGCAGATCCTGGTCGGCGCGGGGGCCGAGGTGGAACTCGCGCCCGAAGGGAGCTCGGCCCTGACGATGCTGCGGAGTCATCCCGAAGGATTCGATCTCGTGTTGATGGACGTGCAGATGCCGGTCATGGACGGCTACGAGACCACCCGTCAGATCCGCGCGACGCCCAGCCTCGCCCATCTGCCGGTGATCGCGCTGACTGCGGGCGCCTTCAAGAGGCAGCAGCTGGCGGCCATCGAGTCGGGGATGAACGATTTCGTGGCCAAGCCTTTCGACGTCGACGAACTCATCGCGACCGTTCAGCGCTATACCGAAGGCGGCGAATCGACGGGGCCCGTTGGCAAGCGACCTCCGGCGGAGACCCCTGCTGACACCGCATCGCAGCCCCTGCTCGATGTGCAGGCGGGGTTGCGCAACTGGCGCGACGAGGCCGTCTATCGCGATCGGCTCCGGTCGATCGACATCGCCGAAGAGGGGCAGCGCATCGTCGAGGCCATGCAGGCCCACGACAGATCGCAGGCGGCCTTCCTCGCGCACCGGCTGCGCGGCAGCGCCGGTGCCCTCGCGCTGTCGCAGGCGGCGGAGCTCGCCGGCGCTGTCGAAGAGCAATTGCGTGAGGGCCGCGACGCAACCGGGCCGGTCGCCGAACTGATGTCCGCGCTGAAGCAGACGGCCGCGGCGATCGAGGACTATCTCGGCGATGCGATCGAAGCCGCAGCGCCCAGTGCCGACGCGCCTGCCAACGGCGCGGACCCCGCCGAGGCGCGCGCGACGCTCGAGCGCGTCCGTGCAGCGCTGGATAGCGACGATCCGGCGTGCATCGAACCCCTGCTGCCCGTCTTGTCGCCATTCGTTCCCGTCGACCTGATGCAAAAGTTGCAGAAATGCATCGACGACTTCGACTTCCGCGGCGCCGAAGCGCTCGTCCAGGCCCTCATCCAGGCCCTTCCCGAGTCGCACGGAATGACCGAAAAGGAGTGAGCCATGGACCACCATCCGATTCTTTGCGTCGATGACGATCCCCTCAACCTCGGCTTGTTGCGCGCGGTCCTGGAGGAGGATTACCGGCTGGTCTACGCACGCAGCGGTGCCGAGGCCATCCGCGCGGCGGCCAAGCACCAGCCGTCCCTGATCCTGCTGGACGTGGTCATGCCGGACATGAACGGTTTCGACGTCGCCCGGCACCTCAAGGCCGATCCTGCGACCAGCCGCATCCCGATCATCTTCATCACGAGCCTTGCCGACGCGGTCGACGAACAGACCGGATTCGACGTCGGTGGCGTCGATTACATCACCAAGCCGATTTCGCCTCCCGTCGTCCGCGCTCGCGTGCGCACGCATCTCTCGCTGGTGAATGCCGCCGAGCTTGCGGCGAGCCACCGTGCCGCTATCCACATGCTGGGCGAAGCCGGCCACTACAACGACACCGATACCGGGATGCACGTCTGGCGCATGGCCGCGTATTGTCGCCGACTGGCCGAAATTGTCGGCTGGGAGGAAGAAGACGCCAGTCTGCTCGAACTCGCGGCGCCGATGCACGACACGGGCAAGATCGGCATTCCCGACTCGATCCTGAAGAAGCCGGCCAAGCTCGATGCGGACGAATGGCTGGTCATGAAGACGCACTCGCGCATCGGCTACGACATCCTGCGCCGCGGAGACGCACCCTTGTTCCAGCTCGCGGCCGAGGTCGCCCTGCACCACCACGAACGATGGGACGGCACCGGCTATCCGGACCAACTCACCGGGGAAGGCATTCCCGAATCGGCCCGCATCGTCGCCATCGCCGATGTCTTCGACGCGCTGACCACGCGGCGCCCGTACAAGGAGGCGTGGCCGCTGGAGCGCGTGATCGACCAGCTCGACGAGTCGGCCGGCAGCCACCTCGAAGCGCGCCTGGTGATGGCGTTCAAGGGCGCGATGCCCGATATTCTCGAGATCAAGGCCCACTGGGACCAACAGGAAGGACGCGGGAGGGAGGTCGGCCTCAGGGCTTGAGTGCGCATGTCACTCCCGGTGTGACCGATTTGACGGAGCTGAGGGTAAACCCTCATTTCGGCCGGCCCATCCGCTGCCAATAACGTAGACTTGCGCGCGGATGGCATAGGACGGTGTGCTTTCTCCATGCTGACGGGTGCAAGCAAAACCAATAATGGAGAAGCCCCATGTACCCCAGCATGCGCAGCGTCACCCCGATCGTACTGGTTCTGGCAGCGATGCCGGCCCTTGCCCTTCCCGGAAGCGGATTCGGCTTCAACCCGAAGCCTGCGTTCCTGGGCGACATCGTTTCACGCGACACCGACGGCATCTCCGACGATCTCCTCACGGCGGGTCTCGGCCGCGGCGGCATCCAGTCGGTGAGCGCGCCGCTCGTGTCCGCAGTACCGACGGCCGACGAACTGCGTCGCCTCGCGATCTACAACAATTACCGCGCATTGATCGACACTTCGCCCAACGGCGGCTACGGGACGCTGTTCGGCCCGCTCCTGAGCGTCAGCGCGACCGGGGTCGTCAGCAGCACGGGCGATGGCAAGATCGCCGGCAGCGAATATCTTGCGTATGCGAACCATGACGGGGAGCGTGGCAACGTCACGCTGATGGTGCAGGTGCCGGCCCATTTCAACCCGAAGAAGCCCTGCATCGTGACTGCGACCTCCAGCGGCTCGCGCGGCATCTACGGTGCGATCGGCACCTCGGGCGAGTGGGGCCTGCAGAAAGGCTGCGCCGTCGCGTACGCCGACAAGGGCACGGGCAATGGCATGCACGATCTCGCGACGAACACCGTCGGCCTGATCGACGGGACGCGCGCCGACGCGGCGGTTGCGGGCGAGGCCTCGCATTTCACAGCCGATCTCTCGGAATCCGAGCGCGCCGCCTTCCTCGCCGCGTGGCCGAACCGCGTTGCGGTCAAGCACGCGCATTCCAAGCTGAATCCGGAGGCCGACTGGGGGCGCGATACGCTCGATGCGGTGCGCTTCGCTTTCTACGTGCTCAACGAAAAGTACGGCGTTCATACGCCGCAGGGCGTGGTGCGCACGATCGTCAAGCAGAAGACCGTCGTCATCGCGGCCAGTGTGTCGAATGGCGCTGGCGCCGCGTTGGCCGCGGCCGAGCAGGACGACGAAGGCCTGATCGACGGCGTCGCCGTCGGCGAGCCGCAGATCCAGCTGCGCGAGAACAGCCAGCTCGTGGTCCGTCGCGGCAGCCAAGTCCGCACCGGCAGCGGCCGCACGCTGTACGACTACACGACCTACGCCAATCTCCTGCAACCCTGCGCGACCTTGTCGCCGCGCGCCGCAGGTTCCCCCGGCGCGGCCTTCGTCCCCGCGGCCCTGGCGACGAACCGCTGCGAAGCGCTGGTGGCCCATGGTCTGATCAGCGGCGCGACGCCGGCCGAACAGGGCGACAGTGCGCTCGATGCCTTGGTCGCCTATGGATGGGAGCCCGAGTCGACTCCGCTCGTGGCCTCGCACTACGCGTTCGCCATCCCGCCGATCGCCGTGACCTACGCCAATACCTACGGCCGGTTCGGCGTCGAGGATCGGGCGTGCAACTTCAGCTTCGCCGCGGTCGATAGCACGGGCGTTCCCGCGCCGTGGCTGCCCGCGTTGGCAGCGACGAGCTTCGGCACCGGCAACGGCATTCCGCCCGCATCCGGCCTGCAGATCATCAACGATGCGTCGGTCGGCGGACCGCGCCGCGACGGAGCGTCGATCTCGCCCTCCACCGGCAAGCTCGACTTCAACGTCGATGGCGCGCTGTGCCTGCGTTCCTTGTGGACGGACAACAGCATCGAGGCGCAACGGGTCCACGAAAACGTCGAAGCGGTACGCGTGCGGGCCGATCTCAACGGCAAGCCCGCGATCATCGTGCATGGCCGCTCCGATGCGCTCGTGCCCGTCGGCTTCACGTCACGGCCTTACCTCGGGATGAACCGCGCCGAGGAGGGTGCGCGCAGCCGCCTGCGCTACATCGAGGTCACGAATGCGCAGCACTTCGACGCCTTCATCGGCAATGCGCTGCTCGCCGGCTACGACACGCGCTTCATCCCGCTGCACGTATACTTCCGCCGCGCGCTCGACCTGATGTACAGCCACCTGACCGCCCACACGCCGCTGCCGCCGTCGCAAGTCGTGCGTACGACGCCGCGCACGGGCACCCCGGGCGCTGCCGCGCCGCTGACCGCCGCAAACGTGCCTGCGATCAGCGCCACGCCCGCGGCCTCCGACCGCATCACGGTCACCGGCAACGAGGTCTTGGTGCCTGACTGAGCGGCAGATGTTGCGGTCGGCTTTAGTGTGCCGGCCGCAACAGGCCGATTTCCCGCGCCGTCTCCTGTCCGATCACCGTGTCGGCCAACCCGTCGGGCATTTCGGCGTGCGCCGCGTCGATCGGCGTACGTCCTCCCATGATCTCGGCGAGACGTTGCGGCAGCCGCGGCCTGCGATTCGGCTCCGCGTAACCTTCCGGAAAAATCGGCTGCAGCGTCGCGAGGTCGTACTTGTCCGTGGCGCCGAAGGTGTGCAGCAGCTCGTGCGCGATCACGACGGCGTTCTGCCGGCGTTGCAAGCGGTTGGCGAAGGCGTGGATCACGCCGATCCGCCCCTTCTCGAGCCCGGTCGAGTGCGGCAGCGCTGCATTGAGCCCGGCGTCGTGGAACAGCACGAAGAGCCGTACATCCGGCTTCGGTCCCCCGATCCCATCGTGCCGCGACGCCCACCAGCGCAGCTTCAGGCTCCACAGGACCGCATCCAGCATCCCGGCCCTCATCGGCGCCATCGGCGGCCGCTCACTCACCGCCGGCGCGACCTGCAGCGACACCGGCCGCAGCACCGTCCGCCCGTATTCGCGGCTCTGCTCCTGCAGCCAGTCGCCGACGTCCGCAAACTGCTCGCGGTCGAGATCGGCGATGAAACGCGCGGTATTCGGAGAATCGTCCGCCGCGATCGGGTAGATCGCGACATGGACCGTCTGCTCCCACGAGGTGAGCCGCGACGTCGATCGCCAGGCTTCGAGGCCCACGGTGGCGAGGATCATGAGCAGGATGGCGATGCGGAGCTTGCGGAACATCGGAAAAGGGGCGTCTGCCGGCGGGTCGAGAACCTCCAGTTTAATGACAAATGACGATGACCTCACGGTCCGGCCGGATCAATCGTGCGGCAGCAACGCGTGCGGAATCCCGTGCTCGTCGAGCCCGCCGCTTTCGAGCCAGACTGTCGTGGTCTTCGCTGCGCGCTCGATAAGCTCGTTTGCGCGCGAGAAATCATAGGGGGAGACGGCCAGCGGGCAGAGCGGCGGCACGGTGACGACGTTCACTCGGCCGGCGATGTGGGCGAGGTCGCGCACCATCTGGTGGGCGATCAGCAGGTTGAGGGCGTGCAAGGCGCTGGCGATGGTGCTCGTCGGCGGGCTTTGCAGCGCACACGCGAATCCTGTCGGCAGCACGATGAGGCGCGTCGCGCCCAACTCGATCGCCATCGTGATCGGCGTGTTGCTGGCGATCGCGCCGTCGATGAGCGTGATGCCGTTGATGCTCACCGGTGGGAACACCGCCGGCACGGCGGAACTCGCGAGGATCGCGTCCGCGGCAGGTCCGCTCGAGAGACATACCGAGCCGCCGCTCAGCAGTTCGGTCGCGCAGATGTGGATCGGGATCGCGGCGGATTCGAGCTGGCGGTACGGCAGTTCGCTTTCGATGATATGCCGCAGACCGCTCGCGTCACCGAGCGCCGGAGAGCGCGAGAAAAAGGCGCCGATGCGCGGCAGCGACAGCGGGAACACATCGCGGCGCCTGAGCTTGCGCCATAGCGCTTCGAGCCGCGCAACACCCGTTGCCGTTGGGTCGCCCGCAAAGTAGGCGCCGTTGATTGCGCCGACCGAGGTACCGACGACCAGATCCGCCTTCACGCCGTGGGCGACGAGGGCGCGCAGCATGCCGACCTGGATGGAGCCGAAACTGCCGCCGCCCGCGAGCACGAAGGCGGTCCGTTCCGTGGTGGCCGTCATCATCCCTTCCTCCCGCGCGCAGATGTGCGGGCAAGCGCTTACGGTTTTTCGGGGCCGGGCGGCATTGCCCTTTCTTCCTGCTCCATCATCGGCTGCAGTTCGTGTTCCTTCTCTTTCGCGGCCTTCCCGACGTCGCCCTTGGTCATTCCCTTTTTCATCATGCCGGTTTCCATCGGCTCATCCGTCTTCATCTTCTTCTTCCTGAGCTCATGGACCTTCTCGGCAGGGGACATATCGCCGGCATCGACGACACTCGGCTGAGTGACGACGAGCAGCACGCCGATCTGGGCGGCGATCAGGACGGGTGTTCGAGCGCGGCGCATTTCCGATCCCCCACGATGCTCGGCCGGCGCGAGGCAGACGCGCCGGCCGCCCGCTTACTTCGCCATCGGGTCCTTGCCCATCCCCATGCCGTCCTTCTTCATCTCGTCCTTCATCATTTCACCCTTGCCCATGGCGTCCTTCTTCATTTCGTCCTTCTTCGCCATGGTCTTCTTCGCCGGCTTCTTCATCGCATCTTTCGACATGTCGTCGTGCTTCATCATCGCGCCGTCCTTGGACATGTCGTCTTTCTTCATCATTTCGTCGGCGGCGTAGGCGCTGGAAAGTCCCAGGCACATGAGCGCGGCGATGGCGGTGGGGATCATCTTCTTCATGGTCTTCTCCAAATTGGCGGTCGGATTGCAAAGTCCTCAGGACCCACTGAACCAGTTATAGCCCTGGTCCTCCCAATAGCCACCCGGGTATTCGTTGGTAACGAAGATGGCCCGGATGTGTTTCGGGTTCTTGAAGCCGAGCTTGGTCGGTACCCGCAGCTTCATCGGGAAACCGTACTTCCTCGGCAGAATCTGGTCGGCATAGCGGAAGGCGAGGATCGTCTGCGGATGCAGCGCAGTCGCCATGTCGATGCTGGAGTAGTAATCGTCGTCGCACTTGAAGCCGACGAACTTCGCCGTGGTGTCGGCGCCGACCCGTTCGAGGAAGCTGCGGAAGGGCGTGCCGCTCCACTTGCCGATCGCGCTCCAGCCTTCGACGCAGATATGGCGCGTGACCTGCGACACCTGCGGCAGCGCATACAGCTCGGGCAGGCTCCACGGCTTGCGCTCGCGGATCAGGCCGCCAAGTTCGAGCCGATAGTCCTCGGCGTCGACCTCGGGCGCCTCGTCCTCGCCGTAATAAGCGTTGAAGGGGAAGGGCACGGTGATCGCCGATTCCGGATATTCCGGTGCGAGCCGCGTCGGGTCGAAGAGCCAGCCCTGCACGCGGTCGTTCCAGCGCGACATTGTCATCAGCGCCTGCTCGACGCTTTCCTGATCGGTGATGTTGCAGCCGGTGAGCATCGCCAGCGCGCCGAGCGACAACCCGCGACGCAGGAAGAGGCGGCGTTCGATGCTCTCGATCTCGCGCTTCGGAATGGCGGCGAGTGCCCGCCCCAGGGCATTGCGCGGTTTCATGTGCGAACCCTCCGAACATTTCCGGTGATCATGGCGTGCAAGGTGCGGGGAACCAGCGCGACCATCACGACATGCACGATGACGACGAGCACGGTGAGCGTCATCGCCGCGAAATGCACGATGCGCGCGCCCTCGTAGCCGCCCATCAGTGCGGCGAGACTTTGCAGCTGCACCGGCTTCCAGATCGCAAGGCCCGACAGCACGAGCACGACAACCGCGATGATCAGCGTCGCATAGGCCGCCCGCTGGGCCGCGTTGTAGATCGACAGGTCCTCGTGCGAGAGCTTGCCCCGCAGCGCCGCCAGCACGTCGGCGATCACCGCGGCAGGCGAGATCGGCCAGAACTTGCGGCGGAAATGGCCGGAGAAGATGCCGTAGGCGAGATACACCAGCCCGTTGACCGCCAGCAGCCACATCCCTGCGAAGTGCCACTGCAGCGCTCCGCCCAGCCAGCCGCCGAGCGTGATGTCTCCCGGAATGCGGAAGGGGAAGATCGGCGAGGCGTCGTAGATGCGCCATCCGCTCGTCACCATCACCAGTATCGCGACGGCGTTGACCCAGTGCGTGATGCGCACGACGAGCGGATGAATCCGCACCCATTTCGATTGCTGTTCAGGATTCACGGTTGGCTCCTTGGCGGAAGTCCCGATCAGGCGCAAACCTGACGGGACAAGGCCTGCATGACGTCGAAGGTGCGCGCGTTCTGGACGAATGCGGCGACGCCGAAGTTGGCGGACGGACGATCCAGGGGCAACGAAAAGCTCATTGCTCTTTCGGTGCTGCCGCCCGCCGGTATCGCGATCGGGCCGATCCATTCGCGGACGACGAAATCATGATGCAGCGTCGCGCCTCGGTTTTCGCCGGCTTTGACCGAAGTCGTCAGCCCGTTCTCATACAGCGCAACGAAGACTCCAGCGGGGGCATCGGCTTGCGTCTGGCGCAGGCGGGCGGTGAACTTGAAGGATAGTTTCCCGTCCGCGACCTGCCCGAGAAACAAGGAGATGTCTGCGCCCGCGGGCTTTTGGGCGATGGCGGCAATGTCGCGACCGAAGCCGTCGGCCGATGACGGAAGCCGGTAGGGCCGGCCCTGGACGAAGAATTGCGGCGTATAGACCGGCGTGTTGCCGGCATGCGCCTGCTGCTCCTGCCGCGCGGCGAAGCCCGGCTGCGCGAAGACGTCTTTCCAGCCGATGTAGTCCCAGTAGTCGACGTGCAGGGCGAGCGGCACGAGCGTCGCGCCGGTGCCCTTCAGGCCGCTCAGCCAGCGGTCGGCGGGCGGGCAGCTGCTGCAGCCTTCGGACGTGAAAAGCTCCAGCAGCGCGACCGTGTGTTCAGGGCTGCGTGCCTCGCACATGATGGGACCGGCTGCAGGCGCAGAGATCGGCACCATGCTCAGCGGGCCCAGCAGGCCCAATAAGCCCTTTCCCAGCATCGTCGACAGCGCGTTCTTCATGTCCATCCGTCCTTCCCGACAAGCCCGCGGAGGGGCTTCGTGAAGATTTGGTCGGAGGAGGGGCGCGATTTCTTACACGAGGTCGTAAGAATTTTTTGGGTGTGCGGATACGCTGCTTATGCCATCGCCGCTGCTGCTATAACGATAGCTCAGCCGGCGAACCGGCTTCCGGTCGCTCACCCACAGAGAGAGGAGTCGAACCATGAAAGTCCAGCCCTATCTGTTCTTCGACGGACGTTGCGAAGAGGCGCTCGAGTTCTACGGCAAGGTGCTCGGGGCCGAGGTCACGATGATGATGCGCTTCAGCGACAGCCCCGAACCGCACCAGCCCGGCATGGTGCCGCCCGGTGCCGAGGACAAGATCATGCACGCCAACCTGCGCATCGGCGACACCGAAGTGATGGCCTCGGACGGCCGGTGCACCGGCCAGACTAACTTCCAGGGCTTTTCGCTCGCCGCAGCGGTCCCGAACGCCGCCGAGGCCGAACGCGTCTTCGCTGCACTGGGCGAGGGCGGTCAGGTCCAGATGCCGCTCACAAAGACCTTCTGGTCTCCGAGCTTCGGCATGGTCGCCGACAAGTTCGGGGTGTCGTGGATGGTGATGGCGGTCGCCTGAGGGGCGCAGGGCCGCCGGCAGGCCTCGCCCCTGCGCGCTGCCGACGGCTTCTCGTCAGTGGCAGAGCTTTATGGCTTGGCCACGAACATCCGTATAGCCCCCGCCGGTATCAGGGCTTTGTGTGGGCCAGGATGCGCGCGGCAATTCCCGCGGCCTTGGCGGTGTAGGTCCTGCAGCGCGTGCCGAGCTTCTGTTCGCGGAAAATTGCCTGGCCTTCGGGTGTGCCGAGATCGCAGCCAAGCAGCATGTGACAGTCGCGGGCTCCGAAGCAGCTTTCAAAGTCGGCGACGAGGCGCTGGGTCGCCTCGTAACACGACTGCACCGGTTCCAGCGCCCTCGAGCGGCCCAATGCCAGACTGATTCCCATCATCGCCCCCGTAAGCGCGCCGCAGGTACCGCAGGTGCGTGCCATGCCGCTGCAGAATGCGGTGGCTATTTTCGGCAGCAGCTCGCTTTCGATGCCTTGGCTCCTGGCGATCGCGACCACGACGCTTTCTGCGCAGTACAAGCCCGAAGAGAAGGCATCGTCAGCGAGCTGGCGGGCAGAGGAGGGGGCGTCGATGCTCATGGCAAGTTGCGGGACGCTCATTTCGTCATATCGAGAAACGGAATCGGCGCACCGGAGTAGATGGCGCTCGGCAGCGTGCCGTTCCACTTCTCGGCCTTCGTCTTCTCGACTTCGATGCGGCGCAGTTCGGGGACGTCCTTGCTCTGTGCAAGCGACGCGCTCTGGATGCGCGGCGCCTCGGCCTGGGCCTTGGCGACGGCGAGGTTGGCGTGGGCTTCGCCGTCGGCGGCGGTCTTGCGTGCGCTGGCCTCCGCTTCGGCGATGGCGACCGTTTCGTCTTTGCGAGCGGGAAGTTGGTTCAGTGGCATCGGCTGGAGCCCTGTCGTGGGGTACGTTTGGATGTTGCGACGCTGGCGAAACAGACCGACATTCTAGCCTAATTGCATAGTTGTGAAGATTCATTGTGAGAAGTCGAGTCGCGGGAAGCTCATCAATGCGAGGACACAAAAGCAAACGGCCGTCCGTAGATCGGGACGGCCGTGAGGGACGACGTAGGCTAGTCGGACCGGGCGAGATCCCCGATCACCGCCGCCAGGAAGCGCGCCGCTTCGCCTCCGGTGACGACGCGGTGGTCGAAGGTGAGGCTGAGCGGCAGCACGCGATGGACGACGGGTTTGCGGTCGACGGCCATCACCTGGTCGTGCACGCGCCCCGCGCCGAGGATCGCGACGGTCGGCGGCACGACGATCGGTGCGGCGTACTTCGCGCCGAGCATGCCGAAGTTCGACAGCGTGATCGTGTTGCCGCGCAGTTCTTCGGGCGGCATCTTGCGGGAGGCGATCGCGGCGCGCATGTTGTCGAGGCCGCGGCGCAGGTCCGCTGCATCGCGGTTGGCGACGTCGCGCAGCACCGGCACGAAGAGCCCGTCGGGGAGGTCGACGGCGATGCCGACGTCGATCTTCGTCAGCACGCGGCGAGCCATCGTGTGGCCCTCATACCAAGCATTGAGGCCGGGTTCGACGCGGCAGCCGGCGACGAGCGCACGTACGAGGCGGATCGTGATGTCCTGGCCCGATTTCCACGCGTCGATGTCCGCATCGTCGATGACGGTCGCCGCGGCGACTTCGTCCTGGGCGAGCGCCATGTTCTGCGCCATCGCGCGCCGCACGCCGCGCAGGATCTCGGGCGGGCCGAGTTCGGAAAGGATCTTCGCGACGCGCTGCACATCTGCCGCGGTGATGACGCCCTCGGGGCCCGACGGGGTGACCATTGCGAGTTCGACATTGAGCTGGCGGGCCATCGCGCGCACCGCGGGCGTCGCCTTGATCGTGGCGCCCCGCGCGCCGACGGCAGCGGGCGCTTCCTGCTTCACCTGATGCCCGACCTGCATCGCGCCGACGACGGTGCCGGCATCGGCATCCTCGGCACCCTCGAAGCCGACGAGCGGCGCGCCGACATGCACCAGCTGGCCGACATCGGCAAAAAGCTTCTCGATGCGTCCCGCCTGCGGTGATGGGATCTCGACGATCGCCTTGGCCGTTTCGACGGAGATCAGCGGCTGATCAGCCTTGATCTCGTCGCCGACCTTCACGTGCCACTCGACGACCTCCGCTTCCTGCAGACCTTCGCCCAGATCGGGCAGCTTGAAGATTTTCATGCGGCCTCCATCGTTTTCCTGACGCCGGCGACGATGCGCGCGACGCTCGGCATGTACTGTTGCTCCAGGCGCGACAGCGGCACCACCACGTCGTAGCCGGTGACGCGCTGCACCGGGGCGAGCAGCGAGTAAAGCCCATGTTCGGCGAGGTTCGCAGCCACTTCGGCGCCGAAGCCGGCAGTGCGCGGCGCCTCCTGCACGATCACGCAGCGCCCGGTGCGGCTCACCGATTCGAGGATCGTCGTCATGTCGAGCGGCTTCAGCGTCGCGATGTCGATCACTTCGGCCGAGATGCCTTCCTGCTCGAGCGCGTCTGCGGCCAGGAGCGTTTCATGCACCATCGCGCCCCAGCTCACGAGCGTGACGTCGGTGCCCGCCCGCAGCGTGAAGCACACGTCGAGCGGCAGCGCTTCGCCGTCATCGGCGACTTCCTGCTTGAAGAGTCGGTACAGCCGCGTGGGTTCGAGGAAGATCACCGGGTCGGGATCGCGGATCGACGCGAGCAGCAGGCCATAGGCGCGCAAGGGCGACGAAGGCATCACGACGCGCAGTCCGGGCATGTGCGCGAACATCGCCTCGGGGCTTTCCGAGTGGTGCTCTGGCGCGTGGATGCCGGCGCCGCTGGGCGAGCGCAGCACCATCGGGCAGGTCAACCGTCCGCGCGTGCGGTTACGCAGCCTTCCGGCGTGGTTGATGATGTGGTCGACGGTCGGGTAGATGAAGCCCGAGAACTGGATCTCTGCGACCGGCTTCAGTCCCATCGCCGCCATGCCGATCGCAGTGCCGGCGATCGCCGTTTCGGCGAGCGAAGTGTCGATCACGCGCTCGGTGCCGAAGCGTTGCTGCAGGCCGACGGTCGCACGGAACACGCCGCCATTGACGCCGATGTCTTCGCCCAGCAGGACGACAGCGGGATCGTGCTCCAGCTCGTAAGCCATCGCGTGATTGAGCGCTTCGACGAGATTGAGCTCAGCCATGATCGCCTCCTTCGGCGGCCGCGTGGAGCGCCTCGTCGAGTTGCGACTGCATCGCCGCGGGCAGGGTCGCGAACAGGTTGTCGAACATCGCACTCGTGGTCGGCGGCGGCGTCGCGAGATAGTCGTCGACGGCTTTTGCGACCGCCTCGCCGCATTCCTTCAGCATCTGCTCTTCCTGCTGCGGACCCCAGGCCTTGATTCGAACGAGATAGTTCCGCAGCCGGCGGATCGGTTCGTTGGCCCACTGCGTCTCGACGGTCGCCGCGTCGCGGTAGCGGCTCGCGTCGTCCGCGGTCGTGTGGTCGCCGAGGCGGTAGCTGAGCGCCTCGATCAGCGTCGGGCCGCCGCCCTTGCGCGCCTTTTCCATCGCGCGGTGCGCCGCGTCGTACATCGCGACGATGTCGTTGCCGTCGACCTGCCAGCCTTCGACGCCGGCCGCGATCGCTTTCTGCGCGAGCGTCGGCGTGACGGTCTGCAAGGAGCGCGGCACCGAGATCGCCCACTGGTTGTTGTTCACGACGACGACCAGCGGCGCCTTCCAGACGGCGGCAATGTTGAGCCCCTCGTAGAAGTCGCCCTTCGAGGTCGCGCCGTCGCCGAGGAAGCAGGCCGCGACACGGGGCTCCTTGCGCAGCTTGAAGGCGTAGGCGATGCCCGCTGCGTGACACACCTGGGTCGCGATCGGCACGCAGATCGGGAAGTCCAGGCGCGGCACGGCAAAGTTGCTGCCTTCCTCGTCGCCGCCCCAATAGAGCAGGCTTTCCGTCATCGTCACGCCGCGGACGAACTGCGCTGCGTGATCGCGGTAGGAGGGGACGAGGACGTCTTCGGGGCGCATCGCGCTCGCGGTGCCGACGCCGATCGCCTCCTGCCCGAGGGCGGATGCGAAGGTTCCGATCTTGCCGGTGCGCTGCATCGCGATCGCCTTCGTGTCGAAGACGCGCGTGAGCTGCATCGCCCGGTAGAGCGGGATCAGGTTTTCAGGGTCCAGCGCGAAGTCCGGTAGGGCTTGCGTCGCCTCGCCTTGAGGGTCGAGAAATCGGGTGTACTCGACCTGGAACTGACCGACGGTAGTCATGGCTAGCTCCTTGCTCCCGGTTTGCTGCAGTCTAGACCACCGCTACCCGGTATCGGTTCGCCGGACGACCGTAGGCAGGGAAAATTGTTACTCCGGCGTGCGAATTTTCATGCTCGACTGTATCGCGATGGACTCGTGCAGATCAGGGCCGGCTGCGCATCGTCGAGCGCAGCTTGTAGCGGTCCCCGGGATGCGTCAGGCGTGCGTAGCTGACGAGATGTTCGTCCGACCAAGTGCGGCGGACCATCAGCAGGCAGGGCGTCGCCGTCGTGGTGTCGAGCCAGGCCGCGGTCTGCGCGTCGACGAGGACCGCTTCGACGACGTGCTCGACGTCCGAGATCGGGCTGGCGGCGACGAGGACTTCGTTCGGCGTGCGCTGCGAGAAATCGGTGTCGAGGTAGTGCGGCACCCACTTGGGATTGACGAAGCGCTCTTCGAGCTGGATCGGGCGGCCGTTCTCGCGATGCACGATCAGCGTGTGGAAGACGCGTGAACCCACCCGCACGCCCAGGTGCAGTGCGACCTCGTCGTCGGCGTCGACCGCTTCGCGGCGGAGCACATCATTGCCGTAGGTGTTGCCGCGGCCGCGTACTTCGGCGGCGATGTTGAGCACTTCGTGCAGCGGGGATTCGGCCTTGCGGTCGGTGACGAAGGTTCCGAGGCCAGGCTGGCGGACGAGGTAGCCGATATGGACGAGGTCGCGGATCGCCTTGTTGGCCGTCATGCGGCTCACGCCGAAGTCGCGCGCGAGCTGCTCCTCCGGGGGAATCTGGTGGTGGGCCGGCCAGGTACCGCCGCGTATCCGTTCGAGCAGGTAATCCTTGATCTGCTGATAGCGGGGGGCGGGGCTGTCCACGGAAGTCCTTCGTCGGGCTGCGATGGCTCCATGATACAGACCGGCGCTCGCCGCCGGTCGGGCGAATCAGACAGGCGCCTCCGCCTTCGCGGGCTGGCGGATCGGCAGGCGGATGCGGAAGAGCGCCCCTTGTCCCGGCACGCTTTCGACTTCGATGATGCCGCGGTGCTTACGGACGATGCCGTAGCTAAGCGACAGGCCAAGGCCGGTGCCCTGGCCCACGGGCTTCGTCGTGAAGAAGGGTTCGAAGAGCCGCGGCAGATGTTCGGGCGTGATGCCCTTTCCGGTATCGGCGAATTCGATCATGACAGTCCCGTCCATCGCCTCGGTCCGGATCGTGATCGTGCCTTTTTCAGGGATGGCCTGCGCGGCGTTGACGAGCATGTTCATGAAGACCTGATTCATTTCGGAGGGCAGGCACTGCACTTCCGGCAGATCCCCGAATTCCTTGATGACCGTGGCCTTGTACTTGATTTCGTTCCAGACGATGTTCAGCGTGGTCTCGATGCCCTTGTGCAGGTCGGCGAGTTGCCAGTTGCCGCTGCCGACATGGGAGAACTCCTTCAGGTCCTGGACGATCTTGCGCACGCGCGCGAGCCCTTCCTTGGATTCATCCAATAGCGGCACCACGTCCTGCCGCACGTAGTCGATGTCGATCTCGCGGCGGACCTTGTCGATCTCCTGCGCCGCGCGGTGATCGCCCCGCACAAGGGGTTCATGACGCTCGTAGGTGTCGAGCACGCGCAACAGATCACGCAGGTATTCGTCGAGCGTGCCGAGATTGGATGTCACAAAGCCGATCGGATTGTTGATCTCGTGCGCGACACCTGCCGCCAACTGGCCGATCGAAGCCATCTTCTCCGACTGCAGCAGCTGTTGGTGCGTCCGGACGAGTTCCTCGTTGCTCTGCTGCAAGCGAGCGTTGGCTTCGGTCAGTTCGCGCGTGCGCTCCTCCACGCGTTCCTCGAGTTCGTCGCGATAGCGTTCGAGCGCCGCGGACTTCTCCCCGAGGTCCGCCATCATCTTGCTGATCGACGTGCTCAGATACTCCAGTTCGGCGACGCCGGTATAGCGGGGCGGTCGGCCGGCCTTGAGATCACCGATCATCGACTGGATCGGGTGCCGCATCAGCGCAGCGAGGTAGATCATGAAGACAAAGGCCATACCGCCGAGGAAAGTCCCGGCCACCCAGGCGCCCTGCGTCAGTTCGCTGCGCAAGTGTTCGTAGGCGCTGTTGTCCTGCATCACGGTGAGGCGCCACCGCCATGGCGAGAACTCGACCGTATAGGTGTGAAAGCGCGTGCCGCCCATCTCCAGATGCTGTACTTCATCGATGGCCGGCGTGTTTGGCGGGGCAATGTTCAGGTCGCCGAGATTGATCTGAACTTCGCGTGCCTCGTCGTAGATCGCCACCTGCATGCCCTGGCTGCGGGCGAAGTCCTCGATGCTGAGCATCGTGTTGACGCGGCTTTCCCGGATTTCCTTGTCGCCGCCGTCCGGTCCTGGCGGCAGCATGTTCCGCAGGTTGTCTTCTGCGATCTGACGCACCATGAAGGCCCGCCAGCGCAGGTTGGTGTCGGCCTCCTTGTCGGCGAAGCGCTGGGTCACGTAGAGGGCGAACCCGATGGTCGCCGCGCCGACCAGGAGCGTGATGCCGATGATCGGTGCGAGGATGCGGAAGGTCAGGTAGCGGTGGAAGAACAAACGATGTCCCCTAGCGACCGAGCCGGGCGACGGACGTCCGGACTTCGGGCGGCCAGACGATCTCACGGCGGCCGCCTTGCCACTGGATGATCAGCGGCGGGCGCCGCGTCAGCATGCCCGCCTGATCGACCGTATAACGGCCAATGATGACATTGCAATCAAGGCCTGCCAAGGTGTCGCGCAGCAGGTGGCGGTCGAGGCGGCCGACGCGTTTCAAGGCCTCCTCCAGGAGCTGGCCCGCGGCATAGGCCTGGGCCGCGAGGAAGGAGGGCTGCTGCTTGAAGCGAGCGGTGAACTGGCGGATGAAGTCGGCCGAGCCGGCGAAGGGCAGTTCGCTGCGAGGTTCCCAGGTTGACGTCGCCAGTACCCGGTCTGCGTCCCCGGCCAGTTCGTCGCCAAACTTGTCGAGCGTCGGTCCGACTGAAGCGTAGAACGCGGACGGGCGCCAGCCGATGCGCTTCAACGCCCGGGTCATCCGGATGGATTCTTCGAACTGCCCGGCCATCAGCAGGGCCGATGCGCCCGATTCGCGCGCGATGCGGGCTGCGGGCTCCAGGTCGGTCGTTCCCGGGGCGAGTTGCTGGGTCGAGACAATACGGATGCCGTATTCGGTGGCCCATTTACGGGTGCCTTCGACGAGGGCCGTCGCGTACACGTCGGGCGTATTGACGACGGCCAAGGTGCGGATCGCGCTGTCGGCCAGCAGCGCCAGGAAACCCACCGTTTGTCGGCTGGCGGGGGGGATCGTCGCGAAGACGTAGCGGTAACCCTGTTTCCATATCTCGTCGGAGGCGGCGCCGGCCGCAAGCAGCGGATAGCCGTAGCGGTCGGCGACCGAGGCGACTGCGTACGTGATGCCGCTGGAGAAGGGCGAGAATACAAGGTCGACCCGGTCGCGTTCGATCAGCCCCTCGTAGATCGCGCGGGCGAAGTCCGGAGTGCTGCGGTCGTCCCGGACAAGCAGTTCGACGGGGCGGCCGAGCAGACCACCGCGCTGGTTGACTTGGGCCGCCCATAGCTGATACGCCTTCTGCTGCATGTCGCCGTTGTTGGCGTAGGCGCCACTGAGACTCAGCGAGAGGCCGATCCGCAACGGTGGATGGGCGGAGTCCGTCCCCCGAACGACGGCGGTCGGGGCGAGCAGCGCGCCGGCCAGGAGGTGCAAGGCCCGTCTCCTGCCGTTCGCATCGCATGACATCTTCCCTGCTCCCTATGCGGCTGTGCACCACAATATGACATTGTGGGCCGATTTGCCGCAAGGGGTATGCGACGTGGTTGAGGATGCCGCCTCAGGCGCTCTCTTTCAAGGCGGCCTCGCACGCCTGGCGGATCGGCAGGCAGATGCGAAAGCGCGTGCCTTTGCCCGGCGTGCTGTCGACCTCGATCGTGCCGTGATGCTTGCGGACGATGCCGTAGCTGAGCGAAAGCCCGAGCCCCGCGCCCTGGCCGGTCGGCTTGGTCGTAAAGAAGGGCTCGAAAATCCGCGAGAGATGTCCGGGTGCGATCCCCTTGCCGTCGTCGGCGATCTCGATCTCCACCTGCTCGGGGCCCGCCGCGGCGGTACGGATGGTGATCGTGCCCTTGTCGCAGATGGCGTGGGCCGCATTGACCAGCAGGTGCATGAACACCTGCTTGAGTTCGGACGGCAGGCACTCGATCTTGGGCAGCAGGCCGAAGTTCTTGACTACGTTGGCCTTGTACTTGATCTCGTTCCACACGACGTTGAGCGTGGAGTCGATGGTCTTGTGCAGATCCACCATTTGCCAGTCGCCGTTGCCGGCGTGGGAGAATTCCTCGATGTCCTGCACGATCCGGCGCACATGCGTGAGCCCATCGCGGGATTCGCGGAGCAGGGCCACCGAGTTCTCCTTCAGTTGGTCGAGATCGAGCTGCTGCCGCACATCGTCGATTTCCCGCGCCGCGCTCGCGTCGGTCCGCATCACGGCTTCATGCCGCTCGTACACCGCCAATACTTGCAGCAGCTTGCGCAGCTGATTGTGCAGTACGCCGAGATTCCCGGTGACGAAACCGATGGGGCTATCGATTTCTTCGGCGATGCCCGCTGCAAGCTGGCCGACGGCCGCAAGCTTCTCCGACTGCAGCAATTGGGCGGTGGTCTGTTCGAGGCGTCGGTTCAGCCGATGCAGTTCTTCAGCGCGATTACGGATCTCGGCTTCGGCGCGCTTGCGCTCGCTGATGTCGACCAGGGTTACGACCTTGCCGCCCGTCGTATTGCCATCGAGAATCGGCGACACCGCGAGCAGAAGCGACAGCGGCACACCGCTGGGCCGCGGAAGCTCGATTTCGCGCGCGGCGAGTTCCGACGGTTCGTCCGCACATGCCAACCAGTCTCCGGCGGTCGACAGCAGGTCGGTGGCGGGCGAATCGCCAACGGAGCTCGGGGGAACGGAGAGCAGTTCACGGGCCGTGCGGTTCATGCGCTGTACCCGGCCACTCTGGTCAACCACGAGTACGCCTTCGCTCATCGAGTTGATGATCGCTTCGAGGTGCTGGCGGGACACCATGGTGTTGTCCAGCGCTTGCGCCATGTCGTTGAAGGCGCCCGCGAGGTCGCCGATTTCGTCCTTGGCCGTGATCTGTGCGCGCAGTTGGAGGTTGCCGCCTCCCAGCCCGGTTGCGACGTCGCGCAGCGCCACGATCGGGCGGGTCAGGCGCCGGCTGAAGTAGATCCCGCCGAGCAAGGTGGCGAGCAGTGCGAGAACGGTGCCGATGACGACGGTCCGCGCGTGTTCGGCGACCGTCGTTGTGACGGTCTCCTGATACTCCTGGAATTCAGCGGACTCGCACTGCAGGGCGGCGTCAACGGCAGCGAGGAGGGCGTTCAGCGCCTTATCCCGTTCCATGTCCGCCTGCCGCGTGCTCGTTGCAGCGGCTCGCTCATGCTTGCGCGCGAGCGCGTGCAGATTCGCGACGCCGGCATGGACCGGCGCGGCCATATCCAGCTCGTTCGCGAAATAACGATCCATCAGTTCGCGGTAGCCTTCATCGGCCTTGATCAAGGCGTCGAGCGGAGAGAGCGCCACCTTTGTGGGCGGCCCGTCATCGCTGGTCACGGCGTCCCAATGATGGCCATGCGCTACCGCTTCGACGCGCATGGCCTGGTATCGAATTTCCTGAAGCGCCGACACGATAGGTTGGGTGCGATTGACCGCGTAGTCGAACTCTTCCCCGACGCGCGTGATTTCGCGGTGGCCCAGTACCCCGATGATGAGCGCGAGCATACCTAGAAGAAGGTAGCTGAACCGGATTTTTGCGGCGATCGTCATCGAGGTGTCAGGCAGCGAGGTCACATAAGCTTGAATTATAAGCGTAAACCATGTTACCAGCGAGGTCTTTCGGGCAATGCATTTGTCCTTAATCTAGCGATGGCAGTAATCCCTTTGGCATGAGCGCGGACAGGGTGCGCTCGGCCAGTAGTGAAGTGGCCGCGGCGATGTCCGGCGCGAAGTAGCGATCGACGTCGTAGAAGGGCACTTTCGCCCGCAGTGCGGCGCGGGCTTCCTCGAGCTTGGGCGAGCTTTTGCGGCCATTGCGGAAGTCGAGGCCCTGGCAGGCGGCAAGCCATTCGACCGCGAGGATGCCGCGCACGTTGTCGGCCATCGCCCACAGACGGCGGCCGGCGTTGGGAGCCATCGAGACGTGGTCTTCCTGGTTCGCGGAGGTCGGCAGGCTGTCGACGCTCGCGGGGTGGGCCAGCGCCTTGTTGTCGCTCGCGAGCGCGGCGGCCGTCACCTGCGCGATCATGAAGCCGGAATTGACGCCGCCATTGGCGACGAGGAAGGCGGGCAGCTGGGACATGTTCTTGTCCATCAGCAGCGAGATGCGCCGCTCGGCGAGCGCGCCGATCTCGGCGATTGCCAACGCGAGGTTGTCCGCGGCCATCGCGACCGGTTCGGCATGGAAGTTGCCGCCGGAGAGGATGTCGTCCTCGTCGGCAAACACCAGCGGATTGTCCGAGACGGCGTTGGCCTCGACCTCGAGCACTTCGGCGGCCTGGCGGATCTGCGTCAGGCAGGCGCCCATCACTTGCGGCTGGCAGCGCAGCGAGTAGGGGTCCTGCACCTTGCCGCAGGCAACGTGGGACTGCGCGATCTCGCTGCTGTCTTCGAGGAGGAATCGGTAGGCCGCGGCCGCGTCGATCTGGCCGCGCTGGCCGCGCGCGGCGTGAATACGGGCGTCGAACGGTACGCGCGAGCCCAGGGCCGCTTCGATCGTGAGGCTGCCGCAGACGGTCGCGGCGGCATAGAGGTCTTCGGCGTCGAAGAGACCGCGCAGCGCGTAGGCGGTCGAGACCTGCGTGCCGTTGAGCAGCGCGAGGCCTTCCTTGGCGGCGAGCGTCAGCGGCTGGAGGCCGGCCACCGCAAGCGCTTCGCGCGCGGACAGCCACTTGCCGCGATGGCGCGCGCGGCCTTCACCGAGCAGCGTCAGCGACATGTGGGCGAGCGGCGCCAGGTCGCCCGACGCGCCGACCGAGCCCTTCGCGGGGATCTCGGGATAGACGTCGGCATTGATCAGCGCGATCAGCGCGTCGATGACTTCACGGCGGATGCCGGAGAAGCCGCGCGCGAGGCTGTTCACCTTCATCAGCAGGATTAGGCGCACGGTCGCGTCGTCGAGCGCTTCGCCGACCCCGCAGGCGTGCGACAGCACGAGCGAGCGCTGCAGGGTTTCGAGGTCTTTGTGCGCGATATGCGTCTGCGCGAGGAGGCCGAAGCCGGTGTTGATGCCGTAAGCGACCCGATCCTCGTCGATGACGCGGCGTACGCAGGCGACGCTGCGCTCGATCGCGGGGGATGCGGTTTCCGGCAGTGTCACGCGCAGGGGATGCAGGTAGGCGAAGCGCAGTTGCGCGAGCGTGAGCTCGCCCGGGACGAGTGTGAGGTCAATGCGGGCGTTGAGGTTCGATTCGGCCACGTCAGGCTCCTTTCGCCGCATCGAGCATCGGCAGGTCGAGGCCGTTGTCGCGCGCGCAGTCGCGGGCGGATTCGTAACCAGCATCCGCGTGGCGCATGACCCCGGTGCCCGGGTCGTTGCGCAGCACGCGGCCGAGGCGAACGTGCGCTTCGGGTGTGCCGTCTGCGACGATGACGACGCCTGCGTGCTGGGAGTAACCCATGCCGACGCCGCCGCCGTGGTGCAACGACACCCAGGTCGCTCCGCCCGCGGTGTTGAGGAGCGCGTTGAGCAGCGGCCAGTCGGAGACCGCGTCCGAGCCGTCGAGCATACTTTCGGTCTCGCGGTTGGGGCTCGCGACCGAGCCGGAGTCGAGGTGGTCGCGGCCGATGACGATCGGGGCTTTCAACTCGCCCGTTGCGACCATCTCGTTGAAAGCCTGGCCGAGGCGCGCGCGGTCCTTCAGGCCGACCCAGCAGATGCGTGCCGGCAGGCCCTGGAAGGCGATGCGCTCGCGCGCCATGTCGAGCCAGCGGTGCAGGTGCGGGTTGTCGGGGATCAGCTCCTTCACCTTCGCGTCGGTCTTGTAGATGTCCTCGGGGTCGCCGGACAGGGCCACCCAGCGGAAGGGGCCGATGCCCTGGCAGAAGAGCGGCCGGATGTAGGCGGGGACGAAGCCGGGGAAGTCGAAGGCATTGGCGACGCCTTCCTCGAGTGCCATCTGGCGGATGTTGTTGCCGTAGTCGAAGGTCGGCACGCCCATCGCGTGGTACTGAAGCATTGCGCGCACGTGCTGCGCCATCGAGCGCTTCGCGGCGGTGACGACGGCTTCGGGCTCGCTCTTGCCGCGTGCGACATACTCGTCCCAGGTCCAGCCGAGAGGCAGGTAGCCATGCAGCGGGTCGTGGGCGCTCGTCTGGTCGGTGACCATGTCCGGGCGCACGCCGCGGCGCACGAGTTCGGGCAGGACGTCGGCGGCGTTCGCGCACAGGCCGATCGACTTGGCCGCGCCTTGCCGGGTGTAGCGTTCGATGCGGACCAGCGCGTCGTCGAGGTCGGTCGCCTGTTCGTCGAGGTAGCGGGTGCGGAGCCGGAAGTCGATGCGCGACTGTTGACATTCGACGACCAGCGCGCAGGCGCCTGCGAGCGTCGCGGCGAGCGGCTGCGCGCCGCCCATGCCGCCGAGGCCCGCGGTCAGCACCCAGCGTCCCTTCAGGTCGCCGCCGTAGTGCTGGCGGCCGGCTTCGACGAAGGTCTCGTAGGTGCCCTGCACGATGCCCTGGGAGCCGATGTAGATCCACGAGCCCGCGGTCATCTGGCCGTACATCATCAGGCCCTTGCGATCGAGCTCGTTGAAGTGCTCCCAGTTCGCCCACGCGGGGACGAGGTTCGAGTTCGCGAGCAGCACGCGCGGGGCATCACGGTGGGTTTCGAACACACCGACCGGCTTGCCGGACTGGATCAGCAGCGTCTGGTTGTCCTCCAAGCGGCGCAGCACTTCGACAATCTTGTCGAAGCATTGCCAGTCGCGTGCCGCACGCCCGATGCCGCCATAGACGACGAGGTCCGCGGGATTCTCGGCGACCGCCGGGTCGAGGTTGTTCATCAGCATGCGCAGCGGCGCTTCGGTGAGCCAGCTCTTCGCGCTGCGCTCGGTGCCGGTCGGCGCAGCGATCCTGCGACTCGGGTCGTGGCGGGGATCGGGATGGCTCATCGTGTTCTCCTCTGGTGTATTCGTCGTTGGGTGACGGCCTTGGCTTCAGCCGTTCAGCGTCAGGGTGTGGATCAGCCGCGCGGCGACGCGGGCCGTGCGGTGGTCGAGATCGAATTCGGGGTTGAGCTCGGCGAGCTCGGCGAGACGGACTTTGCCGCTGTCGCGCACGCGCTCGACGAGCGGTTCGAGCAGCGCGATCGGTACGCCGTGCGCGGCCGGTGCGCTGACGCCGGGCGCTTCCCACGCGGGCAGTACGTCGAGGTCTATCGTCAGGTGGACGTGGTCGCAGTCGGTGACGAAGGCATCCAGTGCCTTGGCGATGTCCGGGAGACCTGTGGGCGTGATCTCGCGATCTTCGCGGACCAGCACGTCGAGGTCGGCGGCGCGTCGGAAGAGCGCTGGCGTGTTCGAGGCGCGACTCACGCCGATGCAGGCGTAACGGAAGGGCCAGCCGCGAATTGCGCAGGCTTCGGCGATCTGTGTGAAAGGTGTGCCGGACGAATGCACCGGCGCCGGGTCGCGCAGGTCGAAGTGCGCGTCGAAATTGACGATGCCGATGCGCGGGGCGTGGCTTGTCGTTCGTGCGAGGTGGGCGGCGAGTCCTTCCCAGCTGCCGTAGGCGACTTCGTGGCCGCCGCCCATCACGATCGGGAAATGTCCGGCGGCGAGCAGCGCGGTGACGTTCTCGGCGAGACGCGACTGGGCGGCTTCGAGGCCGCCGTCGTCGCAGACGACGTCTCCTGCGTCGAAGGCCGGGCCTTCGCGATGCCACGCGACGTTGGCGAGCGCCTTGCGGATCGCATCGGGTGCGTGAGCGGCGCCCGGACGTCCCTGGTTGCGCCGCACGCCTTCGTCGCAGGCGAAGCCGACCAACGCGATGCCGGGGCGGTCCGCGTCCTCGATCGAGCGGATGACCTGATGCCAGCGCAGGGTGTCGGGTTCCGGGTCGACGCGGCCGGTCCAGGAGGTGAGGGTGGGACGGTCAGCGTTCATGGCTGCGGTCCTGTGTGAGCTTTCCGTCGAAAATCCGCTGCCGCAGCCGGCCCGCCTGTACCGCGTACGCGAGTTCGTTCGAGCGCTCGACGTCCCACACGCACAGGTCGGCGCGCAGGCCTTCCGCGATGCGACCGGCGTCCGCGAGGTTCAGCGCCCGTGCGCCGTTCGCCGTCATGCCCGCGAGCGCTTCGCGCGGCGTCAGGCGGAACAGCGTGCACGCGAGGTTCAGCATCAGCGTCGGCATGAACATCGGCGAACTGCCGGGATTCGCGTCGGTCGCCACCGCGATCGGCACGCCGTAACGGCGCAGTGCATCGACCGGCGGCTGCTGCGACTCGCGTAGCGTGAGGAAAGCGCCGGGCAGCAAGGTCGCGACGGTGCCGGCCTCCGCCATCGATTCGACCCCGGCGTCGTCGAGATATTCGATGTGGTCGGCCGACAGCGCGCCGTGACGAGCCGCGAGCGCCGCTCCGCCGAGGTTGGAAAGCTGCTCAGCGTGGGCCTTGACGCGTAGCCCGTGGCGCGCCGCCGCGGCGAAGACGCGCTCACACTGGGTCGGGCTGAATGCGATGCCCTCGCAGAAGACGTCGACTGCATCGGCGAGACCTTCCGCCGCGGCCGACGGGATCATCTCGTTGCAGACGAGGCGGATGTAGCCGTCGCTGTCGTCCTGGAATTCGGGCGGCAGGGCGTGGGCGCCGAGGAGCGTCGTCACGACGCGGACCGGCTGGATCTCGGCGAGCCGGCGTGCGGCGCGCAGCATCTTCAGCTCGTCCGCGACCGTCAGCCCGTAGCCGGACTTGATCTCGACCGTCGTCACACCCTCGGCGACGAGCGCTTCGAGGCGGGGCAGCGTGGCCGCCACGAGCTCGTCCTCGCTGGCCTCACGTGTCGCGCGAACGGTGGAAAGAATGCCGCCGCCCGCCTGCGCGACTTCCGCGTAGCTCGCCCCTTCTAGACGCAGCGCGAATTCGCCGGCGCGCGAACCCGCAAAGACGAGATGCGTGTGGCAATCGACCAAGCCGGGCGTCATCACGCCGCCACGCCCCATGTCGGTGACGTCGGAAAGGTCCGTGAGATCGAGTTCGGCATCGCGGCAAAGCTTCGCGATACGGCCGTCGGCGACGAGCACCGCCATCGGGTCGGACAGCTCCTGCTGCCCGTCGAAGACAGTGATGTCGCGCCACAGGAGGCGAGATCGGTGGGGGTCGGCCATGGAGGGCTCCTGATCAAGTTGTATATACAATAAAGCGCGCGCCCAAGAGGCGTCAACGAGGCGCGACTTCTTTCGGTCGTGACGTGGAAGGGTCGGCGAAGGACATTCTGACCTGCCGAGGCGAGTGGAATATGGAGAAAGTGTAGGTCTGCCCGACAGGATCTGCACAGCCACGCGGAGACTACGCCTGAGTTCGACCGGTCCTCCGCGCGTGCGATCCCCGATGGTTGCCGCGCGCGCTTAAATGTATATACAATAACCCTCGTTCGGCCGGCCGCCGTCAGTGGGTATCGACGCGGTAGCTCGCCAGATGGATGCTCGTCTCGGTCTGCTGGATGCTGCGGATCAGGCGGATGCGTTCGAGCACGTTCGACAGCTCGGTGAGGTTCTCCGCGCGCAGTTCCGCAAGCAGGTCCCAACGCCCGTTCGTGTCATGCAGGGACGCAACGCCCGGCTCTCCGAGCAGGCTCGCGATCACCGAGCGTGTCTCGTTGCCGGCGACGACAATGCTCATCCACGCCCGGATTTCGTTCGGCTGCGAGTCCGGGCGCAACTGCACCGTGTAGCCGACGACGACCCCGTCGTCTTCGAGCTTCTTCATCCGGTTCGTCACCGTGCCGCGCGACACCTTCAATTTGTGCGCGAGATCCGCGACGCTCATCCGTGCGTCGCTGCGCAGCAGGCCGATCAGTTGCTGGTCCAGGGAGTCCATTTTTACAAATCGCTAATTTATGCTGTCAATGTGTTCAGATTTCTATCAAATTAGCACACAACTTGGTATTTTGCCTGCCACGCAATTCGTCGATCATGTCCTCACAGATTTGCATAACAAATGAGAGGAGCCAGATCATGAATGCCACGAACCGCGTTGCGACCCGATTCCTGAGCGCCGAACGTGCCGCCGCCATCGTCGCCGAAAAGGGCCTCGCCGGCTGCCTGAAAGGCATGGCGGAGTACATCACGCAGGACTTCCTGCGCTGGAACGAATTCGAGAAGACGGCGCGTGTCGCCAACCATTCCCACGACGGCGTCATCGAACTGATGCCGATCTCGGATCATTCGCTGTATTCCTTCAAGTACGTCAACGGGCACCCCAAGAACCATCGCTTCGGCCTGAGCACGGTGATGGCTTTCGGAGTGCTCGCCGACGTCGATACCGGCGTGCCGACCCTTGTGAGCGAGCTGACCCTGACCACCGCGCTGCGCACGGCCGCGATGTCCGCCGTCGCCGCTCGCGCGCTCGCCCGTCCGGACAGCAAGCGCATGGCGCTGATCGGCAACGGCGCGCAAAGCGAATTCCAGGCGCTTGCCTTCCATCACCTGTTGGGCATCACCGAATTCCACCTCTTCGACGTCGATCCGGCCGCGACCGACAAGCTGATCGCCAACCTCGAGCGTATGGGACTCAGTGCCAATCGTTTCGCGAGCACCCGTGAAGCGGTGAAAGGCTGCGACATCGTCACGACCGTGACCGCCGACAAGACCAACGCGACGATCCTCACACCCGACATGATCGAGCCCGGCATGCATATCAACGGTGTCGGGGGCGACTGCCCGGGCAAGACCGAGCTGCATCCCGAAGTGCTGACCAAGGGCCGCGTGTTCTGCGAATTCGAGCCGCAGTCGCGCATCGAGGGCGACATGCAGCAGATGCCTGCGGACTTCCCGGTCGTCGAGCTGTGGAATGTGCTCGCGGGCGAGGTTGGCGGGCGGGAGTCGGCGAGCGAAGTGACGATCTTCGATTCCGTCGGCTTCGCGCTGGAGGATTTCTCTGCGCTGCGCTACATGCGTGATCTCGCGATCGAAGAGGGCGTCGAGGACGAGATCTCGCTGATCCCGGAGCTCGCGAACCCGAAGAACCTCTTCGGCTGCCTTCCGCTGAGCGCGCCTGTGCAGTGTGCCGCGCCGGTTCTGCAGGCCGCGTAATCAGTCGCTGATCGAGCGGTCCCGCCTCAGGCCGCCCGCGCGGCGTCGGCGGGATTCATGGTTTCGCGATACGCCGCCGCCTCGGCGAGCAGCCAGGCCGTGAAGTGCGCCAGCGCCGGGTTCGTGCTCGGCGAATCGGGATAGACGAGGTGATAGCCCATCTCCGAACGCAACGATCGGTCGAAGGGAATGATCAGCTGGCCCGATTCGAGCTCGCTCAGCGCCAGGAAGCGCGGTACCAGCGCTACGCCGAGCCCCGCGGAGGCCGCTTCGACGAGCATCGAGAACAGGTCGAAGCGCGGCCCCCCCATCACGTCCACGTCTTTCACGCCGACCGCCTCGAACCAGCGCTGCCATGCGGCATGCCGGTTCGATTGATGTAGCAGCGGGAGCCCGATCAGGTCGCGCGGTTCCTTGCATGGATGCGTCGCGAGCAGTTCCGGGCTGCCCACCGGCACAAGTTCCTCGCCGAACAGCGGATGCGAAATCGCACCGGGCCATACCGACGACCCGAAGTGAATTGCCGCGTCGAAAGACGTTTCGGTAAACACAAATGGATCCGAGCGGGTCGTCAGGTTGACGGTAATTCCCGGATTGGCGGCATGGAAATGCGCAAGGCGCGGAATCAACCAACGCGAGCCGAAAGTCGGAATCACCGCGAGTTCCAGTACGTTCCGTTCCCCACGATGAGACATCAACGAAATCGTGCTGCGTTCGAGGCGGTCCAAATCTTCGGAGACGCGCTTTGCGTAGACCGCTCCGGCTTCGGTCAGCGAGATGCGTTTCTTGACCCGATTGAAGAGGGGGACGCCCAGGTAGTCCTCGAGCGCCGCGATCTGCTTGCATACGGCGCTTTGCGTGAGCGACAAGGCATCGGCGGCGCGCGTGAAGTTCAGGTGGCGGGCCGCAGCCTCGAAGGCAACGAGGGCTTCGATGCTCGGGATGCGCCTGCGCATGGATACTTCCTCCGACTCATGATCTTCGTAGTTTATTTCGTTTGAGCATGATTGGCATCCTGCGGAAAATCCGTCCTATCAAATCGGCATCAAAAAACAATAAAGGACGCGAATTGGCGCGCAGGGAGACGAAATCTCTTAGCCGAAACGGCCGATTTTGTTTCTCTTCTTTTCAGTTCATCCATTCGGAGACAGCAAATGATTAACCAGCAGCAGACGAGCAAGCAATTCATCGGTGGCCAATTCGCAAGCGCGCAGAACGAGCGTGCCGCATCGGGTGAGGTGCTGAGCATCCTCAAGCGCCGTGTCGATTTCCGAAACGAGGACCTCGCCTCGGAACTCGAAGTCGAACGCCGCGACGTCACGACCGTCGTCGTCCTCGGATACAACTGAGAAAAAGCAGCACGTCGGCCCGTCGCGCCGAGCGTTGCAAGGCACGACGCCCTGCCATGCTCCCGCGACGATGAACCTCCCCAGCAGCTTGAACCATCCGCTGCGGCTTACGCTCGCAGCCGAAATCCATTCGCGCCCCTTCATGGCGATCGGGGCGCCCGCTCGCATCTCTCACCTCGCGGTCCATGACGACGAGGGCTGCGAGCGCCACGAGCATCTTCTCGGGTCGCTGTGCGCGCGCTTCGGCGTCGCCGGCCCCAAGGCAGGCGCGCAGCATTTCGTCCACGACTTCGGGCACTTCCGCATCAAATGGGAGCGCCACAGCGAGTTCTCGACCTTCACCTTCGTCGAACCGGGCCGCGCCGAAAGCTTCACCGAGCCGGCAATCCGCCACGTTCCGGTGGACTGGCTCGAATCGCTCGGTTCCTCCGTGATCGTCGCCTCGCACATCCACGCCGAGCACGGTGAGCCCCTCGACATCGCCGACGCGCGACTGCAGGCGCTATTCCCCAAGCCGCCGCTGGTCGGTAGCCGCGTTCTTTCCGGCGGCGAAATCTGGACCGATTTCCAGGTCGGCCCGGACGGCTTTTCGCGCTTCCTGGTCCGCGACACGGGCTTGCGCGAAGCTCAGATGGGCCGTCTCGTGCAGCGGATCAGCGAGATCGAGACCTACCTGATGATGGCGCTCCTCGCGCTGCCGCTCGCCCGCCAGAGCACGGCACGCCTCGATCGCATCGAAGAGGACTTGAGCGGCCTCGGTGCGCAGATGAGCGCGCTCGAAATCGACGGCGACGCGGAACAGCTCCTGCGCGAAATCTCCCGCCTCGACGGGCAGATGCGCGCGATGTCGCTCAACACCGGCTACCGCTTCAGCGCGGCGCAGGCCTATTACCACATCGTGCGGGCCCGGATCGGCGAACTGCGCGAGCAACGCATCGAAGGTGTACCGACGATCGGCGAGTTCATGGAACGCCGGCTCGCCCCGGCGATGGATACTTGCGTCTCCGTCGCGGCCCGCCAGGAAGCGCTCGCGAACAAGGTCAGCCGCTCGAACGACATGCTGCGCACGCGCGTCAATCTCGCCCAGGAGCGGCAGAACCAGAGCGTTCTCGAAAGCCTGAGTCGCAGCGCGAAGCTGCAGCTCAAGTTGCAGCAGGCGGTCGAGGGCTTGTCAGTGGTGGCGATCTCTTACTACGGGATCGGACTTGCCGCGTATGGGCTGAAGGCGCTGAAGGGGTGGGGCGTCGATGTGCCGGTCGACCAGGTCATCGGGGTCGCGCTGCCCTTGGTCTGCGCAGCAACTTGGTACGGCACGCGGCGTCTGCACGGGAAGCTGCACAGGTTCAGCGAGCAGCGCAGCTAAATCGATAAGAGTCTGTTTCGTGTGAAATGCCGCGGGTGGATCGTCCCGCCCGCGGTGATCGATCACGTGGCGTCGCAAAAAACCTCGATCTCCTTCCGCATCCGGGCTATCTCGCCGGCGCGTGCATCATCCGGCAAGAATACGCGTTCGCCCTTTTCGTTTATCGAGAAGACCTTCCTCTCGTTTTCCAGTATGTAGATATTCTGTCTCGCGGCAATGCATCGCTGCTTCCGTGCCAACGCGTCGCGCTTGGCGGCTGCTTCGGTCTCTTCGGCTTTCCGCGCTGCTTCCTGGCGTTCCAGATGGCGCTTTCGAAAATCGAGTTCCTGTTCCTGCCAGCTCTTTGCTGTCGGCGTGTTGCGGTCGGCATCCTGGCTGGGAGTGGCCGGAGTTTGGATTTCCTGTGACTTGCCTTGCGGGTGTGGGGTTTCCGAGTAATGGGTAATGCCGCGCTCGTCCACCCACTTGTAAACGGTGGCTCCCATTGTCGCTGCGATCACCAGCGGTGCTGCGACGATAAGCTTCCGTATTGTCATCCGATCGTTCCCTCACACAGGGCGCAAGGATTCGACGAAAAACCGCGTGCTCCTGTGTCTGCCAGTGTGCTAGGCGGTAACCATTCGGAAGCCTATCATTATATATTTTGAATAGCTTAGATGAATATGTAAAAGGGGTTTGCGGGTATCTGGTATCGATTGGAGCAGACTCACATCGTTCGAACACGATTACGCGAGTCCGCCGTTGTCGGCAGTGACGTTAGCGGGTCGAAGCGAACGACATCGTCGCGCCGCCCCAGCTTCAATTTTCGGTCGATGGGGCGCCGACCGAAGCCAGCTTGTCGCGGAATGCGCTCGGCGACTCCCCCGTCCATTGCCGGAACGCCCGCGAAAAACTCTTCTCGTTGGTGAATCCCACCGCGTGCGCGATCTGCTTGATCGGCCGGTTCGTGCGGTTGAGCAACTCGATCGCCCGTTCGCGCCGTGCTTCGTCCTTCAACTCCTGCAAGGACGCCCCTTCCTCATCGAGCTGACGGTGCAGCGTGCGCGGCGACAGGTGCAGGCGCTCGGCCAGCGTTTCTGCCGTCGTCGCTTCGTCGAGCCGTTCGCGCAAGAGGTGACGCACACGCTGTACGAGCAGGCGGTCGCGGCGGTATTGCAGCACGGTCAGCGGCAGCGCGCGGCGCAGCATCTGCTGAAGCGCGGCCTCGTCGCGCCGCAGCGGCAGGCGGAGATATTGCGCGTCGAAGCTGATTTCCGCCTGCCGCGCATCGAAGGCGATTGGCCCCTGAAAGAGCAGGGGATAGACGCTGCGATGCGGTGGCGGGGGAAACGGGAAGCGCGCCGACAGTAGCGAGATCCGGGAATCGATCGCCCAGCACGCGTAGCCGAGCAGGTAGCGCAATAGCGTCACCAAGCAGAACTCGTGCATCTCCCCGAGGTAGCGACGCACTTCGATGCGGACTTTCGCGAGCTTCGCATCGACGTCGAGGTGCAGCACGATGTCGTCGGTCAGTAATCGATGGTGGCGGCACCAGCGCTTCAGCGCAACGCCCAGATCGGGCGCAGTGATCGATGCCCGGCACAGCATGCCGTAGCTGCCCCAGGGCAGTCGCCGCGAAAACCACCCGAGCGCTTCGTCGTCGAGTTCCTGCATCGCGACGCCCGACATGATCTCCATCTGCGTTGCCGTCACGCGTGCGTCGGGCGTCTGCAGGGCCTCGGCCGAAATCTGCGCCTCGCGCAACGCGTTGGCAGGATTGATCCCGTAATGACGGTAGGCCACGACGATCGCGCGGATGAAGGCCATCGGCGTTGCCGCCGGGCCGCGCATGGGATCGAGGGGAGGCGTGAGGAAGGCGGGCATGGTCTATAAAGCATAAATTGCTTGGCAGGATTTGCAACCACCTTGGCGCCCGCTGCACCGATCCCGCGCCTAATCTTCGGGGGTCACGAAAACATTCAATCAGACTTCCAGGGACGAGGAGACCGACCATGAATATTCCCAGCCTGAACTTCAATCACGGCGAAACCATTGACGCGCTGCGCGACGCGGTGCGCCAGTTCGCCGAGGCAGAGATCGCACCCCGCGCCGCGGCGGTCGACCGCGACAACGAATTCCCTGCCGACCTGTGGAAGAAGTTCGGCGACATGGGCCTACTGGGGATGACCGTCGAGGAGGAATACGGCGGCACCGGCATGGGCTACCTCGCGCACATCATCGCGATGGAAGAGATCTCGCGTGCGTCGGCGTCGGTGGGCCTCTCCTACGGCGCGCACTCGAACCTGTGCGTGAACCAAATCCGTCGCAACGGCAACGCCGCGCAGAAGGACAAGTACCTGCCGAAGCTGATCTCGGGCGACCACGTCGGCGCGCTGGCGATGAGCGAGCCGAACGCCGGTTCGGACGTCGTCTCGATGAAGCTGCGCGCCGACAAGAAGGGCGACCGCTACGTGCTCAACGGCTCGAAAATGTGGATCACCAACGGCGGCGACGCCGACACGCTGGTTGTCTACGCCAAGACCGACATCAACGCCGGTCCGAAGGGCATCACCGCCTTCATCGTCGAGAAGGGCATGAAGGGCTTCAGCCACGGCACCCATCTCGACAAGCTCGGCATGCGCGGCTCGAACACCTTCCCGCTGTTCTTTGACGACGTCGAAGTGCCGGAAGAGAACGTGCTGGGCGGCGTCGGCAACGGTGTCAAGGTGCTGATGAGCGGTCTCGACTACGAGCGCACCGTGCTGTGCGGCGGCCCGCTCGGCATCATGGCGGCGTGCATGGACGTCGTCGTGCCCTATATGCACGAGCGCAAGCAGTTCGGCCAGTCCATCGGCGAATTTCAGCTGATGCAGGGCAAGGTCGCCGACATGTACTCGGTGTGGAGCGCGACCCGCGCCTATGTTTATGCCGTCGGCCAGGCCTGCGACCGTGCCGATCACGCGCGCACGCTGCGCAAGGACGCGGCCGGCGCGATCCTGTACTCGGCAGAGAAGGCGACCTGGATGGCGGGCGAGTCGATCCAGACCCTCGGCGGCGTCGGTTACACCAACGAATACGCGACCGGCCGCCTGTGGCGCGACGCGAAGCTCTATGAGATCGGCGCCGGCACGAGCGAGATCCGTCGCATGCTGATCGGCCGTGAGCTGTTTGCGGAGACGATGTGATGAGTGTCATCAAGTCTTCCATCAACACGCGCAGCCCGGATTTCGCGGGCAACGCCGAGGCGATGCGCAAGCTCGTCGGCGACCTGCGCGACAAGGCCGCGGAGGTCTCGCTCGGGGGCGGCGAGTCGGCGCGCCAGAAGCACACGGCACGTGGAAAACTCCTGCCGCGTGACCGCGTCAACCACCTGCTCGATCCCGGCACGCCCTTCCTCGAAGTGGGCCAGATGGCCGCTTACGGCATGTACGACGGCGATGCGCCCTCCGCGGGCGTGATCACCGGCATCGGCCGCGTGAAGGGCATCGAATGCATGATCGTCGCCAACGACGCGACGGTGAAGGGCGGCAGCTACTTCCCGATGACGGTGAAGAAGCACCTGCGCGCGCAGGAAATCGCGCAGATGAACAATCTGCCCTGCGTCTATCTCGTCGACTCGGGCGGCGCCAACCTGCCGACGCAGGACGAAGTCTTCCCCGACCGCGAGCACTTCGGCCGCATCTTCTTCAACCAGGCCAACATGAGCGCGGCGGGCATCCCGCAGATCGCGGTGGTGATGGGCTCCTGCACCGCAGGCGGCGCCTACGTGCCGGCGATGAGTGACGAGGCGGTAATCGTCAAGAACCAGGGCACGATCTTCCTCGGCGGGCCCCCGCTGGTGAAGGCCGCGACCGGTGAAGTCGTCAGCGCCGAAGACCTCGGCGGCGGCGACGTGCATACCCGCATCTCGGGTGTGGCCGACCATCTCGCCGAGAACGACGCCCACGCGCTCTACATCGCGCGTCGCATCATGTCGAACCTGAACCGCCAGAAACCCGTCTCGCTCAAGGTCGGCGCCGGCGATGAGCCGCTGTACGACCCCGAAGAGCTCTACGGCATCATCCCCGCCGATCCGAGGAAACCCTACGACGTGCGCGAAGTCATCGCCCGCGTCGTCGACGGCTCGCGCTTCGACGAATTCAAGTCGCGCTACGGCACGACGCTGGTCACCGGCTTCGCGCAGCTCTATGGCTACCCGGTCGGCATCGTCGCGAACAACGGCATCCTGTTCGGCGAATCCGCCCAGAAGGGCGCGCACTTCGTTGAACTGTGCGCGCAGCGCGGCATTCCGCTCGTCTTCCTGCAGAACATCACCGGCTTCATGGTGGGCCGCAAGTACGAGAACGGCGGCATCGCCAAGGACGGCGCGAAGATGGTCACCGCGGTCGCGACCGCCCAGGTGCCCAAGCTCACGATGATCATCGGCGGCAGCTTCGGCGCCGGCAACTACGGCATGTGCGGCCGCGCCTACTCGCCCCGCTTCCTCTGGATGTGGCCCAACTCGCGCATCTCCGTGATGGGCGGCGAGCAGGCTGCGAGCGTGCTCTCGACCGTGCGCCGCGACGGCATTGAAGCCAAGGGCGGCAGCTGGAGCAAGGAAGACGAGGAAGTCTTCAAGGCGCCGATCCGCGAACAATACGAAGTGCAGGGCCACCCCTACTACGCGACCGCGCGCTTGTGGGACGACGGCGTGATTGACCCGGCGCAGAGCCGCCGCGTGCTGGGTCTGTCGCTGTCCGCGACGCTCAACGCACCGATCCCGCAGACGAAGTTCGGCGTGTTCCGGATGTAAGGGGAGGAGACAACAATGTTCGAAAAGATCCTGATCGCCAACAGAGGCGAGATTGCCTGCCGCGTCATCAAGACCGCGCGCCGCATGGGCATCAAGACCGTCGCTGTCTACTCCGAAGCCGACGCCAACGCCCGCCACGTGCGCCTCGCCGACGAAGCCGTGCTGATCGGCCCGGCGGCCGTCAAGGAAAGCTACCTCGTCATCGAGCGCATCATCGCCGCCGCGAAGCAGACCGGCGCGCAGGCGATCCATCCCGGCTACGGCTTCCTGTCCGAGAACGAGGACTTCTGCGACGCCTGCGAGCGCGAAGGCATCGTCTTCATCGGACCGCCGGTGTCGGCGATCCGCGCGATGGGCTCGAAGTCCGAAGCGAAGAAGCTGATGGAAGCGGCCCGCGTGCCACTCACGCCCGGCTACCACGGTGACAACCAGGAGCCGAATTATCTGCACGAGCAGGCCGACAAGATCGGCTACCCGGTGCTGATCAAGGCCGCGGCCGGTGGTGGCGGCAAGGGCATGCGTCTGGTCGAGAAGTCCGAGGACTTCATCGCCTCGCTCGCCTCGTGCAAGCGCGAAGCCGCATCCTCCTTCGGCGACGAGCATGTGCTGGTCGAGAAGTACATCATCCGTCCGCGCCACATCGAGATCCAGGTCTTCGGCGACACGCACGGCAACTGCGTGTACCTCTTCGAGCGCGACTGCTCGGTGCAGCGCCGCCACCAGAAGGTGCTGGAAGAGGCGCCCGCGCCCGGCATGACGCTCGAGCGCCGCGCGGCGATGGGCAAGGCCGCGGTCGAAGCCGCGAAGGCCGTCGGCTACGTCGGCGCCGGCACCGTCGAGTTCATCGCGAACCAGGACGGCTCCTTCTATTTCATGGAGATGAACACTCGGCTGCAGGTCGAGCACCCGGTCACCGAGATGATCACCGGGCTGGACCTCGTCGAATGGCAGCTCCGCGTCGCCTCGGGCGAACCGCTGCCGCTCGCGCAGGAACAACTCCAGATCCGCGGCCACGCGCTCGAGGCGCGCATCTACGCCGAGGACCCCGCGAAGGGCTTCTTGCCGTCGACCGGCAAGCTCCTGCACCTGGCGCCTCCGGCCGAGAACATGCACGTGCGCGTGGACACCGGCGTGGAGGAGGGCGACGAGATCAGCCCCTTCTACGATCCGATGATCGCGAAGCTGATCGTGTGGGACGAGAACCGCGACCAGGCGCTTGCGCGCATGCTGCAGGCGCTGGCCGACTACCGCGTCGTCGGCGTCGCGAACAACATCGAGTTCCTGTCCCGCCTGACGAACTGCCCGGCCTTCGCGAATGCGGATCTGGATACCGGCCTCATCGAGCGCGAGAAGGCCTATCTCTTCCCGGAAGGCGAGCAGCCGCCCGCAGACGTGTATTTCGTCGCAGCGCTCGGCGAACTGCGGCGCGAAACGGCCTGGGCCGAGGAGGAAGCCGAACGTGGGAACGATCCCGGATCGCCCTGGCATGCTCGCGACGGTTGGCGGCTTAACGCCACCGCAAGCCGCGAGCTGCTCTTCCGCTTCGGCGAGACGCAGAAGGCGGTTACGGTCGCCTACCGCGGACGTAACCGTTACACGCTTTCTGTGGATGGCCGGAGTGCCGAAGCGCGCGGCCGCCTGGACGAGCGTGGTCACATGCGCGTCGAGTTCGACGGCATGCGCATGGACGCCACCGTGATCGTCGCCGGCGAGAAGCGTCACATCTTCCTGCATGGCCGCACTTGGCAGCTTTCCAACGTCGATCCGCTGCACCACGCGGGCGAGGGCGGCGGCGCCGAAGGCGGCCTGCTCGCGCCGATGCCGGGCAAGGTCATCGCACTGCTCGTCGAAGCCGGCACGAAGGTCGAAAAGGGCGCGCCGCTCTTGATCCTCGAAGCGATGAAGATGGAGCACACCATCACCGCGCCGGCGTCCGGCACATTGAAGGCCTTCCGCTTCGTGGTCGGCGATCAGGTCGGCGACGGCGCGGAACTCGTCGAGTTCGAGCCAGAGAAAGGCTGACGTACAGCGAGCCGAAATCGCGGTGGCGAGAATTCATTCCGCCACCGCGAGGGCTAGCGAGGTTAGGTGGGATGAAGTCCCGCTGCAAGGACTGTTGTACGAGATCGGTGTGGTGGCCGTCGGGCGGAAAACTGAAGCGTATCCGCCACGTAGCGGTCGAGTAATGCACCGCATCGATCGACTGGCAGAGCCCTCGGCCTTCCGCCCAACCCTTGTGCCATCCGCAGAGAAACGTAAAAGAACACACCGAATCGAACAAAGTGGAGAGAGACACCATGACCCAGTTGAGCTACGTCCACGGCGCTTCCGAAAAGCGCCTGATCGGCCAGACGATTGGCCGCTTTTTTGACGAGGCTTGCACCCGTCACGCCGCCCGCGAGGCGCTGGTCGTGCGCCACCAAGACGTCCGGCTGACCTATGCCGCGCTGAAACAGCGCGTGGACGCGCTCGCATGCAGCCTCATGCGCCTCGGCCTCAAGCGCGGAGAGCGCATCGGCATCTGGTCGCAGAACAACAGCGAATGGACGCTGACCCAGTTCGCGACCGCGAAGGCCGGCCTCGTGCTCGTCAACATCAACCCCGCCTATCGCCGCGCCGAGCTCGAATACGCGCTGAACAAGGTCGGCTGCCGCGCGCTGGTCCTGTCGCCCGCCTTCAAGTCCAGCGACTACCTCGAAATGATCGGCGACCTCGCGCCGGAGCTCGCGCAGGCCGAAGCCGGCAAGCTGAAGGCCGCGAAGCTGCCGACGCTCGAAATCGTCGTCCGCATGGGCGCGGACAAGACCCACGGGATGCTGAACTTCGACGATCTGCTGACCCCACCGTCGCGCGACGAACTCGACGCCCTCGAAGCCCTCGGCGACGAGCTGCAATTCGACGACCCGATCAACATCCAGTTCACCTCGGGCACGACCGGCCAGCCGAAAGGCGCGACCCTGTCGCACCACAACATCCTCAACAACGGCTTCTTCGTCGGCGAAGCGATCCGTCTCGTCGAAGGCGACCGGCTGTGCATCCCCGTGCCGCTCTACCACTGCTTCGGCATGGTGATGGGCAACCTCGGCTGCCTGACGCACGGCGCGACGATGATCTACCCGGCCGAATCCTTCGAGCCGCTCGCGACGCTCGAAACCCTCGCCGAGGAACGTTGCACGGCAAGCTACGGCGTGCCGACGATGTTCATCGCGATGCTCGACCACCCGAAGTTCAATGAATTCGACCTGTCGGCACTGCGCACCGGCATCATGGCCGGCAGCCCGTGCCCGATCGAAGTCATGAAGCGCGTCATCGACAAGATGCACATGCGCGAAGTCACCATCGCCTACGGCATGACCGAGACCTCGCCGGTGAGCTTCCAGAGCGGCACCGACGA
>NZ_DATFAO010000006.1:0-16946 GCF_035254505.1 Aromatoleum sp. | reverse complement strand
ACCGGTCGGCGGCGTGTTGCCGCCTCCTGGCGGTCAGTACACGTCGTGCTGTGTGTTGTAGACGTTGAAGTGGCCGGTCGGAGTGATCAGCTTCGGATCCTTGATCACGGTCTTCAGCTGCAGCGTCTTGTCGTCGACGACGACGATCGCGGCCTCCTTGTTCTTCGCCGACCAAACCGAGAACCACACTTCGTCGCCGTTCTTGTTGTATTCCGGCTGAACGACGCGTTTTGCGCCGTCGTCCTTGAGGTCCGCCCACTCGCCGATCGGCAGGACCTTGAACCCCGCTTGCAGGTTCTTGAGGTCATACACGGCCACCGATTGGCTGACTTTCGCTTCGGGGTGCAGCGGATTGTCGACATACAGGTGGTTCGACTTCGGGTGGGTCTTGATGAACAGCGATCCGCCACCCTGGCTCTTCAGGGTGTCGACCATCTTCCAGGCGTACTGCTTGTGCTTTTCCGGGTCGGTGCCGACGAGCGCGATCGAGTCGTCGCCGAGGTGGCCCGTTGCCCACACCGGGCCGTACTTCGGATGGACGAAGTTCGCGCCGCGGCCGGGGTGCGGAATCTTGCCGACATCGACGATGGCGGCGAGTTTGTCTTCCTTGGCATCGATGGCGGCGATCTTGTTCGACTGGTTGGCGGCGACCATGAAGTAACGCTTCGACAGGTCCCAGCCGCCGTCGTGCAGGAAGCGGGCCGAGCCGATCTCGGTCATCTTCAGGTTCTTGATGTCGGAGTAGTCGACCATCAGGGTCTTGCCGGTTTCCTTGACGTTCACGAGGAATTCAGGCTTGTAGTGCGAGGCGACGATGGAGGCGACACGCGGTTCGGGGTGGTATTCCTGCGTATCAACGGTCATGCCGCGCGTCGAGACGATTTTCAGCGGCTCGAGCGTGTCGCCGTTCATGATGACGAACTGCGGCGGCCAGTAGGCGCCGGCGATCGCGAGCTTGTCTTCGTAACCTTTGAACTTGGAGGTGTCGACCGAGCGCGCTTCAAGGCCGATGCGGATCTCGGCGACGTTGTCGGGTTTTTCCATCCACAAGTCGACCATGTTGACGCGCGCATCGCGGCCGATCACGAAGAGATAGCGGCCCGAGGCGGAAATACGGGAGATGTGTACCGCGTAGCCGGTCTTGATGATGTTGATGATCTTCTTGGTGTCGCCGTCGATCAGTGCGATCTCGCCGCTGTCGCGTAGCGTGGTCGAGAAGATGTTGGCGATGTTGTAGTTGTTCATCTTCTTCGTCGGGCGCTGCTCCGGCGGGATGATGACCTTCCACGTCGACTTCATGTCCGCCATGCCGAACTCGGGCGGTTGCGGGGGCGTCTGCTGGACGTAGCGAGCCATCAGGTCGACTTCTTCATCGGTCAGTTCGCCCGAGGTGCCCCAGTTTGGCATGCCGGCGGGCGACCCGTACTTGATGAAGACTTTCAGGTATTCGGAGCCGCGATTGAGTGTGATGTCGGGCGTCAGCGGTTTGCCGGTGGCACCCTTGCGCAGCACGCCGTGGCAGCCGGCGCAGCGCTGGAAGTAGATGTTGCGTGCCTTGTCGAACTCGGCCTTGCTCATCTTGGGCGCGTCGGGGTTGCTGTCCTTGTACAGGTCAACGTCGGCGAGCGGGGAGCCGCCCGCCTGGTACTTGAGCTCGGTATCGTCCACGTGCTTCGCTTCTTCCGCGAAGGCGTGCGAAATCGCCAGCGGCAGGCTGGCAAGCAGCATCGCTCCGGACAGCCATTTCCCGTGCTTACTCATGATTGATCTCCCTTCATGAAAAATTGGGTGCGGAAACATCCGCTGAATACAAAGCGTGATCTTCATGCGCTCCGGAATCCTTAACCTCGATCAAATTGGGGTTTTTGCTCGCACCGTCGATGCATACACAGAATGCATCAATAAACGCAGGCTGCTTCCGGTGCGGCGGCAGGCTGCGAACCATAGAGCGACACGACGGATCCGACCATGATCAGCGCCGGGGATCGAATGCGGTCGCGACGGACGACCTCAGCCAATCGGTCGAGGCGTTCTGCGAGAACGATCTGCTCGGGCGTTGTGCCGGCATGGATGACCGCTGCCGGAGTGTCCCCCGGCAGGCCGTGAGCGACGAGTTCGCGGCAGATGATGTCGAGCGCGCCGAGTCCCATATAGATCACGACGGTCTGATGGGGGCGGGCGAGGGCAGGCCAGTCGAGGTCGACTGTGCCGTCCTTCAGGTGACCGGTCGCGAAGACAACCGAGCGCGCATGTTCGCGATGGGTGAGGGGGATGCCGGTACAGGCCGCAATGCCGCACGCGGCCGTGATCCCGGGAACGATTTCGCAAGCGATGCCGCGTGCGAGCAGCGCTTCCATTTCCTCTCCCCCGCGGCCGAACATGAAGGGGTCGCCGCCCTTGAGGCGCACGACGTCGTGACCGGTGCTCGCCAGTTCGACCAGCAGGTCGTTGATCTGGTCCTGCGGCAAGGCATGGTTGCCGGCTTCCTTGCCGGCATAGATCATCCGCGCGGCCGGATTCACCAGGGCGACGACCTCGGCGCCGACCAGATGGTCATAGACGACGACCCTTGCTTTGGCGATCAGGCGCGCCGCCTTCATCGTCAGCAATTCCGCGTCGCCGGGCCCGGCGCCAACGAGGTAAACCCGGCCCGTAGCGGTGGGAGCGGTCGTTTGAGTGCTCATGGCTCGATCTCCGATGATGCCGGGCCTTGACCCGGGCGGGTTCGTTAGCGCGTATGAATTTTTCCATCGCCACTTTATCCCTTCATGCCGTACGGGAAATTAACCGATATCAAGGAGCGCGGGATCTATGCCGGCGGATACTTCAACATGCGCCGACGGCTTGCCGACGGCATGATGCGGAACATGGGCCGAGGGTTTGTTCGGCGAGGGAGGCAAGGTGTCTGATTGGCGATCACGCGCGATGGCGGCCTGCTTGGCCCTGATGGCCGTGCAGGCGGGCGCGCAATCGAATGTTCCCGATGGACGCCGTCAGCGCGAACTCGTGCATATGGTGCGCCAGGATTGCGGGTCCTGCCATGGGCTGACACTGCAGGGAGGACTCGGTCCGGCACTGACTCCGGCGGCGCTGCGTGAGCGCCCCCGCGAAGGCCTCGTTGCATCGATCTCGGGCGGCCGTCCAGGCACGCCGATGCCGCCGTTTCGCGGCATCGTCAGTGAGGGCGAGGCCGTGTGGATCGTCGAGCGGCTGATCGAAGGGTTTCCGTCCGATCCGGGTGCGGCCGGACAATGAATAGGGTGAGGAAAGCAATGTTTCGCAGACTGATGACCCTTGTGCAGGTCACGCTGCCCGCTTTGCTGGTGGCCGCGTGCTCGACGGCGCCCGCGCCGTCCGTTCGCGGCACCGGCGATCTCGGCGTCATCATCGAGCGCGCGAGCGGCCAGATTCAGGTCGTCGAGACCTCGGGGCGCAGCCGCGTCGCGCAGGTGTCGGGCTTGGGTGACCTGTCGCACGCTTCGGTCGTCTTTTCGCGAGACGGGCGCTACGCGTACGTATTCGGTCGCGACGGCGGTCTGACGAAGGTCGATCTGCTGACCGCGACGATCGCCCGGCGCGTGATGCAGGCGGGTAATTCGATTGGTGGTGCGATCTCGCAGGACGGCCGACTCGTCGTCGCGCAGAACTACGAACCCGGCGGCATCAAGGCTTTCGACGCTGAGACGCTGGAGCTCGTCGCTGACGTGCCGGCAAGCTACGGCACGGAGGGCAAGGCATCGAAGGTCGTCGGCTTGGCGGACTTGCCGGGCAACCGCTTCGCTTACGCGCTCTTCGACGCCAATGAGATCCGCGTCACCGATCTGTCCGATCCTCGCCATCCGAAAACCGAGCGCTACCCGGCGGGCAAGCAGCCGTACGACGCGCTCGTCACGCCGGACGGGCGTTATTTCATCGCCGGACTCTTCGGCGAGGACGGGCTGTCGATGCTCGACCTGTGGCGGCCGGAGCAGGGCGTGCGCACAATCCTGCCCGGCTACGGCCGAGGCGAGCAGGCGCTGCCCGTCTACAAGATGCCACACTTGCGCGGCTGGGCGGTCGCGGGGGGGCGTGCCTATCTCCCGGCGATCGGCCGCCATGAGGTGCTGGTGGTCGATCTGGCGACTTGGCAGGAGGTCGCTCGTATTCCCGTCAAGAGTCAGCCGGTGTTCGTGATGGCGCGTCCCGACGGCCGCGAGGTGTGGGTGAACTTCGCCTTCCCAGATAACGGTTGGATGCAGGTCATCGACACAATGACCAACCGTTCGATCGATACCTTCCAGCCCGGTCGCGCGATCTTGCATCTTGAATTCACGCCGCGCGGCGAGGCCGTATGGGTGTCCGCGCGCGACGACGATAAGGTGCTGATCTACGATACGCGCTCGCGGCAGAAACTTGCCGAACTGCCAGCCGCGAGTCCCAGCGGCATCTTCTTCACGAGCCGCGCTTTCCGCACCGGGTTCTAGAATGTCGTGCCATGGCGCGCACGCTATCGATCTGGCTGGTCTGGACCCTGCGGGCTCCGGGGCGGGAGCCGGCACCTTTCGCCTGTTGAACGAATATCAGCGCGGCTTTCCGCTCGTCCCCGAGCCCTTCGCTGCGATCGGCGAAGAATGCGGCCTGAGGGAGAGCGAAGTGTTGGCCGCCTTGCAGGCGTGGCGCGCCTCAGGCGTGGTCAGCCGCGTCGGACCGGTGTTCGCGCCACGACGTGTCGGCGCGAGCGCGTTGGCTGCACTGTCCGCGCCCAAAGGCTGGCTGCAGGTCATCGCTGGGCGCGTCAGCGATTTCGCCGAGGTCAATCATAACTACCAGCGCGAGCACGACTTCGACTTGTGGTTCGTCGTCACGGCAGCGTCCGCGCAACGCTTGCATGAGGTCGTCGCGGCGATCGAATGCGACACCGGTTGTCGCGTCATCGTGTTGCCACTCGAGGAAGAATTCCATATCGACCTTGGTTTCGATCTCGCCGGGGCGCCTCGCGTCACGTCCTGTGCGGCCCCCGCGATACCCGCAGCGAGCGAGGAGGCTGCCTGCGCGCTCCCCGGTCTTGAACGCAGGCTGATGCACGCACTGCAGGGCGGCCTGCCGCTCGTCGCCCGGCCCTTCGAGGCGCTGGGGCGCAGCGTCGAGCTCGCCGAAGGCATGACGATCGAACTCATCGAGCGCTGGCTCTCCGACGGAATCATCAAACGCTTCGGCGTCATCGTTCGTCATCATGAACTGGGTTTTCGCGCGAACGCCATGTGCGTATGGGACGTTCCCGACGACGAGGTCCGCCGCATCGGCCGTCTACTCGCTGGCGAGCCCGCCGTGACCCTCTGCTACCGACGTCGGCGCGCGCTTCCGGACTGGCCTTACAACCTCTTTTGCATGATCCATGGCCGTAGCCGCGAAGCGGTCCAGGCAACGCGCGACGAACTCGCGCAGCGCCTGGGCCTCGACCACTGGCCGCACGAAGTGCTCTTCAGCACCCGCCGCTTCAAACAGCAGGGCGCGTGCTACCTCAGGGAGGGCGATACATGAGCGAAATGGCGTCAGGAGGCTCGCACGAACTCGACGACATCGACCGCGCACTGATCAATGCGCTGCAGGGTGATTTCCCGCTGGCCCGGCGCCCCTTCGCCGAAGTCGGCGCGCGTCTCGGGCTCGGCGAGGGCGAGGTGCTCGCGCGCTTGCGACGCATGCTCGACGAGCGGGTGCTGACCCGTTTCGGTCCCATGTTCCAGGTCGAACGCATCGGCGGCGCGTTCTGCCTGGCCGCGATGCGCGTGCCCGAGGCCGACTTCGAATGCGTCGCAGCGAAGGTCAACGGCTTCTCCGAAGTCGCCCACAACTACCGCCGCGAACACGCCCTCAACATGTGGTTCGTGCTCGCCACCGAGCGGCGCGAAGCCATCGCCGACTGCGCCGCACGCATCGAGACCGCAACCGGCCTTCCCGTCTTCCTGTTCCCGAAGGAACGCGAATACTTCGTCGAGATGAAGCTGAAAGCATGAGCGACACACCTGCCGAGGACCTCGATCGACGCATCATCGTCGCGACGCAAGCGGGCCTGCCCCTCGTCGCCGATCCCTGGGCGGCGGTCGCCGAACAGATCGGCATCCCCGCCGACGAACTGCTCGTGCGCGTGCAGCAGATGCTCGACGGAGGCCTGATCCGTCGCATCGGCGCGGTACCGAATCACTACGCGATCGGCTACACCGCCAACGGCATGACGGTTTGGGACATTGCCGACGATGCGGTCGACCCCGTCGGTGAATGGCTCGGCTCGCTGGACGCGGTGACCCACTGCTACCGTCGTCCGCGTCGACTGCCGGAATGGCCCTACAACCTCTTTGCCATGCTACACGGCCGCAGCCATGAGGACGTGCGAGCCCAACTCGAAGAGATCGCCGCCCGGCTCGACATCCGCTTTCCCCGCGCCTGTCGCGTCCGTGACGTCCTGTTCTCGTCCGCCATCCTGAAAAAGACGGGCCTGAGAATCGGCTCCAAAGAATGAGGCTAAGAGGCCAGCAGGACGCAGCCCCCGCTCCGGGGTGTTTCATGCCGAGGCGTCCGCTCGCGCCAACGAGCGTGGAACACCCCGAAGCGGCGGCGGGCAGTCATGGGCAAGGCCTTCAAATCGGCGAGACGGTCATCCTTGATAAGCGTCATTTTTCCCTAGACCGCTCCGAGCTCTAATCACAAGGAATAGGGAGGTACTCCTCATGTTCCGCATCTCCAGCTTCATCCGCGAAATCGACCAACCGACCCCCGCTGGCCCGCGCCGCAACCCTCCAGGCCCGGTCGTCATCTGGAACCTGATCCGCCGCTGCAATCTCACCTGCAAGCACTGCTACTCGATATCCGCCGACACCGATTTCGCTGGAGAACTCTCGACCACCGAAGTTTTCCGCGTCATGGACGACCTCAAGGCCTTCCGCGTGCCCGTGCTGATCCTTTCCGGCGGAGAACCCCTGCTGCGCCCGGACATCTTCGAGATCGGTCGACGCGCCAAGGACATGGGCTTCTACGTCGGCCTCTCCAGCAACGGCACGCTGATTGACGCCGCGAACATCGACGCGATCGCCGACACCGGTTTCGACTACGTCGGCGTCAGCCTTGACGGTATCGGCGCGACGCACGACAAATTCCGCCGCCGCGAAGGCGCCTTCGATGCTTCGCTCGCCGGCATCCGCCTGTGCCTCGATCGCGGCATCAAGGTCGGCGTGCGCTACACGATGACCGAGGATAACGCCCACGATCTGCCCGCGCTGCTGCGCCTCGTCGAAGAGGAGCGGATCGACAAGTTCTACTTCTCGCATCTCAACTATGCCGGTCGCGGCAACAAGCATCGCGCTGACGACGCACGCCACCAGACCACGCGCGATGCAATGGACCTGCTCTTCAACACCTGCCTCGACCTGCATCACCGGGGTATCGAGAAGGACTTCGTCACCGGCAACAACGACGCCGACGGCATCTACTTGCTGCACTGGGTCCAACGGCATTTCCCCGAGCGCGCCGAGCATATCCGCGCCAAGCTCGTCCAGTGGGGCGGCAACGCCAGCGGCGTGAACGTCGCGAACATCGACAATCTGGGCGTCGTCCATCCCGACACCATGTGGTGGCACGTGCCACTCGGCAATGTTCGCGAACGGCCGTTCTCCGCGATCTGGAGCGACCTCTCGAACCCACTGATGGCCGGCCTCAAGCGGCACCCACGCGTCCTCACCGGCCGCTGCGGCGCCTGCCGTCATCTCGAAATCTGCAACGGCAGCTCCCGGGTGCGGGCGCAGCAGATCACCGGCGATGCGTGGGCCGAAGACCCCGGCTGCTATCTCACCGACGACGAGATCGGCGTTCAGGCCGCGGAGCGTGTCGTCACGACCCCCTTCGTCCCACTGCACCGTCACGCGTGACCGCTCCACTGAGGCCCGCCATGCGCATCCCGCTTCCCCGTGCGACCGTCGCCATCCTGCTCCTTGCGTCAGCAATGCCGGCGCTCGCCGCAGAGGCCCCCGCCGGGATCCTCGCCCTCTACCAGCAACACTGTGCCGCCTGTCACGCCCCGGACCGCCTGGGGGCCACCGGCCCGGCCCTGCTGCCCGAAAACCTCGCGCGCCTGCGCAAGGACGAAGCCCTTGCAGTCGTCCGGGACGGCCGCCCGGCGACCCAGATGCCCGCCTTCAGCGCGACGATTCCGGCGGACCAGATCGCTGCACTCGTATCCTGGATCTACACTCCCGTCGTCCCCGCTCCGAGTTGGACCGAGGCAGACATCCGTACGTCCCGCATCGAGCACGTCGATCCCGCGAGCCTCCCTGCGAAACCAGTCTTCGACGCCGACCCGATGAACCTCTTTCTCGTCGTCGAAACGGGCGACCATCACGTCTCAGTGCTCGACGGCGACAAGCTCGAGCCGATCCACCGCTTCCAAAGCAGGCATGCGCTGCACGGTGGGCCCAAATTCACCGCGGACGGTCGCTACGTCTTCTTCGCCTCGCGCGACGGCTGGATCACGAAGTATGACCTGTGGAACCTCAAGGTCGTCACCGAAGTGCGCGCCGGGATCAACACGCGCAACGTCGCGGTGTCGCCCGACGGCAGGTACGTCGCTGTCGCCAACTACCTGCCGCACACCCTCGTGCTGCTGGACGGCGATCTCAAGCTGCAGAAATCGATCGCTGTCACCGACCGTGAAGGCAAGATCAGCTCGCGCGTCTCCGCGGTTTATGAAGCGACCCCGCGCAAGAGCTTCGTCGCGGCATTGAAAGATGTTCCGGAAGTCTGGGAAATCAGCTTCGACCCCAAGGCTGCAGAGATCCCCGTCGGGTTCATCCACGATTACAAATACAAGGAAGGGGCCTTCGTTCCCGGTTACCTCAACCCGCGCCGCACGGAGCTCGCCGATCCGCTGGATGACTTCTTCTTCACGCAGGACTACTCGACCGTGCTGGGCGCTTCGCGCGAAGGCGTCGGCCAGGTCGTCAATCTCGATGTCCGCCGCAAGATCGGCGACCTTGCGCTCGACGGCATGCCCCACCTCGGCTCGGGCATTTCCTGGGACTGGCAGGGCCGCCGCGTCATGGCCAGCACCAACCTGAAGGCCGCCGAAGTCACCGTCATCGACCTCAAGGACTTCAGCGTCATCAAGCGCATCCCGACACGCGGCCCCGGCTTCTTCCTGCGCAGTCACGAGAACAGCCGCTACGCCTTCGTCGACTCGATGATGAGCCGCGAGGCGAAAAACATCCTGCAGGTGATCGACAAGCAGACGCTCGAAATCGTCAAGGAACTCAAGGCGCCTCCCGGTCAGACGCTCGCCCACGTCGAATTCACGCGGGACGGCCGTTACGCGCTCGCGAGCCTCTCCGAAACGAATGGCGCGATCGTCGTCTACGACGCACGCACCCTCGAGGAAGTGAAGCGCCTGCCGATGAACAAGCCCGTCGGCAAGTACAACGTCTGGAACAAGACCACCCGCTCGGAGGGTACCAGCCACTGATTCGGGAGGAATTTTCGGAAACTTGTTGCGCTGCCGTAAATTCACGCCTATAATGCGCAGCTCTTAGCAGGCGCGTAGCTCAGCTGGTTAGAGCACCACCTTGACATGGTGGGGGTCGTTGGTTCGAGTCCAATCGCGCCTACCAACGTATGGAGCAGGAAGATGATCTTCCGAACTACTACTGAAGCCGGAAACTAAAAAATCGGGCTCCGCTGTAGTGCTCCAGGAAAAAAAGTGCGGCCCGTCCGCACTTTTTTTTCGTCCACGTTTTCCAGAAAACTTGCCAGAGGCTTCGAGATCATGCCGAACATCACGCTTCCTGACGGTTCCGTACGCAGCTTCGATCATCCGGTGACCGTGCTCGAAGTCGCCGCGTCAATCGGCGCCGGTCTCGCCAAAGCCGCGCTGGCCGGCAAGGTCGATGGCCGTCTTGTCGATGCCTCCCACTCCATCGAAGGCGATGCCTCGCTCGCGATCATCACCGACAAGAGCGAAGAGGGCGTCGATATCATCCGCCACTCCACCGCCCACTTGCTCGCGCATGCCGTCAAGGAGCTCTTCCCAGATGCGCAGGTCACGATCGGGCCGGTGATCGAAAACGGCTTCTACTACGATTTCTCGTACAAGCGCCCCTTCACCCCGGAAGATCTCGAGAAGATCGAAAAGCGCATGGCCGAACTCGCCAAACGCGAGATCCCAGTCGCCCGCGAAGTCTGGCCGCGCGACAAGGCCGTCGAGTTCTTCAAGTCGCAGGGCGAGAACTACAAGGCCGAGATCATCGCGTCGATTCCGCAGGCCGAGGACGTGTCGCTGTACCGACAGGGCGATTTCATCGACCTGTGCCGCGGCCCGCACGTCCCCTCGACCGGCAAGCTCAAGGTCTTCAAGCTTACGAAGCTCGCCGGCGCATACTGGCGCGGCGACTCCAAGAACGAGATGCTGCAGCGCGTCTATGGCACCGCCTGGGCGAAGAAGGAAGACCTCGACGGCTACCTGCACATGCTCGAAGAAGCCGAGAAGCGCGATCACCGCAAGCTCGGCCGCCTGCTCGATCTCTTCCATCTGCAGGAAGAGGCGCCCGGCATGGTGTTCTGGCATGCCAAGGGCTGGACGCTGTGGCAGCAGGTCGAGCAGTACATGCGCCGCACGATCCTCGAAAACGGCTACCAGGAAGTGAAGACCCCGCAGATCGTCGATCGTACGCTGTGGGAAAAGTCGGGCCATTGGGGCATGTACTCGGACCTGATGTTCACGACGCAGTCGGAAAAGCACGACTACGCCGTCAAGCCGATGAACTGTCCCTGCCATATCCAGATCTTCAACCAGGGCCTGAAGAGCTACCGCGACCTGCCGCTGCGCATGGCCGAGTTCGGCTCCTGTCACCGCAATGAGCCCTCCGGCTCGCTGCACGGCATCATGCGCGTGCGCAACTTCGTGCAGGATGACGCGCACATCTTCTGTGCGGAAGATCAAGTGCAGGTCGAGGCGGCGGACTTCATTAAGCTGCTGCAGAAGGTGTATGCGGACTTTGGCTTCAGCGAGATTCTGATCAAGCTGTCGACCCGTCCCGACAAGCGCGTCGGAACCGACGAGCAGTGGGATGCGGCCGAGGCGGCACTCGCTTCCGCGCTCGACGCACAAGGGCTCGCCTACGAACTGCAGCCGGGTGAGGGGGCTTTCTACGGCCCGAAGATCGAGTTCTCGTTGAAGGATTGCCTGAATCGCGTGTGGCAGTGCGGTACGCTGCAGCTCGACTTCAACCTGCCGGTCCGTCTCGGCGCCGAATACGTCGCCGAAGACAACGCCAAGAAATTCCCGGTAATGCTCCATCGCGCGATCCTCGGTTCGCTCGAGCGCTTCATCGGCATCCTGGTCGAGCACTTCGCCGGCGCCTTGCCCCTGTGGCTCGCACCCGTGCATGCGGTCGTGCTGAATATCTCGGAAGGGCAGTCGGAATATGCCGCGGATGTCGCCAAGCGCTTGAAGCAGGCGGGGTTCCGCGTTGAGGCGGATTTGCGTAACGAGAAGATTACCTATAAAATCCGCGAGCATAGCGTGCAAAAGCTGCCCTACCAGATCGTCGTCGGCGAGAAGGAAAAGGCTGCAGGCCTCGTGGCCGTGCGCGCCCGGGGCGGCCAGGATCTTGGCCAGATGACCCTGGATACACTGATCGAGCGTTGGCAGCGCGAAATTTCGGCGCGGTCGGGCTCGATCTGATTTTTTTGGCATTCGTGGAGAACTGGCCATCGCTCAAGAAAAGAAGCAGCGGATCAACGACGAGATCACCGCGCCCGAAGTCCGTCTGATCGGTGAAGAAGGTGAACCGATCGGTGTTGTTTCCCTGAGAGCCGCCCTGGAAGCCGCCGAGGAGGCGGGGCTGGATCTGGTCGAGATCGCGCCGATGGCGCAACCGCCCGTGTGCCGGGTGATGGATTTCGGCAAGTTCAAGTATCAGGAGCAGAAGAAGGCCCACGAAGCCAGGCTCAAGCAGAAGCAGGTGCAGGTGAAGGAGGTCAAGCTCCGGCCTGCGACTGACGAGAACGATTACCAGATCAAGCTGCGCAACCTGAAGCGCTTCCTCGAGGAAGGCGACAAGTGCAAGGTGACCTTGCGCTTCCGTGGCCGCGAGATGGCGCACCAGGAATTCGGCCTGCGTCAGCTTGAGCGGGTCAAAGCCGATCTGGCCGATCTCGGTCAGGTCGAGCAGATGCCCAAGATGGAAGGGCGTCAGATGGTCATGGTGATTGCACCGGCCAAGAAAGCCCGCTAAGCGGCAAAGAATTCTGCTTTTCGCCCCTCGGGGTGGAAGGCAAAAGGCCCGGCGGGTTCGCCCGCCGGAAAACAAGTGGTGTCAGGTTGAAAACGCGCCGCGTGGCGACGCTACCTGACAGCATTCAAAAATCTGGAGTCAGCAATGCCCAAGATGAAAACCAAGAGCGGAGCCGCCAAGCGGTTCAAGGTCCGCGCTAGTGGTGGGATCAAGCGGTCCCAGGCGTTCAAGCGCCACATCCTTACCAAGAAAACCACCAAGAGCAAGCGCCAGCTGCGCGGCATGACGGAAGTTCACGCCGCCGACGAGAAGCTGATCCGCGCCATGCTGCCTTACGCTTGATAGGAAACCGCCATGCCCAGAGTTAAACGTGGTGTAACCGCCCGCGCACGTCATAAGAAGGTTCTTGATCAGGCCAAGGGTTACCGCGGCCGCCGCAAGAACGTATACCGCATCGCCAAACAGGCGGTGATGAAGGCTGGTCAATACGCGTACCGTGACCGCCGTCAGCGCAAGCGCCAGTTCCGTTCGCTGTGGATCGCCCGTATCAACGCCGCTGCGCGTGAAGTCGGTCTGACCTACAGCACGTTCATGAACGGTCTCAAGAAGTCCGCGATCGAAGTGGACCGCAAGGTGCTGGCCGATCTGGCAGTGTTCGACAAGCCCGCGTTCGCGGCACTTGCGGACCAGGCCCGGGCCAAACTCGCTGCGTAATACAACGCAGCACGAAAAAAGGAGGCCTGGCCTCCTTTTTTTTTCCTGAATTTTCCACGGCAGGCAAATGGACAAGCTCGATCAACTCGTTCAACAGGCCAAAGACGAGTTCGCGGCGGCGGCAGACGCTGTCTTGCTGGAACAGACCAAGGCACGTTACCTCGGCAAGACCGGTGCACTCACCGAGCTCCTCAAGGGTTTGGGCAAGCTGGCGCCGGAAGAGCGTCGTACGGCAGGCGCCGATATCAACCGCGCGAAGGATGCGATCGAGGCGGCACTCGAAGCCCGTCGTCAGGCCTTGCGCGATGCGGCTTTGCAGGCGCAACTCGCGGCTGAGGCGCTCGACGTCACGTTGCCCGGGCGTGGCGCGTCGCTCGGCGGCCTGCATCCGGTGAGCCGCACGCTGGAACGCATTGAAAACCTGTTCCGTTCAATCGGCTTCGTTGTCGCTGACGGCCCCGAGATCGAGACCGACTGGCACAACTTCACGGCGCTCAACACCCCGGAGAACCATCCGGCGCGTTCGATGCACGACACCTTCTATCTCGAAGGCCACAACGAAGTCCTGCTGCGTACGCACACCAGTCCGGTGCAGATCCGGACGATGATCGAGCATGCGGCCCGCTATGCCGATCAGGGCAATATGCCCGAGATCCGGATCATTGCACCCGGTCGCGTCTATCGCGTCGACTCGGATGCGACGCATTCGCCGATGTTCCACCAGGTCGAAGGCCTGTGGGTCGGCGAGTCGGTGAGCTTCGCCGACCTCAAAGGGGTGATCGCTGACTTCCTGCGCAAATTCTTCGAGACCGAAGACCTGCAGGTGCGCTTCCGCCCCTCCTTCTTCCCGTTTACCGAGCCGAGCGCCGAGATTGACGTCGCTTTCATGAGCGGCGCGCTGAAAGGGCGCTGGCTGGAGATCGCCGGCTGCGGGATGGTGCACCCGAACGTGCTGCGCTTCGGCGGCATCGACCCCGAGCGCTATACCGGCTTCGCCTTCGGCATGGGGCCGGACCGGCTGACGATGCTGCGCTACGGCGTCAACGATCTGCGCCTCTTCTTCGAAGGCGATCTGCGCTTCTTGAGCCAATTCAGGTAATCGAATCATGCAATTTTCGGAACACTGGTTGCGGAGCTTCGTCAATCCTCCGCTCGATAGCGACGCGCTGGGTCATCTGCTGACGATGTCCGGCCTCGAAGTGGAAGAGTCTGCCTCCGTGGCCCCGGCGTTCTCGGGCGTCGTCGTGGCGCAGATCGTCGAGGCCGAGAAGCACCCGAACGCCGACAAGCTCAAGCTGTGCAAGGTCGACGCGGGGCAGGGGGATTTGCTGCAGATCGTCTGCGGCGCGCCCAATGCGGCAGTTGGCATGAAGATTCCGTGCGCTGTCGTCGGAGCGAAACTTCCCGGCTTCGAGATCAAGGCGGCCAAGCTGCGCGGAGTCGAATCCTTCGGCATGCTCTGTTCGGCTCGCGAGCTGGGGCTGTCCGAGGATCACGGCGGTTTGCTGGAGCTGCCGGCGGATGCGCCGGTCGGTTGCGACGTGCGCGACTACCTCGCGCTCGACGACACGCTGTTCACGATCAAGCTCACGCCGAACCGCTCCGACTGCCTGAGCCTCGCCGGTGTCGCCCGCGAAGTGGCGGCCCTGACCGGGCAGCCGCTCGTCATGCCGCAGATCGAGACCGTCGCGCCCTCGCTCGACGAGCGTCGCGACATCATTCTCGATGCGCCCGACGCGTGCCCGCGCTATTGCGGGCGTGTGCTGCATGGCGTTAACGCCAAGGCGGTGACGCCGGACTGGATGAAACAGCGCCTCCTGCGTAGCGGCGTGCGCTCGATCAGTGCGCTCGTCGACGTGACCAACTACGTCATGCTCGAACTCGGGCAGCCGCTCCACGTGTTCGACAACGCGCGCCTTTCGGGGGCGATTCACGTGCGCTTCCCGCGTGCTGGCGAACAGGTGTTGCTGCTCAACGAGCAGACCGTCACACCGGACGCCGATACGCTGCTGATCGCCGACGAGGCGCGTGCGCTGGCGCTGGCCGGCATCATGGGTGGCGAGGAAAGTGGTGTCACGCTGGAAACGACCGACGTGTTCCTCGAAAGCGCCTTCTTCGCGCCCGTCGCGATCGCGGGTCGCGCACGGAGCTACGGTTTCGTGTCTGACGCCTCGCACCGTTTCGAGCGCGGCGTCGATTTCAATCTCGCCGGCGTCGCGATCGAGCGTGCCACCCGGTTGATCCTTGATATCTGTGGCGGAGAGGCCGGAGCGGTCGTCGAGGCCGTGGCGCCGGGGCATCTGCCCGTACGCAAGGCGGTTCGTCTACGCCCCGCCCGTGCGCGCCGCCTGCTGGGCATCGATCTCGACGACGACGCCATCGTCAAGCTGCTCGAGGGCGTGCATCTCGATGTGCAGCGCGCAGGCGATGAACTTCAGGTCGTGCCGCCGTCCTTCCGCTTCGATATCGAGATCGAAGAAGATCTGGTCGAGGAAATCGCCCGCCTGCATGGCTATGACGCGCTTCCGGCGCTTCCGCCGAAGGGCTCTCTGGCGATGCTCGATCGCACGGAATCCGCCCGGACTGTGTGGGATGTGCGTCGTCTGATCGCTGCTCGCGACTACCAGGAGGTGGTCAATTACGCTTTCGTCGAGGAGGCGTGGGAACGCGATTTCTGTGCCAACGCGGATCCGATCCGGCTTGCCAACCCGATCGCCAGTCAGATGAGCGTGATGCGCTCGAGCCTGATTCCCGGGCTCGCCGCCAACGTCGTTGCCAACCGCAAGCGGCAGGTGGAGCGCGTGCGGGTCTTCGAAGTCGGGCGCTGCTTTGAGCGTCAGGCTGACGGCGCCCCGGTCAGTGGTTTTCACCAGCCGGTCCGCGTCGCGGCGCTGGCTGCCGGACCGGCGTTGTCCGTGCAGTGGGGCGCGAAGGCGCGGCAGGTCGATTTTTTCGACCTTAAGGGCGACCTTGAGGCCTTGTTCATCCCGCAGGCCTTGTCATTCGAGCCGGTCGTCCATCCGGCCCTGCATCCGGGGCGCGCTGCGAGCGTGATGCTCGAGGGGCGCAAGATCGGCGTGATCGGTGAGCTGCATCCGGTGTGGGTGCAGCGTTACGAACTCGGTTCGGCGCCCGTCGCGTTCGAACTCGAGCTCGATGCGACTCTGGCGGCGCGCCTGCCGTCCTACCAGGAGATTTCCCGCCAACCTGCGGTTACTCGTGACTTGGCGCTCGTCGTCGATCAGTCCTGCGCGGTCGCGCGCGTGCTCGAGGTCTTGCGCGAGGCCGCTCCGGCCATCGTCAAGGCGATCGAACTCTTCGATGTCTATCATGGCAAAGGCATCGAAGATGGGAAAAAGAGCCTTGCCTTCAGTGTGTTGATGCAAGATACTCAGCGCACGCTCGAGGATTCGGAAGTGGATGCAGCCATGTCAGCCATCGTCAGCCACGCCGACATTACGCTCGGGGCTCGTTTGCGTGGATAACCGAATGAACATAAGCGCTACGTTGACCAAGGCCGAACTGGCCGACCTGCTCTTCGAGCGGGTTGGCCTGAACAAGCGCGAGGCGAAGGACATGGTCGAAGGCTTCTTTGAAGAGATCCGGCTCGCTCTTGAGCAGGGTGAGTCGGTGAAGTTGTCCGGCTTCGGCAATTTTCAGCTGCGGGACAAGCCCCAGCGGCCGGGACGTAATCCGAAGACCGGCGAAGAAATTCCGATCACTGCCAGGCGAGTCGTAACCTTTCACGCCAGCCAGAAGCTGAAGGCGGCAGTGGAGCAGTTGAGCGATGCAAGCAAGCAGCCATAACGAGGGCGTCTCGGGCCCGCTGCCGCCTATTCCGGCGAAGCGCTATTTCACGATTGGCGAGGTCAGCGAACTGTGTGCGGTGAAACCGCACGTCCTGCGCTACTGGGAGCAGGAATTCACCCAGCTCAAGCCGGTGAAGCGCCGGGGTAACCGGCGCTATTACCAGCACCA
>NZ_DATFAO010000005.1:0-10113 GCF_035254505.1 Aromatoleum sp. | reverse complement strand
GCACGTGCGTCCTTAGCTCAGTTGGTTAGAGCGCCACGTTGACATCGTGGAGGTCGGCGGTTCGAATCCGTCAGGACGCACCAGCGCAAATTCCCGGTTTCGCACACTTCGCCGGCCGAAGGCTTGCGATAAGGGGTGACTCTTTCGAGTCCGCTTCCTATAGTCCAACGGACGTCCGCTCTTCCCCGATGGGAGGCCAGCATGCGAGCACGATCCCGCGGCCCGAAATTCCTCAACCTGTGGCAGATACGCTTCCCGATCGGGGCCGTCGCCTCCATCGGACACCGGATTTCGGGCGTCCTGCTGCTCCTGTGCCTGCCGCCGCTCGCGCTTTCGCTGGACCGCTCGCTGCACAGCGAGGCCGAGTTCGAGGCGCTGCGGGAGCTCGTTTCCGCGCCTTCCCGCGCGCTGCTGCTCACCGTCGTCGTCTGGGCCGCCGCCCATCACCTGCTCGCCGGCCTGCGCCACCTGCTGATGGACGTCGGCGCCGGCAGCCGTCTTGCCCAGGCGCGGATCAGCGCGTGGGCGGTGATCCTCGCGGCGGCGATCATTGCGGCGGCCGCCGCGTTGCGGTGGCTGACATGAGACTCTTCGCCGGGCAACGCGCCTGGGTGCTGCAGCGCGCGAGCGCACTCGTGCTGCTGGTCCTGCTCGCGCTGGCGGCGGCCGTGCTGCTCGTCGGTCCGCCAGTGAGCTACGCGCGCTGGCACGCGCTGGCGACGAGCTCCCATGGCGCGGTGCTGATCGTCGTCTTCTTCGGCGCGATGTGCCTGCACGGTTGGATCGGCGCGCGCGACATCGTGCTCGACTACGTCCATGCCCCGGCGCTGCGGCTGGCGCTGCTCACGCTGCTTGCCGTGCTGCTGTCCGCGATCCTGGTCCGCGTCGTGCTGACGATCGCGGCGCAACTGCCCGGTGCGGCCTGAACAAGCCGGGGAGGAGGGAACGTGCGCATCAGCATTTACCGCTTCAATCCCGAAACCGGGGCCAAGCCTCGTATGCAGGACTATGAGCTTGCCCCCGAGGCGGGCGACAGGAAGCTGCTCGACGTGCTGATGCGGCTGAAGACCGTCGACGACAGCCTGTCCTTCCGCCGTTCGTGCCGCGAAGGCGTGTGCGGTTCGGACGCGATGAACATCAACGGCCGCAACGGGCTCGCCTGCCTCACGTCGCTGGCGGGCCTCAGGGAGCCGGTCGTGCTGCGCCCCTTGCCGGGATTCCCGGTGATCCGCGACCTCGTCGTCGACATGACGCAGTTCTTCGCCCACTACCACTCGATCAAGCCCTACCTGATCAACGACGCGCTGCCGCCCGAGCGCGAGCGGCTGCAATCGCCGGAACAGCGCGAAAAACTCAACGGGCTCTACGAGTGCATCCTGTGCGCCTGCTGCAGCGCCTTCTGCCCGTCCTTCTGGTGGAACCCGGACAAGTTCATCGGCCCCGCCGGCCTGCTGCAGGCCTACCGCTTCATCGCCGATTCGCGCGACACGGCCACGGCCGAGCGGCTCGCCTTCCTCGACGACGTCTATCGCCTCTACCGCTGCCGCACGATCATGAATTGCACCGAGGTCTGCCCGAAGGGGCTGAGCCCCTCGCACGCGATCGAGCGTATCCGCCTCGCCCTGCTGCGCCAGTCTTCTTGAGGCGCGCTGAATGACAAAAATCATTTCCGACACCGGCGGATCGGCCGACGATGAAGTCGTGCGAAATCACTCCGGTGTCGACAACGCCGGACGTCGCCCAACCCCACTGGAGACCGCCATGTCCGGACACATCGCAAAATGGCACGCCGAGCATGCCAATTACCGCAAGCTGCTCAATCTGCTGCAATCAGAGACCGAACGCTTCGTCCGAGGTGCGCGGCCGGATTACGAACTGATGTCGGAAGTCGTGTTCTACATGACGCAATACCCCGACCTCGTCCATCATCCGCGCGAGGACGCGGCGTTCAGGCAGTTGCTCGCGCGCGACCAAGTCGCGTGGCGCCTCGTGGGGGAACTCTCACGCGAACACCAGGCGATTTCCGCCAGCAGCGCGACCCTCGCCGCAGACCTCGACGCGGCCGCCGACGGGGTGCCGATGTTGCGCGCGACGCTCGACGCCGACGTGCGCACCTACGTCGCGCTGCTCACGCGACACATGGACACCGAGGAGCGCGAGATCTTCCCGCGCCTCGCCGCCCAACTCGACAGCCGCGACTGGTTCCTCGTCAACTCCGCCGTCCATTTCGCCGCCGATCCGCTCTTCGGCGAAACCGTGCACGAGCGTTTCAAGGCGATCCACCGCAGCATCGCGCGCCACGCGGGTTGCCGTTGCCCCGAGCCGGCGGGGGATCTGTGCTGCCTCGAATGAGGCCATAAGACCGGAAATGAAAAAGGCCAGCATCAGCGCTGGCCTTTTTCATTGAGTTCTGGAGCGGGCGATGGGAATCGAACCCACGGCTCTAGCTTGGGAAGCTAGGGTATTACCATTATACGACGCCCGCTCGGAGGCCCGAATTGCGTCGGGCAGGGCGCCATTCTAATGACAGGCAAGGCGTTGCGCAACGATGGGCGGCCAGCGACGGCCGAACGCGTCAGTGTCCGTGATCTCGGGCTCCCGCCGCCGGGGATTTCACCTCAACACTCAGGCTGGGCCGGAACCGCGGATCCGGCAAGCGCATCACAGTCCAGAACGCTACGTGCGGAGCGGAATCGCCGCCCGCGCACATGCTAAACTTTAAGGCCGTTTACGCGTTCTTTTCGGCACTCGCATGATCCAGGTCACCATCAACGGTCAGAACGAATCCCTCGACGAAGGCTTGAGCGTGCTCGCCCTGTTGCAGGGCAGGGAGCTCGCCGGCAAGCGGCTGGCCGTCGAGCGCAATGGCGAGATCGTGCCCAAGGGCCGGCACGGCGAAGTCATGCTTGCCGAAGGCGACCGGCTCGAGATCGTCGTCGCCGTCGGCGGCGGCTGAGAGCTTACGAAAGCTGCTGCACGTCCGTATTCTTCCAACCCGAATTCCCGCAGGTCGAACATGAACGACTCACTGGTGATTGCAGGCAAGTCCTACGGCTCCCGTCTCTTGGTCGGGACCGGCAAGTACAAGGATTTCGACGAGACGCGCACCGCGATCGACGCGAGCGGCGCCGAAATCATCACGGTGGCAATCCGCCGAACCAACATCGGCCAGAACGCGGGCGAGCCCAACCTGCTCGACGCGCTGCCGCCCGAAAAATTCACGATCCTGCCGAACACGGCCGGCTGTTACAACGCCGAGGACGCGGTCCGGACGTTGCGGCTCGGGCGCGAGCTGCTCGACGGGCATCCGCTGTGCAAACTCGAAGTGCTCGGCGACCCGGCGACGCTGTTCCCGAACATGCCCGAGACGCTGAAGGCTGCCGAGATCCTGGTCAAGGACGGCTTCGACGTGATGGTCTACTGCGCCGACGACCCGATCCAGGCCAAGATGCTCGAAGAGATCGGCTGCGTCGCCATCATGCCGCTCGCGTCCCTGATCGGCTCCGGCATGGGCATCGTGAACCCGTGGAACCTGCGCCTGATCATCGACCAAGCCAAGGTGCCGGTGCTCGTCGATGCCGGTGTCGGCACGGCGTCGGACGCCGCGATCGCGATGGAGCTCGGCTGCGACGGCGTGCTGATGAACACCGCCATCGCGCACGCGAAGAAGCCGGTGCTGATGGCGAGCGCGATGAAGAAGGCGGTCGAGGCCGGGCGCGAAGCCTTCCTCGCCGGCCGCATGCCGCGCAAGCTGTACTCCGCTGACCCCAGCTCGCCGACCCAAGGCCTGATCGGCTCCTGATCCTTTCCCTTCACCGGGCTCCGCCGGCGGTTCGCACCGCGGCGGGGCCTCGTTCGTTTGCCGCCTCATGACCGCTAGCCGTCCCGATACTCCCGAATCCCTCGACTCCAATCCGCTTGCCGACGATCCGGCTCACGACCCGGAAGCGCGCTTCTCCAGTCGCTCGATCCGCAGCTTCGTGCTGCGCCAGGGCCGCATGTCGGTTGCGCAGCAGCGCCATCTCGACGAGACCCTGCCGAAAGTCGGCCTCCCCTACCGTGTCGCGCCGCTCGACCTCGACGCCGCCTTCGGGCGGGCTGTGCCGAAGATCGTCGAGATCGGATTCGGCATGGGCGAGACCACGGCGAAGATCGCTGCCGCCGCGCCGGACAAGGATTTTCTGGGCATCGAGGTGCACGGGCCGGGGGTCGGCAGCCTGTGCAAGCTGATCGCCGAAGGTGGGCTTGCGAACCTGCGCATCATGCAGCACGACGCCGTCGAGGTGCTGCGCGACATGATCCCGGAAGGCGCGCTCGCGGGCGTGCATGTCTTCTTCCCCGACCCGTGGCGCAAGAAGCGCCACCACAAGCGCCGCATCATCCAGCCCGACTTCGTCGCGCTGATCGCCTCGCGCCTCGCGCCCGGGGGCTATCTGCATTGCGCAACGGACTGGGAGGAGTATGCTCACTGGATGATGGAGGTGCTCTCCGGCGAAGCGCTGCTGGAAAACACCGCCGACGGTTTTGCGCCGCGCCCGGATTACCGGCCGCTGACGAAGTTCGAGAACCGCGGCCTGAAATTGGGCCACGGCGTATGGGATCTGGTGTTCCGGCGCCGCGGCGCCTGAGCCCGCGCTGAGGGAGAGCAGGGGAGATGGGTTCGGTAGGGAGGTTCTTGGCGGGACTCGGGCGCGCAATCGACCTCGTGCGGCGCGTCCTGATCAATCTCGTCTTCGTCGCCATCGTTGCGGTGATCGTCGTCGTCGCGCTGCGTCCGGCGCCGGGCGTCCCCGACGGGGCGGCGCTGCTCGTGCGCCCGATGGGCACGATCGTCGAACAGATGACGCTCGATGATCCGCTCGGACTCGTGCGCTCGGGCGGCGTGCCGGTCGCGCGCACCCCGCTGCGCGATCTGCTGGAGGCGATCCAGGCCGCGCGCGAGGATTCGCGCATCAAGGCGATCGTGATCGACACCGACGGCATGGGGAGCTCCGGCCTGTCGAAGCTCGCCGAGCTGCGCGACGCGCTCGTCGCGTTCAAGACCACCGGCAAGCCCGTGTTCGCGCGTGGCGAACGCTTCACGCAGGCGCAGTACTACCTCGCGAGCGTCGCCGACGTCGTCCACGTCGCGCCCGACGGTTTCGTGCTGCTGACCGGGCTCGCCCGCTATTCGAACTACTACAAGGGCGCGCTCGACAAGCTCGGCGTGAAGGTCCATGTGTTCCGTGTCGGCGAGTACAAGTCTTTCGCCGAGCCCTTTACGCGCTCCGACATGTCGGACGAAGACCGCGCGGCGACGCGCGACCTGCTGCAGGGCTTGTGGGACGGAATGCGTAGCGGCGTCGCGGGCTCACGCAAACTCGCTCCGGAGAAACTCGAACGCTACGTGTCGGACTACCCGGGCGTGCTCGCCGATGCCGCGGGCGACCCGGCCAAGGCGGCACAGGACTCCGGGCTCGTCGACGGCATGAGCCAGCGCGACGAGTGGCGCGACATGCTGAAGTCGCGCGTCGGCAGCGCCGATGACGGCAAGGACTATCGCCACATCGAGGCCTCCGATTACATTGCGGCGGTACGCGCCGCACGTCCCCACGAGTCGGACCGCATCGCAGTGCTGGTCGCGCAGGGCGCGATCGTCGACGGCGGCAACGACGGCGAATCGGTGGGCGGAGATAGCCTCGCGGACGAGATCCGCGCAGCGCGCGAGGATGGCCACGTGAAGGCCGTGGTGCTGCGCATCGACAGCCCCGGCGGCAGCGCTTGGGCGTCGGAAGTGATCCGGCGCGAGCTCGAACTGACGCGTCGCGCCGGCAAGCCCGTCGTCGCGTCGATGAGTTCGGTCGCCGCGTCGGGCGGATATTGGGTTGCCGCGGGCGCCGACGAGATCTGGGCACGTCCCGAGACGCTCACCGGCTCGATCGGCGTGTTCGCGCTGTTCCCCGAACTCGCCGAGCCGCTCGACAAGCTCGGCGTGACGACCGACGGCGTCTCGACCGGCCCGCTCGCGGGCGCCCTCGACCCGCGTCGCCCGCTCGATCCCGGCCTCGCGAAGGCGATCCAGCTCGGCGTCGACCACAGCTACCAGCGTTTCCTGCAGACCGTCTCGAACGCCCGCTCGATGCCGGTCGCCGACGTCGACCCGATCGCGCGCGGCCGCGTGTGGACGGGCGAGACCGCGAGCAAACTCGGGCTCGTCGACCATCTCGGTGGCGTCGACGGTGCGATCGCATCAGCGGCGAAGCGGGCGGGGATCGAGCACTACGAAACCGTGTGGCAGACGCCCGAGATCCACCCCCTGCAATTGCTGATGCGCCGCCTCATCGATGCCGCGATGCCGGCGAGTGCGGCGGTCGACTCGCCGCTGCAGCGCGTGTTCTCGGGGCTACGGGCCGAGGCGGCCGAGCTGCTGCGCTGGAACGATCCGCAGCACATCTACCTGCATTGCCTGTGCGAGGCCCCGTAGTAGGCCCGGTACAGCTTGCGAGCAGGCAAGCATGTAGGACGCGTTAGGCGATAGCCGTAATGCGCCGAATGCAAGCCCATCCGCGGCCGTGCGCCTCGTCTTTTGTGCTCTGCGCCGCCTGCGATGGGCTTGTGCTCAGTCCCGCAGGAACATCGTCAGCAGGTCGTTGAGGAAGCGCCGCCCCTGTTCGGTGGGGCGGATCTCCTCGGCGTTGATCTCGACGAGACCGCGCTGCCGCGCTTCCATCAGTTCCGCCTCGATCGCGGCCAGCGGTAGGCCCGTGCGCTCGGCGAAGAGCCGGCGCGGGAAGCCTTCAGTGAGCCGCAGCGCGTTCATCATGAACTCGAAGGGCAATTCCGCGACCCCGACTTCCCGCCGTTCCTGCACGAAATCGCGTCGCGCTGCGCCTTCGAGATAGCGGGTCGGGTGCTTGTGGCGCATCTCGCGCACGATGCCTTCGTGGCTCGACAGCTTGCCGTGCGCGCCGGCGCCGATGCCGAGATAGTCCCCGAAGGTCCAGTAGTTGAGGTTGTGGCGGCACTGCTGGCCGGGCTTCGCGAAGGCCGAGGTCTCGTAATGGATGAAGCCCGCGTCCCTGAGGCGTTCCTCGATCGCGTCCTGCATGTCGGCCGAGAGGTCGTCGTCCGGCAGCGGCGGCGGCGAATGCGCGAAGGGCGTGTTGGGTTCCAGCGTCAGGTGGTAGCACGAGAGGTGGGTGACGCCGAAGCCGAGCCCCGTTTCGAGGTCGGCGAGCGCTTCGGCGAGCGTCTGCTCGGGCAGCGCGTACATCAGGTCAAGGTTCACGCGCTCGAAGTGCGCGAGCGCCATGTCGATCGCGCGCCGCGCCTCGTCGCCGCCGTGGATGCGGCCCAGGCGCGCGAGCTGGCGGTCGTCGAAGCTCTGGATGCCGAGTGACAGCCGATTGACCCCCGCCGCGCGGTAGTCGCGGAAGCGCTGGGCTTCCACCGTGCCCGGATTCGCCTCCAGCGTGATCTCGGCCAGCGGGTCGAGCATCACCAGCATGCGGATCCCGGTCAGCAAGCGATCGAGGCCCGCCGACGAGATCAGGCTGGGCGTGCCGCCGCCGATGAAGATCGAATGCACGCGCCGGCCCCACACTTGCGGCAGCGCCGATTCGAGGTCGGCGAGCAGCGCGTCGATGTAGGCCGCTTCCGGAATCTCGCCGCCGCGCTGGGCGTGCGAATTGAAATCGCAGTAGGGGCACTTCTTCACGCACCACGGGTAGTGCACGTACAGCGCGAGCGGCGGTGAGGCCATGAGTTGCGGGCGGTCGGGCAAGGCGAGGGAACTCGCGCCGGCGGCCGGGGCGACCGTCAGCGGGATAACGCGGCGACTGCTCGCGGGACCAGCACTCACAGCGGATCGGTCTCCAGCCGTGCGAGGAGATGCCGCATCGCTGCGCCCCGGTGACTTAGCGTGTTCTTGAGCTTCGCTTCGAGTTCGGCGGCCGTCTGGTTCATCTCGGGCACGTAGAACAGCGGGTCGTAGCCGAAGCCCGCGTCGCCGCGCGGCGCATCGAGGATCTCGCCGTGCCATTCGCCGTCGGCGATCAGCGGGCGGGGGTCTTCGGCGTGGCGCACCAGCACGACAACCGAGTAGAAGTAGGCGCGCCGGTCCGTGACGCCTTCGAGCCGCTGCAGCAGCAGCGCGTTGTTGCGCGCATCCGATTTCGGCTCGCCCGCATAGCGCGCCGACTGCACCCCCGGCGCGTTGCCCAGTGCGGTCACACACAGGCCCGAATCGTCGGCGACCGCCGGCAGACCGGACAGCGCGGAGGCGTGGCGTGCCTTCGCGAGCGCATTCTCGATGAAAGTGTTGTGCGGCTCTTCCGCTTCCGGAATGCCTAGCGCCGCTTGCGGCACCACTTCGATGCCGAGCGGCGCGAGCAGCGCCGTCATTTCGGCGGCCTTCTTGGCGTTGTTGCTGGCGAGGACGAGTCGTTTGCTCATAATGATCTCACTGCTGCGCGAGCGCCGCCTTCTGCAGGGCGACGAGCTCGCGGATGCCTCCTTCTGCGAGTGCGAGCAGCGCGTTGAGTTCCTCGCGCGAGAAAGGCGTGCCTTCGGCCGTGCCCTGGACTTCGACGAAGCCGCCGGCGCCGGTCATCACGACGTTCATGTCGGTGTCGCACGCAGAGTCCTCGACGTAGTCGAGGTCGAGCACCGGCTGGCCGTTGTGGATGCCGACCGACACCGCGGCGACGAAGTCGCGCATCGGGTTCTTGGCGAGCTTGCCCGCGGCGACGAGCTTGGTGATCGCATCATGGACGGCGACGCAGGCGCCGGTGATGGACGCGGTACGGGTGCCGCCGTCGGCTTGCAGCACGTCGCAGTCGATGATGATCTGACGTTCGCCGAGCGCCGTCATGTCGACCACCGCGCGCAGGCTGCGGCCGATCAGACGTTGGATTTCCTGCGTGCGTCCGCTCTGCTTGCCTTTCGCGGCTTCGCGCGCGCTGCGGGTGTGCGTCGAGCGCGGCAGCATGCCGTATTCGGCCGTGAGCCAGCCCTGGCCCTTGCCGCGCAGGAAGGGCGGCAGCGATTCCTCGACGCTCGCCGTGCACAGCACGCGCGTTGCGCCGAATTCGATCAGCACCGAGCCTTCGGCGTGGCAGGTGAAGTTGCGGGTGATGCGGACCGGACGCAGTTCGTCGGCGCGGCGTTGGCTGGGGCGCATGAAGGCTTTCCTATTTGCTGTATTTCTGGATGGCGGAGTTGATCTCGTCGATGGCCTTCTCGATCTCGTCGTCGGTGATGTCGTAGCGGGCGGTCGGCGACTGGGTCGTGCGCTCGAAGGCTTCGAGCTGGGTCGTGAAGTTGTCGAGCGCCATGGTCTGCGTCGAGATCGCGTCCGCATGCGGCTGCGTCGTGTCGTCGTGCCATTGCATCGCGATCATCGACAGGTTGTCGCAGCTGGCGCCCGCGAGCTCCTCGGCCTTGTCCATCAGTCTCGGGACCTGGGTCATGACGTCGCCGGCGCAGAGCTCGGTCGCCAGCAACGCGTCGCCGACCGGGCCCCACACTCCGTCCGAGCACAGCGCGAGCACGTCGCCATCGCGTAGCGGCAGGCGTTTCGAGAACTCGACCTGCGGCGCATGATGGCCGCCGAGGCAGCTGTAGACGCGGTTGCGGCTGGGGTGACGGGCGGCTTCCTCGGCGTTGATGAGACCTTGATCCATCATCAGTTGCACGCGCGAATGATCCTTGGTGTGCATCGCGACCTGACCGCGGCGCAGCACATAGAGCCGCGAGTCGCCGGCATGCGCCCACTGCGCGAAGCCTTCCTGCACGACGCAGGCGACGACGGTCGTGCGCGGCGCTTCGGCCAAGTTCTTGTCGAAGGCGTAGTCGAGGATCGCGTTGTGCGCGTTGGTGAGGGCACGCGACAGGAACATCGAGGGGTCGGGCAGCACCGGACGGGCTTCGCGCTGGAAGGCCTCGGTGATGAACTGCACGCAGATGTGCGACGCGACGTCGCCATGCAGGTGTCCGCCCATGCCGTCGGCGACGAGCATCAGCAGCGCCTCGCGCGAATAGCAGTACGCCAGGCGGTCCTGGTTCGAACTGCGCTTGCCGATGCGGCTGTCCTGGTAAATGGTGAACTTCACGGTCGCTTCCTTATGTGCGTCC
>NZ_DATFAO010000004.1:0-10817 GCF_035254505.1 Aromatoleum sp. | reverse complement strand
TCCGGCGCGGCCGAGCGCGGCGAGCAGATGCTCTTCATGGTCGTCGACAACGAGGGATACATGAACACCGGCATGCAGCGTTCGAGCTGCACGCCCTACGGCGCATGGACTTCGACGACGCCGGTGGGCGAGACCTCGCGCGGCAAGACGCAGGACGCGAAGAACCTGCCGCTGATCATGATGAACCACCGCTGCGCCTACGTCGCGACGGCGTCCACCGCCTACATGGAGGACCTCTACGAGAAGCTCGACCGCGCGCTCGAAGCCTCCAAGACCGGCTTCGCCTATCTGCACGTCTACTCCCCCTGCACGACCGGGTGGCGCTTCCCCTCGCACCAGAACATGGAAGTCGCGAGGAAGGCCGTCGAGACCAATTTCGTGATGCTGTGGGAGTACACGCCGAAGACCGGCCTGCACTTCACGAAGCCGGTCGACGATCCACTGCCAGTGACGGAGTACCTCAAGGTGATGGGCCGTTTCCGCCACCTGTCGCCCGAGCAGATCGAGCACATTCAGAACAAGGTTGTAGAAAACCGAAAATTTGTGGAACGTATGGCGGAGACCGAACATGTCGGCTAGGGACAGCTTTGCAGCATCGAAAGGCGCAGCACCGGAAACGCTCGATCCGATCGAGAAGGCAAGCCGCGATGAACTCGCCGCGCTGCAGCTCGAACGCCTCAAATGGAGCCTGCAGCACGCGTACGACAACGTGCCGCACTATCGCGCCGCCTTCGACGCGGCGGGCGTGCATCCCTCGGACCTGAAGCAGCTCTCCGACCTCTCGCGCTTCCCCTTCACGAGCAAGAAGGAGCTGCGCGACAACTACCCCTACGGGATGTTTGCGGTGCCGATGCGCGACATCGTGCGCGTGCATGCGTCCTCCGGCACGACCGGCCTGCCGACGGTCGTCGGCTACACGAAGAACGACATCGCGATGTGGGCCTCGGTAATGGCGCGCTCGCTGCGCGCAGCCGGCGGCACCGCCGACGACATCATTCTCAATTCCTACGGCTACGGCCTCTTCACCGGGGGGCTGGGCGCGCACTACGGCGGCGAGGCGCTCGGCGCGGCGGTGGTCCCGATGGGCGGCGGCAACACCGAGAAGCAGGTGCAGCTCATCCGCGAATTCAAGCCCACGATGATCATGGCGACGCCGTCCTACATGCTGACGATCGCCGACGAGCTGCAGACGCAAGGGATCGATCCGGCCTCGACCAGCCTGCGCATCGGCGTCTTCGGCGCCGAGCCCTGGACCAACGAGATGCGGCGCGAGGTCGAGACGCGTCTCGGCATCGACGCGATCGATATCTACGGCCTGTCCGAAGTGATCGGCCCGGGGGTTGCCTGCGAGTGCATCGAGACCAAGGACGGTCCGCACATCTGGGAAGACCACTTCTACCCCGAGATCATCGACCCGGCCACCGGCGAAGTCGTGCCTGACGGTACGCCCGGCGAACTCGTCTTCACCTCGCTGACGAAGGAAGCGCTGCCCATCGTCCGCTACCGCACGCGCGACCTCACGGTGCTGCTGCCGGGCACCGCGCGCACGATGCGGCGCATCGGCAAGATCACCGGCCGCAGCGACGACATGCTGATCATCCGCGGTGTGAACGTCTTCCCGACGCAGATCGAGGAAATCATCCTCCGCCACGAAAGCCTGTGTGGCCACTACCAGCTGCAGATCAGCCGCCCGCATCACATGGATGAACTGACCGTGCTCGCCGAAGTGCGCTCCGACCTCTCGGATGTGCTCAACGAGAGCCAGCGCGCGGCGATCGCGACCAACCTTCGCCACGAGATCAAGAGCGGCGTCGGGGTCAGCGCGGATGTGTACGTCGTCGAAACCGGCCGCATCGAACGCACCCAGGTCGGCAAGGCCAAGCGTGTGATCGACAAGCGGCCGAAGGCGTAGGGCAGGCAAGAACGCTTGGGTCGAAGGGTGAACAAAGCCGCCGGCCGCTAGGGTCGAGACGGCAGACAATAATGGAGACAGGGCAGTGAACGATCGAGTGACCATCAGTCCGGGCGAGGCCGTGATCGCCAAGACCGGCGAGCTGTTCAAGCAGGCTGCAGCGGAGGGCCGCAGCGCGCTCGACGCGGCCGAGTGCGAAAGCTTCGTCGCGAGCTTCGGTGCGGCGCTCGCGGAGGGCGTGCCGGGCGGCGTCGACCTGCGCATCACGCTGGAGAATACGCGCGAGTTCGGCATGGTGCTCAGCGCGGGATCCGGCGGGCTCGATGCGGCACTGGACCGCGCGAACTTCCGCAAGGATCGCGCAGCCGTCTCCGCCTCCGTCGAACTGACCGACGCCGCCGACTTCCTGCGCCTCTTCCGCCGCACCCTCGCGTACCAGAAGATCGCCGTCGCCGCAGAGCGCGCCGGCCGCCGGCCGCCGGACCCGGTGCTCGAATTCTGCTTCGGCCTGATGCTCGGTCTCGGCCACGACTATTCGGTGCAGAACGCCCAAACGGAGTTCGTGATCCAGCATCTCGAACTCGACGCCGTGCAGTTCGCGAAGAAGCCCACGGTCGGCGCCGCTCGCGTCGAGTTCGGGCGTCCCATCGCCGGCCGTCTTCCGCGCCCCGTGCACAAGATCGACAAGCTGATCCATCCGCAGTCGATCGGCATCATCGGCGTCTCCGCGAGCGGTATGAACTTCGGCCGCATCATCCTCAAGAACCTGATGGGCAGCGGTTACCCGAAGGACAAGCTCACCATCATCCGGCCCGGCGAGACCGAGATCGACGGCGTGCGCTGCGTTGAGAGCCTGCGCGCGCTGCCGGCGAAGCTCGACCTCCTGATCGTCGCGGTGCCCTCCGACGCGGTGTATGAACTCGTCGACGAGATCATCGCGAGCGATGCCGTCGAATCCGTGATGCTGATCCCCGGCGGCCTCGGCGAAACGGCCAAGAGCCGCGAACCCGCCGCCGCGCTCGCCGCGAAGATCAACGCCGCGCACGGCAACCCCGGCGGCGGGCCCATCTTCCTCGGCGCGAATTGCCTCGGTGTCGTGTCGCACCCCGGCGGCTACGACTCCTGGTTCATCCCGCTCGAACGCCTGCCGAAGCCGCAGAAGAAGGCGGAGCGCAACTCAGTCATGCTGAGCCAGTCCGGCGCCTTCATGATCACGCGTATCTCGCAGAACCCCTGGCTCGACCCGCGCTACATGCTCGCGCTCGGTAACCAGACCGACCTCACGCACGGCGACATGCTCGATTTCTTCGCCGAACGCCCGGAGATCGAGACAATCGGCGTCTATATCGAAGGCTTCAAGGACGGTGACGGCCTCGACTTCGCGCAGGCGGTGCGCAAGGCAGTGCTGAATGGCAAGCAGGTCGTCGTCTACAAATCGGGCCGCACCGAAGCCGGGGCAGGGGGCGTCATGGGCCACACGGCCTCCGTCGCCGGTGACCCCATCCTCTTCGAGGCCGTGCTACGTCAGGCCGGTGCGATCGTCGCCGAAGACTTCAACATCTTCGACGACCTCTTCTACATCGCCGGCGCCTTGCATCACAAGAAAGTCGGCAAGCGCCTCGGCGCGATCAGCGGCGCGGGCTTCGAGGCGGTCGGCATGGCGGACTCGATCGCGACCGAAACCTTCTCGCTGGAGACGGGGCAACTCGACGCGGCGACCGTGAAGCGCGTGCAGGAAATCCTCGCCGCGAAGCGTCTGGACGCGCTGGTCGAGGTCCGCAACCCCATCGACATCAACCCGGGTGCCGACGACGACACCCACCTGAAGATCACGGAAGCCTTCCTCGACGACCCGAACATCGACGCCGTCGTCGTCGGCCTCGACCCGACGGCGCCGTCGATCCGCGGCCTGGAGACCAGCAAGCTGCGTCCCGGCTACGACCTGTCCGACCCGCAAGGCACCGTGCACATCTACCCGCCGCTCGCTGCAAAGAGCGATAAACCGGTCATCGGCATCGTCGACGGCGGTTCGCTCTACGACGCGATGGCAGCCCGCCTGATGGACCAGGGCGTCTGCGTCTTCCGCAACTGCGGCCGCGGCACGAAGGCGCTCGCCCGCTACGTCGAAGCGCGCCTCGAAGCGGACGCAATCCGTGCAGGCGCGAAGTGATCGAAACGAAACCGGCGCCGGCATCGACCGGCGTCCACCACAAGGAGACTGAAAGATGAGCGAACTGAAAGCTGGCCTGACCTCGACCAAGCGCTACGACATCGACAAGGGCCGCACGATCGGCTTCATGGGCGATGACTGCCGTGTCTATTCGACGCCGTCGCTGCTCTACGACATCGAAGTCGTCTGCCGCGACCTGCTGCTCGAACATATCGAAGCCGGCAAGGACTCGGTCGGGACCCGCGTCGAACTCGACCATGTCGGCGCGACGCTGCTGGGCATGTGGATCGAGATCAGCGTCAAGGTGACCGAAGTCAACGGCCCCGCCGTGACCTTCGAATTCACTGCCCGCGACGCGCTCGAAGAAGTCGCACGCGGCAAGCACAGCCGCTTCGTCGTCGGCGCGGAGAAGACCGCCCAGCGCCTGAAGGCCAAGCTCGAGAAAGCGCTGGCTGCTGCCTGAGCACTGCCTCGGCCGAGCGCATCGGCTTGCTCTCCAGTAAACTTGAGCGTCAAGGAGAGCAAGTCGATGACTGACGAAGATTTCATGCGCGCTGCGCTGGAGCAGGCGCGAATGGCGGGAAGCTGCGACGAAGTGCCCGTCGGAGCCGTAGTGGTGCTCGACGGCGAGATCGTCGGACGCGGCTTCAACCAGCCGATCGGCCGGCACGACCCGACCGCGCACGCCGAGGTGATGGCCTTGCGCGACGCCGCGGCGCGCCTCGGCAACTACCGCCTGCCGGGCTGCGAACTCTATGTCACGCTCGAACCGTGCGCGATGTGCAGCGGCGCGATCATGCACGCGCGCATCGCCCGTGTCGTGTTCGGCGCCCGTGACCCGAAAACCGGCGTTGCCGGCAGCGTCATCGACCTCTTCGCCGAACCGCGGCTCAATCACCACGCAGACATCGCCGGCGGCGTTCTCGGCGACGAGTGCGGCCAGCTCCTGTCGAGCTTCTTCGCCGCGCGGCGCAGCCGAACGCTGATCGCATGACCGCCATGCGCATCCATGTCAGCATCGAAGAACAGGCGCTGCGGCTGATCGCGGCCGACGGCGCGTGCATCCGACGCTACACCGTGTCGACGGCCCTCAACGGCCCCGGCGAGATCCAGGACAGCGGCTGCACCCCGCGCGGCCGTCATCGCATCCGGGCGAAGATCGGCGATGCTGCACCTCTGGGCGCCGTCTTTCGCGGCCGCCGTCCGACCGGTGAGATCTGGTCGACAGACCTTGCCGCCCAGTTCCCGGGCCGCGACTGGATCCTCACGCGCATCCTCTGGCTGAGCGGTTGCGAGCTGGGCCGCAATCGCCTCGGCAAGTTCGACTCGATGCGCCGCTACATCTATATCCACGGCACGGGCGACGATCAGCCGATGGGCGTGCCCCTGTCGCACGGCTGCATCCGCATGCGCAACCACGACGTGCTCGAGCTTTTTGACCTCGTCCCGGCCGGGACACAGGTCGACATCGAAGAAGGCCGCTACGCGGGGCAGGTGCCGACGATCCGCATCCTCGATTGGACGGAAGCCGGCGCGCTCGTCATGCCGCTACGGGAAGAAGTCTTCGTCGGCGAACAGGGCGTGCCTGCGGAGCTCGAGCGCGATCCGAACGACCCGAAGTATCGCCACGCCGTTGCGAGAGACCCGGCCGGCCGCGTGATCGGCACGGGACGCCTGCTGCCCGACGGCCATATCGGCCGCATGGCCGTCGCCGCCGACTGGCGAAGCCAGGGCATCGGCGGGCGAATCCTCGAAGCCCTGGTCGCCGAGGCTCAGCGCCAGGGACGTTCCGATGTCGTCCTGAATGCGCAGATTTCGGCGGTCGACTTTTACCTTCGCCACGGCTTCGCGCCCGAAGGTGAAATCTTCGTCGAAGCCGGCATCCAGCATCAGACGATGCGCCGAAAGCTTGCCCCGGCTGCGATCAGCGTGTGTGGAAGCGGTGCGTGACCTCGCTGGCGAGTTCGCCCTGGTCGGACCACGTCCATTCGCGCATCCGCACGCTGCCGTCGCGATGCATCGCAATCAGCGTCGAACACCGTGTTCCGTAGCCCGGCGCGCGGATGAAGGCGGGCGAAAGCCAGCGCTCCCATTCCCGGCTGACGCCGGTTTCCGGAAGGTGATGGTCCTCGGCCGGCGAGTCGTCACGCAGCAGCGCCAGGAAAGCCGCTTCGTCGGGTAGCTGCGCGAGGGCGGCGCCGAAGCATTCGCGGGCGAGGCGGACTTTAGGCCAGGGCGTGTCCAGCAGGTGGTTCGACAGGCCGTAGATGCCCGGCTCCAGGAGCCGCACGGCGCCGCTCATGCTCTCGTGGATGCCGAGCGCCTTGCCGTCGCTGACGAGCAGGTTGAAGCCCGCGTATTGCGAACTGATTTCAGCAACCGCTTGCAGGGATGCCGCGGTCTCCGCCGAGGACGCGAGACAGTCCCTGACGAGATTGCCGCGCGACGGAGCGCCCGGCCGGCGTTGCGACGGATCGCGGTAATTCGTCAGCGCAGCGAATCGGCCCTCCCGCGTCAGCCCCATCCAGGTACCGCCCGCTTCGAGATCGCGCCCGGCCAGAAGATCCGGCGCATCGGTCCACCAGTGCGCCGGCACAGCCGGACGTGCGAGGTATTCGTCGCGATTCGCCGCGACCACCAACGGATAGTCCGGATGGGCATGCCATCCGACGACGATCAGGCACATTCGGTGAAGCGTTCGATGTGCCGCGCGGAGCCCGGCTCGATCAGCGCTTCGAGGTCCTTGATGGCCGTTTCCTCTCGCAGCGCAATCTCGAACGCGACGGTATCGCGCACGTTCTCGTAGATCTCCATCCACGTCACGTCTTCGCCACAACGCTCGAGCAGGCGCCCCTGGACCCCCGTGCGCTGCGCCAGCGCCGTCTGCATCGCGCGCACCGTCGCGTGGGCGTCCTCACGCTCGGCGGTCGCGCGAACGCGATAGTAGATGTAGTAGCTGACCGGAACGGACGGTTCGGTACTCATTGCTCAGGCAGGGCGTAAGGGAGGTCGAGGAAAGTCACGCGCGGCCCGGTGGGCGTGTCGAGATGCGCTTCGCCTGCCGCGGCGCTGCTCGATTGCAGCACCGCCAGTGCCTCATACCCGCCATCGGCTGCCGGCACGACATTCACCAGTTTCCCGGCGGACTGATCGCCGAAATCGGGCGCGAAGAGGTCAGTCCCCGGCTGCGGCGCCGTGTCGGTCGCGACATGCACACGGTACATGCGCTTCTTCAGCTTCCCGAGGTATTGCATGCGAGCGACGATTTCCTGGCCCGGATAGCATCCCTTGTTGAAACTGACGCCGCCGATGAGATCGAAGTTCAGCATCTGCGCGACGAATTCTTCCTGCACCGAGGCCGTGATCATCGGGATGCCGGCACGAACCATCGCCGCCTGCCAGGCCGCCGTACCCGCCTTGCGCGCGCCGCCGGCGGTGAGCTTGCCGAAGACTTCGGACGCTGCAGCCGCGGGCACTGCGAGGATCAGGCTGTTTTCATTCAGCCGGATGCAGCGTGCGTCGCCGGAAGCGCTCTGCTTCATCGGCGCAAGCGGCACCGCGTAACCGGCTCCAGTGGCAATCGAAGCCGCTTCCGGACCACTCAGCCCCAGGAGCACCGTGTCCACCCCCGCATCGCTCAGCTTCGCCTTGCTGCGCAGCACGTACATCGACAGCTTCTTCAGCAGCATCGGCTGAATGTCGGCCGAGGTCGCGATCATATGTCCATCCGTGTCCTTCCACAGCAGCAGGCTCGCGATCATCCGGCCTTTCGGCGAATTGAAGCTCGACCACTGGGCGTCTTCGGTCCCGAGCTTCTTCACGTCGTTCGACAGCAGGTTATGCAGCAGCGTCACCGAATCCTCGCCGGTGGCGCGGATCAGGCCCAAATGCACGAGGGGGACCACCACGGTGCCGTCGGTCGCGGCGCGGACTTCTGCTTCGGGAGCCTCGAAGCGGACGCCCGTTTCGACGGAGGTCGCGCCTTGTTGCGCGAGGAAGTCGTTCCAGGGAGTGTTCATGTCTCTTTGTCGGGAGGGTGGAAGGGATGGAGGAAAGGGGATGAAGTATTATAGGGCCCCCCGGACGTCCGAACATTCCTCCGGCGCGTATTGGCGCGCCTTTGCACCTGATTTTCACTTTGCTGACCCGATCCCTGATTCTCCGTTTGGCGCTCGCCGTCGCGCTGGCGTTGGCTGCAGTCACCGCGATTGCATGGTGGTATGCCCAGCGCCCGCTCAAGCTGGCCCAGCCCGTCATCGATTTCACCGTCCAGCGCGGCTTCACGATGCGCCAGGCCGCCACAAGCATTGCCGCGGCCGGCATCGATGTCAGTCCCCGCATGCTTTATTGGCTCGCGCGCACCACCGGCAAGGGCGACAAGATTCTCGCCGGCAGCTACGAAGTGCACCAGGGCGTCACCCCGTGGCTGTTGATCCTCAAGATGTCCAGCGGCGATGTGTCGCAAGGCGAAGCGCGCTTGCAGGAAGGCTGGACCTTCCGCCAGGTGCGGGTGGCGCTCGAATCGAACCCGGATCTGCTGCACGACACCGTCGGATTGTCGGAAACCGACCTCCTGCAGGCCATCGGTGCCAGCGAACTGCATCTCGAGGGCCTGTTCTTCCCCGATACTTACCTTTTCGACAAGCAATCGAGCACGATCGCCGTCCTCAAGCGCGCCTACGTGCGCATGCAACGCCAACTCGCCGAGGCCTGGGAGTCGCGCGAAGCCCAACTGCCCCTCACATCGCCGTACGAAGCGCTGATCCTTGCGTCGATCATCGAAAAGGAAACCGGCCGGCCGGAGGACCGCGGTCTCGTCGCGTCGGTCTTCATCAATCGCCTGCGTGCCGGCATGAAGCTGCAGACCGATCCGACCGTCGCCTACGGTTATGGCGAAACGCTGGAAGGGCGCCTGCGCAAGTGGCACCTCGAAACCGATCACCCCTACAACACCTACACCCGGACCGGCCTTCCGCCGACGCCGATTGCGATGCCGGGGCGCGAGGCCCTCAACGCGGCGGTGCGTCCGACCCAGACCGATTTCCTGTACTTCGTCTCGCGCGGCGACGGCAGCAGCGAGTTCTCCAGGAACCTCGACGAACACAACAAGGCCGTCAGCCGATATCAGCGAGGGCCGGGAAGTTGAGCCAGAAACGCGGACGATTCATCACCTTCGAAGGTATCGACGGGGCGGGCAAGAGCAGTCAGATCGCCGCCGTCGTTGCGCTTGTCGAAGCGCAAGGCCTGAAAGTCATGCAGACGCGCGAGCCCGGAGGAACACCGCTCGGCGAGCGCTTGCGCGAGCTGCTGCTGCACGAGCCGATGAACCTCGAAACCGAAGCGCTGCTGATGTTCGCCGCGCGCCGCGAGCATCTCGCCGCCCGAATCGAGCCTGCGCTGGCGGCCGGCGAATGGGTCGTGTCCGATCGCTTCAGCGACGCAACCTACGCTTACCAAGTCGGCGGCCGTGGGCTCGATCCGGCAAAGTTTTCGGCGCTGGAAAAGTGGGTCCACCCTGACCTCCAGCCCGACCTGACCCTGATCTTCGATCTGACCCCGGCAATCGCGGCGGGCCGCGTTGCCGGCACCGGTGTCGACCCCGACCGCTTCGAGCGCGAACAGTGCGACTTCTTCGAACGCGTGCGCGCCGCCTACCTCGAACGCGCGCGCCAAGCCCCCGAGCGCATCGTCGTCGTCGCAGCCGATCGCGCACCCGACGAAATCCGCGCCGAAGTCTGTCGCATCGTCACCGAGCGCTGGTTCCGATGATGCTCCCTTGGCTCGCCGAAAGCTGGTCGCGCCTGGTCGGCCTCGGCGATCGGCTGCCGCATGCGCTCCTCTTCGTCGGTCCCCCGGGGCTCGGCAAGCGCGCGCTTGCCGACGCGCTCGCCGCCCGACTGCTGTGCGCGTCGCCCGGTGCCGATGGCCACGCCTGCGGACACTGTCCGCAGTGCCAGTTGCGCCTTTCGGGCAACCACCCGGACCTGCTGCCGATCGTTCCCGAGGCCGATGCAGCTGGCGCCGAAGGCGAGAGCGGGGAGGGGAGTGAGAGCGCGGGCAGCGCCAGCGAAAAGAAGAAGTCCACGCAGATCGTCATCGAGCAGATCCGCGACCTGCAAGAGACCCTCTCCGTCACGGGGCACCAGAGCAATCGCCGCGTCATCGTCGTCGATCCCGCCGAGGCGATGAATGCCTATACCGCGAACGCGCTGCTGAAGCTGCTCGAGGAACCGCCCGTCGGCTGTATCTTCCTGCTCGTTTCGTCAGCGCCCCGTCGCCTGCTGCCGACGATTCGCAGCCGTTGCCAGCAATGGAGCTTTTCGCGGCCCACCGAGCACGAACTGAAAGAATGGCTGGCCAAACAGGAGGCCATCGACAATGATCTGCTGGCGCTGGTCGGCGGCATGCCGCTCGCGGCCCAGCGTCTGGTGCAGAACGGCGGGGGCGCGATGCACCGGCGCTTCGTCAAGGAAATCGCGCAGATCCCCGCGATCGATCCGCTCAAGCTGGCTGGTCAGTGGGAAAGCTGGCTGAAATCGAAGGAAGCGCTGGCCGCCGGATTCGGCATGGTGCAACTCGTGGAGTGGTTTCAACGCTGGGTGACCGATCTGGCAGCCCTGCGGCTCGGCGGCCGGGTGCGCTACTTCCCCGGCGAGGAAGGGACGCTCGCCGCGCTCGCCGAGCGCACCAGCATCGCCGCTGCGACGAACTGTTACAATGAAGTGTCCCGGATTC
>NZ_DATFAO010000003.1:0-4542 GCF_035254505.1 Aromatoleum sp. | reverse complement strand
AGAGATCGACGAGCGGCACCAGCTGGTCCAGGTTCTTCTCGGTGCAGGTCGCGATCACGCTCCACGACGCGTAGCCCTTCAGCGCATCCATCGCGCGCAGCACCTTGTCGTGCACGCTGCTGCCGCTGAAGGTCAGGCGTGTCGCGTCGGTCGTCTGCGCGAGCGGGCCGTCGAGCGACAGGCCGATGCTGACGTTGCGTTCGGCGAGGAAGGCGATCGCCTTGTCGTCGAGCAGCGTCGCGTTGGTCTGCACGCCGAAGACGTAGTCGTCCTTGAACTGGTCGACCGCTTCGAAAAGCGCCGACTGGTTCATCAAGGGTTCCGCACCGTGGAAGATGATGCGCGGCTTGCGCCCCGCGGGCATCACGGTGGCGAAGTAATCCTTCAGCCGCGCCAGCGCGTCGACGAGACGGTCGGTCGCCATGTGCTGGCCCGAACGGCGCATGCCTTCGGGGATGTAGCAATAGGTGCAGTTGAGATTGCAGCGCTCGGTCGGGTTCACGTAGACCGCCGAGGGCTTCAGTTCGAAGCGCAGCGCGTGCAGCTCGCGCGCGAAGTCGTCGGCCCGTTCGCGGTAAGTGCGAAGCAGCTCGCCTTCGCCGAGGCTCGCGGCGAGTTGGTCCTTGCGCACGAGCGCCCAGAAGGCGGTCGCCGGGTCGGTCACCGCCACGCAGTCGGCGTGGCCGATGTCGAGCGGCACGAGACTCGGGCCGCAGCCCGAGTTGGCGTAGCGGCCCGCTGAGGGCGCCAGGGGTTTCTCGATGACTGCGGCGTTCATCACTTGGCCTTGCGATCCATCAGGATGTAGTGCGACAGGCCCACGCCGTCGGCTTCGCAGCGGCGGCGGGTGGCGATGATCGCGGGCTTGGCGGTATTGACGGCGGCCTGGGCAGCGGCGGGGACGGCTTGGGGGGCGATGGTCTTGCTCATGTGAATCTCCTCGTTTGCAATCGCAGAAAAACAAAAAGGGCTCCGCCGCCATGCATCCAGCATGGACAGCGGAACCCTTGCCATGGGTCCGGCACATTTTTCATTCGAGGCAGCAGGTCTTCTGGCTCCCGGATCAGCCGGACCGTCGCGCCTTCCCGACAGGGTAGTCCCCGTCAGTGGCCGGATGAACGAAACGAGTTCGTCATCCCTGCGACAGCCGTCCCCGGTTACAGCGGCGGGCCCGCCACGGAATCAAGCTTCGCTTTCACCGTGTTCCGACGACCGCAGGTAAGGCGATCGTCATTGCTGCTTCGTCCCCGATTGTGGGGGTCGCCGATGTGTGCGTCAAGACCACACATGCGACCTGGACATGCGTCACAGCGTCACGGCCGTGCCGCTGACGGCGACCATCAGCATGCCGTTCGTTTCGCCCAGCACTTCGTAGTCGATGTCGATCGCGACGACCGCATTGGCGCCAAGCTTGCCCGCGGCTTCCGCGAGTTCGGCGAAGGCGGTCTCGCGCGCTGAGCGCAGCGTCTTCTCGTAGGCGCCCGCGCGTCCGCCGACGAAGTCGCGCACCGCCGCGAACATGTCCTTCAGGAAGTTCGCACCGATGATCGCTTCGCCGGTCACGACGCCGTGGTAAGCGCGGATCGGGCGGCCTTCGAAGGTCGGGGTCGTGGTCATCAGCATGGCGGATCTCCGTGGAGGGTTTCGAAGCTCAGAAGCCGAGTTCGCGCAGATCGGCGACGGGATGCTCGCCGAATTGGATGCCGAGGAGGTAGTCGACGACGCGGCGCGCGCACTCCTCGGGCGTCTGCAGCGCGCCGTCGCGCTTCAGCGCCTCGAAGCGGGCGCGCAGCGGAAAATTCTCCTCCGGCGTCGCGCGGATTTCGGCCTGCATTCCCGTGTCGATGACGCCCGGCGCGAGGCTGCAGATGCGCACGCCCGGGCTGCGATCGAGTGCGACCGCGCGGGCGTGTTGGTCGAGCGCCGCCTTCGATGCGCAATACACGCTCCAGCCCGCGTAGGCGCTGCGCGCGGCGCCGCTCGAGATGTGCATAATGCGCCGCTCCCTGGCCTGCGGGCTGGCGGTGACGACTGCGGCGGCGAGCATCAGCGGGGCCGCGACGTTCAACGAGATCGCGCGGGCGATGGCAGCGACGTCGTGCGCCGCAAGCGGACCGGTCGGCTGCAGCGTACCGGCGTTATTGACGAGCAGGACCTCGCCGCTGTCGGCCAGAAATTCGCGCAGCCGGTCCGCGGCGAGCCAGGCGGCGAAGGCGGCGCTGTCGGCGAGGTCGACGTCCACCTGGACGCATCGGGCGCCGTGGCGTTGAGTCAGGATGGGGTTCGCACTGCGTGCCAGCGCGAGGACGGGAATGTCCCGCGCAAGCAGTTCGTCGGCAATCGCGGCGCCGAGGCCGCGGCTATGGCCGGTGACGATGGCCTTCATCGATCGGATTCTCCGGAGGGGTGGGGCGGGGCGACGGCTTCGGCCGCGAGCCAGGAGCGGAAGGCGTTGACGGCCGCCTGTTGCGCGATCGCCTCGTGCATGACGAGATAATAGGCGAAGGGTGAGGGCAGCGAAACGTCGAAGGGGATCACGAGACTGCCCGCGGCGACGCGCGTCTCGACCAGGGGCCGCGGCGCGAGGGCGACCCCGTGCCCGGCCAGCGCGGCTTCGAGCGAGAGCGCGGCGTTGGCGAAGCGCAGGCCGTGCTGCGGATCGACGCCGAGCGCTCCGGCGCGCGCCAGCCATTGCGTCCAGCCCGCGTTGACCTGACCGCGGTTGCCCTCATCGAGCGTCTCGTCGTGGATCAGCACATGGCGGGCGAGATCGACCGGTGCATGCAGCGGCGCGCTGTCGCGGATCAGCGCCGGCGCGCACACCGGGACGTAATCAGGCGAGAACAGCCGGTCGACGACGTAGCCGGCGTAGTCGCCGCGCCCATAGAGGATCGCGACTTCGCTGCGGCCGGCGCGCAGGTCGGCGTCCAGGCGCTTGAGCATCGCGGCCTCGCCACGGCGGTCGACGGTGTCGGGTGTGCTCGACAGACGCAGCGAGACTTCAGGATGCCGATGCGTGAAATCGGGCAGGCGCGGCAGCAGCCAGTGCCCGGCGAAAGACGGCGGCGCGGTGACGGTGAGCTGGCGGTTTGCCGGTGCCTGCCGGGCCTCTTCGATTGCCGCGGCGAAGCTGTCGAAGCCTTCGCGGATCTTCGGCAGCATCGCGCGGCCCTGTTCGGTCAAGGCCAGCGCGCGCGTCATGCGGTGGAAGAGGGCGACGCCCAGTTCGGCTTCGAGCGCCTTGATCTGCTGGCTGATGGCGGCCGGCGTCACGCACAGCTCGGCCGCGGCCTTCTTGAAGCTCAAGTGGCGTGCGGCGGCCTCGAAGGTGCGCAGCAGCGGAAGGTGGGGGAGGCGGTAACGCATGGCCTCATGGTTAAGCAGGGCTAATTTGTTGGATCATAAATCGTCGTTTGTCGGTCCGTAAAGCCCCGAATAGACTGCGCAGCGCATCCGATACGGGTGCCCGGCAACCTCCTCCCTCCTGTCGTCGCCGGGGTCTTCGATCGATCGGAGCGCGCGTCGTCGGTCATCCGATGACGCGCGGCCTCCGGTTTTCCGGATGCAGCATCCATGTCTCCTGCACGTTGGTGTCGTGCGATTGCGCCCGCACGTGCGGGCGCTTTTTTTGTCGTGATCGGGGAGGCCTCGTCTCCCAAGCAGGAGTCGTCGTTCCATGAGCAGAGAAAACCGCATCCACTGTGCCGCGCTTCGTAACCGGATCATGTCCGCCGAGGAGGCCGCGAGCCTGATCCCGTCCGGCGTCAATGTCGGCATGAGCGGCTTTACCGGCGCCGGCTACCCGAAGGCGGTGCCGTCCGCACTCGCCAAGCGCATCATGGACGCCAACCTCAACGGCAAGCATTTCAAGATCGGCGTGTGGACCGGCGCATCGACCGCGCCCGAGCTTGACGGTGCGCTCGCGATGGTCGACGGCATCGAGATGCGCCTGCCCTACCAGTCCGATCCGACCTGCCGCAAGCGCATCAACGCCGGCGAGATGGAATACATCGACATCCACCTGTCGCACGTCGCGCAGTTCGTATGGTCGGGCTTCCTCGGCAAGCTCGACATCGCCGTGGTCGAGGTCGCCGGCATCCTGGAGGACGGGCGGCTGATACCCTCGTCATCGGTCGGCAACAACAAGACCTGGCTGGATCAGGCCGACCGCATCATCCTCGAGGTGAATTCCTGGCAGAGCGCCCACCTCGAAGGGATGCACGACATCTATTACGGCACGCAGCTGCCGCCGCACCGCAAGCCGATCCCGATCGTGACGCCGGCCGACCGCATCGGCGAGCCATACCTGCGCTGCGATCTCGACAAGGTCATCGCGATCGTCGAGACCCATAGCCCGGACCGCAATTCGGCGTTCTCGGCGCCCGACGAGAACTCGCGCCTGATCGCCGGCCACATCCTCGAATTCTTCCAGCACGAAGTCCGCAAGGGTCGGCTGCCGAAGGACCTGCTGCCCCTGCAGTCGGGCGTCGGCAACATCGCCAATGCGGTGATGGCCGGCCTCAATGACGGTCCGTTCGAGAA
>NZ_DATFAO010000002.1:0-74465 GCF_035254505.1 Aromatoleum sp. | reverse complement strand
GCCGGCGCTCTGCGGCCCCACCGAGAGCATGCCGTAGCGATCGACCGCCGCGATCGAGCCGCCACCTGCGCCGAGCATCTCGACCTGGATCACCGGTATGCCGAGCCGGTAGCGCAGGAAATCGACGTTCTTCGCGATGTTCGCGCGGCCCGCATGGCATAGCGTGACATCGAAGGAGGTCCCGCCCATGTCGACGGTGATGATGTCGTCGACGCCCAGCGGACGGGCGACGAAAGTTCCGGCGCGGGGCGCCGCGGCCGGACCGGAATTGACCGCATATACCGCGCGCCGCGTGAACTCCGCCGGCGACGCCATACCGCCGTTCGACTGGAAGTAGCGCAGCCGCGATGCGCCCTTGTATTCGGCAAAGAAGCCTTCCAGCTCGCGCACGTACTGCGCAACCGACGGCCCCAGATAGGCATTGAGCACGGCCGTCGACGTGCGTGTGTACTCGCGGATCTGCGGCAGCACGTCGGAGCCGATCGACACATAGACGTCGGGCAGCAGCTCGCGCACGATTTCCGCCGCTCGCTGCTCGTGCGCGGCATTGACGCAGGACCAGACGAAGGAGATCGCCACCGCCTCGACGCCTTGGTCACGGAAGAAGGCGCAGGCCTCGGCGACGTCGTTCTCGTTGAGCGGCGTCAGCACCGAACCGTCCGACATGATCCGTTCGCGCACGGGACGGCGCAGGTAGCGCTCGACGAGCATCCGCGCTGGCGGATAGTTCGGGTTGTAGCGGTAGCCCTCCTCCTTCTGGCCGAGCCGGATCTCGAGCGAATCCTCGTGGCCGGCGGTCGTCAACAACCCGACCTTGGCGCCCGAGTGCTGGATCAGCGCGTTGAGCGCGATCGTCGTGCCGTTCACGCACAGTTCGGTCGCATCGATCAGCGCCCGCGCGTCGAGGCCGAGCGCCTCTTCGATCTGGCGGAAGCCCGCCGCAAGCGCTCGCTTCGGATCGTCCGGCGTCGATTCGACCTTGAACAGCCAGGTGCGCCCGCCGTTGTCGGCGAGCACGAAGTCAGTGAACGTCCCGCCGGTATCGATACCCAGGCGGTAGGTCATGAGGTCTCCGGAACTCATTGCGGGCTCATCATCGACAGGTATTCGAAAAGCCGCTCGCTGTCGCAGTAGGCGACGTTGAAGCGGACCCAAGGGGAGCCGTCCGGCGCCGTGCAGAAGGCCGCAACCGGCGCCATCAAGATGCCGCGCTGGTTGGCCTCGTTGCACAGCGGGCCGGGATCATCCAGGCCGGGAAAGCGTGCGAGCACGAACATGCCGGCGCGCGGGCGGTGGAAGAGTTCGAGGCCTGCGGCTTCGAGGCGCTCGCAGGTCTGCGCCTGCGCGTCCGCCAGGCGCTCGCGCAACACGCGCAAGTGCTTGCGGTAACGGCCGTCGAGCAGGACCTCGTGCGCGAGCCGTTCGGAAAGCTCCGAGCTCGTGAGGCCGGCGGCGATCTTGTGCAGCGTCAGGTCCTCGATGACGTCAGGGTGTGCCGCGATGTAGCCGACGCGCAGGCTCGGTGCGATCGTCTTGGAAAAGCTATTCACGTAGATGACGCGATTCAGCTGGTCCATCCCCGCGAGGCAGCGGCTCGAGAAGGGATCGAGCTCGGCGTAAATGTCGTCCTCGACGATCAGGAAGTCGTAGCGTTCGGCGAGCTGCAGCACGCGATGCGAAGTCGGCATGTCGTAGGACACGCCGGTCGGGTTCTGCATCCGCGGGTTGATGAAGAACACGCGCGGCTTGTGCTCGGCCGCGAGGGCTTCCAAGCTTTCGAGGTCGGGTCCGTGCGGGCCCATCGGCACGCCGACGACCTTGGCCCCCTGCAGCCGGAGCGTCGCGTTGAGCGTGCCGAAGCCGGGCTCCTCGACGAACACCGTCTGCCCGTCGCCGATCAGGTATTTCGCGAGCAGCGACAAGGCGTGCATCGCGCCCGACGTCATCAGGATCTGCTCGGGATTGGCGTAGATCTCCTTCTCGCGCAGCCAGTCGGCGATCTTCCAGCGCAATCCCGGAAAGCCTTTCGGGTGCCCATAACCGACGAGCTGGGCGGAGGGACGCGCTGCCACGGCGCGCAGGCTCTTCTTCAGGGCCTCGTCGTCGAACCAGTCCTCGGGGAGCCACCCGCTGCCCGGGTTGATCGCTGCGTTACCGGTGACCCAGCCCTTGTGCACCGACCACAGGGTTTCCATCCCCAGCGGCAGTCGCTCGCCCTCCCCCTTCGCCGACGGGCGCTCAGAGCCGACTTCGCGGATGAAGAAGCCCATGTTCTGCCGCGCGACGAGACAACCCTCGGCGACGAGGCGATCATAGGCCTCGACGACGGTCGACATGCTGACGCGGTTGGTCTCGGCGAACTGGCGAATCGACGGGATCTTCATCCCCGAGCGCAGCTTGCCCGCCTCGATCAGCGCGCGATAACCCTCGACGATCTGGATCACGAGGGGTTTGGGCGCTTTCGGATCGACAACGAACATGCGGTCTCTCGGGGGAATGCCGGGCGTTGGGCAATGCGGGTTCGAGCCTAGCTTGTAACAAAGCACGAAGTTGCACAACGCGCACTATCGAGTGCAGTTCGCCGTGCTGTATTGCTCGTGGAAGCAGTACAGCGCGATCACGCACCGGCCGCGACTGGCGGGCGGGCGTCAGCACTCGATGACATTCACCGCGAGTCCGCCGCGGGACGTTTCCTTGTATTTGTCCTTCATGTCGGCGGCGGTGGCACGCATCGTCTTGATGAGCTTGTCGAGCGACACGAAATGGCGACCGTCACCGTGGAGCGCGATCCGCGCCGCGTTGATCGCCTCGATCGAGCCCATCGCGTTGCGCTCGATGCACGGCACCTGCACAAGACCGCCGACCGGATCGCAAGTCAGGCCGAGGTTGTGCTCCATGCCGATCTCGGCTGCGTTCTCGACCTGCTCGGGCGTGCCGCCCATGACCTCGGCAAGCGCACCCGCCGCCATCGAGCAGGCCACACCGACCTCGCCCTGGCAGCCCACCTCGGCGCCCGAGATCGACGCGTTTTCCTTGAACAGGATGCCGATCGCGGCCGCGGTGAGGAGGAAGCGCACGACGCCGTCCTCGGTCGCGCCGGGGATGAAGCGGTAGTAGTAATGCAGGACTGCGGGGATGATCCCGGCCGCGCCGTTGGTCGGCGCAGTGACGATCCGGCCGCCGGCGGCGTTTTCCTCATTCACGGCGAGCGCGTAGAGGTTCACCCAGTCCATCGTCGTCAGCGGATCGCGCAGCGACGCCTCCGGTGCGCTGGAGAGCTTGCGATACATGCCGGCGGCGCGGCGGCGCACCTTCATGCCGCCCGGCAGCACACCCTCTTCCTCGCAGCCGCGGCGCACGCAGGACTGCATCACCTGCCAGATGTGGAGCAGGCCGTTACGCGTTTCCGCCTCGCTACGCCAGGCCTTCTCGTTTTCCAGCATCAACTGGCTGATCGAGAGTTCGTTGACCGCGCACTGGGTCAGCAACTGCTCGGCGCTGTGGAAGGGATATGGCACCCCGGCGGAGTCCTCGATGATGCGGTCGTCTTCGTTCACGACGAAACCGCCGCCCACCGAGTAATACACACGGCTCGTGATCTCGACCGCATCCCCGCCGAAAGCGGTCAGCCGAATGCCATTCGGGTGGAATGGCAGCGTCTGGCGGGGCAGGAAGACGAGATCCGTCTTCTCGTCGAATTCCACCGGATGAATGCGCAACAGCGACAGTCGCTTGTCCTCCCGGACGCGTGCCACGCGGCTGTCGATCGTGTCGGGGTCAATGACATCCGGCGCTTCGCCTTCGAGGCCCAGAAGCACGGCCTTATCGCTGCCATGGCGCTTACCGGTCGCGCCCACCGAGCCATGGAGCTCCGCGAGGATACGACGGACGCGCGGCAGCAGCCCCTCGTCCTTGAGGCCAGCCGCGAAGCTCAGCGCTGCGCGCATGGGCCCGACAGTGTGGGAACTGGACGGCCCGATGCCTACCTTGAACATCTCCAAGACGCTGATTGCCATGGTGCGTCGCCCCCCAGTTCGTCAGCGGCTGGCCGGAGAAAGCGTCGGCCGGTGGCTAAGCGCGAGGCTGCCTACAGCTCCTCGACGAAGCCTACGGTCAGTAATTGCGAACATCTGCCTCGTCTCCTCGCTGGTTTATGGCCGCTTGCCCCGGGCGGCAGGCAAGGAATTCCGCTTCATCGGAGGAGATGTTAGAAATTTCGTCTGCGCCCCTTTTGCCTGTATCCGTCACGCATTTGCTTGTTAGCAACGGAAGCATCGGTCGAGATAGGCCGTCATGTAGCAGATGAATCGAAGTTCTCCGGAAAAATCAGCAGCTGCCGAATACCAGCGCTGCGTTGGTGCCGCCGAAGCCGAACGAATTCGACAGGACGGCACGGATCGGGCGCGCTTTCGCGACCCCTGGCACGAGGTCCAGATCGCCGAACCCAGCCGGGGGCGCGCCAAGGTTCAGCGTCGGCGGAGCGACCTGGTCACGCAGCGCGAGCATCGACAGGATCGCTTCGACCGCACCCGCCGCGCCCAGCAGGTGGCCCATCGCCGATTTCGTCGAGGACACCGACAGCCCACCCTCGGCGTGCCGGCCGAACACGTCGCGGATTGCCCGCAGTTCGACCAGATCGCCGAGCGGGGTCGATGTCGCGTGCGCATTGACGTAGTCCACCTCGTCCGGTGCGAGCCCAGCCCAGGCAAGCGCCGCCCGCATCGCGCGCGCCGCGCCGTTGCCATCCTCGGGCGGCGCGGCGATGTGGTGGCCGTCGCCGGACAGCCCGTAGCCGAGCACCTCGGCATGGATGCGCGCCCCGCGGGCCCGGGCGTGCTCGTATTCCTCCAGCACCACGACGCCGCTGCCCTCACCCATCACGAAGCCGTCGCGCTCGGCATCCCAGGGGCGCGAGGCGTCCTGGGGACGGTCGTTAAAGCCAGTCGACAACGCCCGCGCCGCGCAAAAGCCCGCGATGCCCAGTCGAGACACAGCGGCCTCGGTGCCGCCGGCGACCATCACGTCCGCGTCGCCGAGCATGACCATGCGCGCTGCATCGCCGATGGCGTGCGCGCCGCTCGCACAGGCGGTCGCGACACCATGCGTGGGTCCGCGCAGGCCGTGGCGGATCGCGATGTGACCGGCGGCCAAATTGACAAGCGTCGAGGGAATGAAGAAGGGCGAGATGCGCCGCCCCCCCCGTTCGTGCAACGTCACCGCACCGTCGGAGAGCGCTGGCAAGCCGCCGATGCCGGAGCCGATCAGCACGCCCGTGCGCTCGCGCGCCTCCGGCGTCTCGGGTTGCCAGCCCGCGTTGTGCAGCGCCTGGTCGGCTGCGCACAGCGCGTACATCGCGAACAGGTCCATCTTGCGCTGGTCCTTGACCGGGACCCATTCGTCGGCGCTGAAGCCGCCCTCGGCGGCGCAGCCCTGCGGCACCAGGCCGGCAATCTTGGACGGCAGATCAGGCACATCGAAGCGATCGATCGCGCCGATGCCGGACGCTCCCGAGAGCAGCCGCGACCACGTCTTCTCGACCCCGACGCCCAGTGGCGTCACCAGTCCCATTCCCGTCACTACCACGCGCCGCAATGTCTTCGGACCGTGCGCCATCTGCTTGTACCCTCGCGTATCCGTTTGCCGATGGAGGGACCGCCTCACGTCGCGGCCCCTCTCCGTCGCCGCAGGCGCCGAACTCAGCCCTTCATCGAGTAGAGGTAATCGACGCAGCGATCGACCGATTCGACGTCGGCGAACTTGGCGTCGATGTCGAACAGGTTCCATTCGACGGCGCCCGGCACGCGGTCACCGATGCACTCGCGCACGGCGATCGTGCGGAAGCCTTCGGCCAAGCCATCGCACAGCGTGGTGCGCACGCAGGCCGAGGCGGTCACGCCGGTCACGAGGATGGTGTCGACACCGGCGGCACGCAGGAAACCCGCGAGGTAGGTGCCATGGAAGGAGCTCGCGCGCTTCTTGATCAGTACCTGCTCACCGGCGATCGGCGCAATACGCGAGTCGATCGCCCAGATGTTCTCGTCTTCCTGATTGACGACGTCGACCGGAATCTTGTTGTGCCACAGGCCCATGTCGGTGTTGGGATTCTTGCGGTCGGTGACCTGGTAGCAGGTCGTGACGTGGATCACCGGATGGTTGTTCTCGCGGCAAGCCTTCAGCAAGCGCTGCACGCCCGGAATGATCTCGTCGTCGATCTTTTCGCAGGTAAAGGGATTGCCGGGACGGGTCCAGGCGTTTGCGAGGTCGACGTTGATCAGCGCCGGCTTCTTGCCGAAGCCCACACGGCGCTGGAAGCCGCGTTCCTGGTACAGCTTGGTGGCTTGGGCAAAGGCCTGCTTGAGCATCGCGTTCAGTTCGTTATCCATTTGAGCTTCATCTCCAGTCGGTGTCTATCTTTCGGTTGCGACAAAGATGTCTTTGTCTGGAGGAATAGTAGCGGATACTATTGACTCGTCTATTTACAATTAATCGCCTATTATTGCGTTTCAGGAAAACCGAAACGATCGATCCAACCGGAGCAAATCGCCCCCATGCGCTTCGAACTTCGCCACATGCGCGCCTTCGTCGCGGTCGCTGAAGAGCTGCAGTTCCGCCCGGCGGCCGAGCGGCTGTACATGACGCAATCGGCGCTCACCCGGACCATCCAGCACCTTGAAGAGGCCGTCGGCGCCGAACTGCTGTCGCGGACGACGCGCGTCGTGCAGCTCACCGAGGCCGGACGCACTTTCCTCTATGAATGCCGGCTCGCGCTCGGGCACATCGAGAAGGCCTCGCTGCTTGCGCAGGCGGCGGCGGACGGCAAGGTCGGCTACCTGCGCATCGCCTACATGGATTTCGCGATCAACGGCAAGCTGCCCTCGATCATCGAGAGGTTCCTGAAGACGCATCCCGGCATCAAGGTCGAGCTGTTCCACATCCCGAGCTCGAAGCAGAAGGAAGCGCTGCTCGAATCGCGCATCGACATCGGCTTCCTGATCGGCCCGTTCGAGTCCCCGACGATCAGCCAGCTGACAGTGACCCGCGAGGAACTTGTCGTGCTGCTGCCGGCGGCCCATCCCCTCACAGAAAAGGCTGCGATCTCGATCCGGGACCTAGTGAACGAGCAATTCATCCTTGGCTCGAAGGATTCCTGGGAAGCCTTCCGCGCGCATTTCTTCGCGCTCTGCCACGCCGCGAACTTCTCGCCGATGGTCGCGCAGGAAGCCTCGACCAGCGACGGCATCTTCGGGCTCGTCGCCGCCAATATCGGCGTTGCGCTCTACACGCGCTGCGCCGAGAACATCCAGCGCAAGGGATTGGTGATCCGCCCGCTGGTGGGGCGGCAGAAGACGCTGGAAACCCTTGCCTGCTGGCGCAAGGACATCATGACCCCCACCGTCGAGCGCTTCTCGCAGTTCCTGCACGACAATGCGGAGGAGTTCGGCATGACCCAGGAAGCCTGAGCGCAAATGCAAGTGCACCGGGGCCGCCCACGGCAACCTCGGTGCATCGTATTCCCCAGGGGAAGCGGCTAGAACTTCACGACCGCCATGACGTTGGGAAAGCTCTCGTTGAGCCCGTCGATACCGTACTTGTTACGCCAGTACTGATATTCCGTGCCGACGTAGATGGCATCACGGCGTCCCGACACCAGTTGGCCGAGATCGAACCGCAGCTGCGGCTGGCACAGCGTCTGGTTGACCGTGCCTTGGCCACGCGCGCCGATGAAGTCGCAAAAGCCCTCGAAGCTCCATTGCGTGCCGCCGATGCTGAATGGCAGGCGCCACACCGGGGTTACCTGATAGCTGTTGCGGTAGTGCGTTCGCACGCTGTCGAACTGCGAACGATCGTCGTAGGCGAGCAGGTCGACGTTGAAGTAGCTGAAGCCGGGCACGGCAAAATCGAGCGTCACGCCGTAGAGCAGGATGCGCGTGCCTGCGCCGCCGGTCGAAGCGCCCGCGTTGACGCCGGCGGTCAGGTTCAGGTCCTTCAGAATGCCGCCCCCAAAGGTCGCGCCGGTGGTCTTGCCGAGGCTCAGGTAATGGTAGTACTCGCCATAGATGTCGTTCGAACGCGGCGCATTCCTCGTTCCCCAATACGAGTCGATGAAGAAGTAGTTGCGCCCGTAGGCGTAGCCGCTGACGTGCTGCAGCGTGATCGTCGTCTTCGTGACCTCGTCATGAATCCCCGGGTCGCGGAAGCGCGTGCCGTTCAGGACCTGCACATCTGTTTCGCTCCACTCGGAGGCCGCCGCGAAACCGGGATGTCCGACGGCGACAAATGCGAGAGTGCTGCCGATGACGGCCCCGATGCGACGAAGTGCGGTCTTTGCTGATAGCTGTTTCATGTCACCTGCTCCTGGTGCGGTGCTGCGATGTTCTGGTTATTTGGTTGTGTTGCTGCCCGTACGCCGCTGCGGAGCCGGTCAGATCCTCTCGACCGCGAGGCCACGGCTCACCCCTGCGCTCTCCGAGACCATCAACATCCGGTAGGTCCCAAGTGACAGGAACAGGCCCACGAACCACGCGTAGTTGTAGAGTTCGGTGAAGAACCCCGGCACGTCGGCAAAGGCGACGGGAAAGGCGGCATGGAGGAATCCCGGCAGGTTCGGCAGGACGCCGCTGGCGAACGCGATCAGCGCAGACACGTTCCAGCCGTTCCGGTAGGCATACCGTCCGTTCAAGTCGAAGAGATCGTCGACGTCGAGCCGCGTGCGGCGGATCAGCCAGTAATCGGCCAGCATGATCCCGAGCACCGGCCCGAGCAGCGCGCCGTAGCCGATGAGCCAGGTGAAGATGTAGCCTTGGGTGGATTCCGCGAGCTTCCACGGCATGATCACGACGCCGATGACCGCCGTGATGTAGCCGCCGCGGGCAAAATTGACATGTCGCGGGAAGATGGCGGCGAAGTCATAGGCCGGGGCGACGGTATTGGCCGCGAGGTTCACGCACAGGGTATCGAGGGTGATGATCGCCAGGCCGATCGCCACGGCGACGCCTTCCATCCGGCTCGCCAGATCGACCGGGTCCCAGATCGCCTTGCCATAGATGACGACGGTGGCCGAGGTGACGGCGACACCGACGAACGCCAACAAGGCCATCGGGATTGGCAGGCCGACCGCCTGACCCACGTAGTGTTCGCGCTGAGAGGCGGAAAAGCGCGTGAAGTCGGGGATGTTCATCGCCAGCGTCGACCAGAACCCCGCCATCGCCGTGAGCGACGGCCAGAATACCGCCCAGAACTGCCCCTCCTTCTGGCCGCCAGGAGCGAATTGGGACGGCGCGGAGAACATCAGGCCGAAGCCGTCGGCCTTGTCGTAGGCCCACCACAGCAGCCCGAGCACGATCACGACCTTGAGGGGAGCGGTGAAGGTCTCGATCTTCCTCACGGACTCCGGTCCTCGGGCGATGAAATAAAGATGGAGCGCCCAGAAAATGAAGAAGCACACCAATTGCCCCGCGTTGACACCGGCCCACGCCATCTTCGGCCCCACCAGCAGGCCGCCGCTCAGGAGATTGCCGATTGCATAGATGGCACTTCCCCCCACCCAGCACTGGATGCCGAACCAGCCGCAGGCGACCAGTGCCCGCAACAGAGCCGGCAATTTGTTGCCCTGCACGCCAAAGGACGATCGCACCAGCACCGCGAAGGGCACGCCATAGCGAGCGCCGGGATGACCGATCAACAGCATGGGAATCAACACGATGGCATTGCCGGCAAGCACGATCATGACCGACTGGGTCGCTGACATGCCCTGGTCCATGAGACCCGCCGCCAGCATGTAGCATGGGATGCACATGACCATGCCGATCCACAGTGCGGCGTAATCCTGCCAGCGCCAGGTCCTGTGGGCCGGGTCGGTCGGGGCGAGGTCCTCGTTCCAGATCTCGGACTGGCTATTGTCTTGAACACTCACGACTTACCTCCTTTTCGGTGGATGAAGCCGCAGGGTCCGCGCCCGATGAATCCGGGATGGCGCGGCCGCACGGCCACAATGGAAACTCCTTCAAGTCATTCGCTTGTGGCGCGTGGCCGTCAGGCGGATGGCTTGGAGTTTTTTTGTTCTTGATCGGACGCGCGGCGAACCGGGCCCAAATTTGGACGTAAGGAGCCCGCTCCCCGGCCGGAGCCGGGGAGATTCGCCACAAAGGGGAAATGACGACCGGGTGGTCTGGTTAGACGGTCTCGACGACCGCTGCGTCCTGTTCGGCCAACGGCGGCTGGCGCCGCTCGAGGCGAATCAGGGTACGCCGCGCCAGGGTGGCGCTCTCGTCGAGCTCCAGCGCCTCGGTGACTACCACCCCATAGGCGTCGAAGGCATGTTCCCGGGTGCAGAAGTCGTCCAGCACGTCGTCAAGCACCTGGCGGGCCGGGCGATCGAGGGGATCGCCGTAACCGCCGCCGCAGGGCGCGTAGTACGACATGCCACCACCCGCCTCCACGCGCAGGTTCGAGAACTTCGCGTAGGTGTCGTACGTCGTTCCGTTCGCGTGGAAGATCTCGACGCGTCCCGCGGCGCCGCCCGCGCCGCCAAAGGCCCCCCAGGGCACGTCGAGATGGCGCTCGGATTCGTGCGTGATCGCGCCGTCCGTGAGCAATCGCTGCGTCTTGACGACGCCGATACCGCCGCGGAACTGCCCGGCCCCCGGCATGACGTCGTCGCGCAGCTCATAGCGATCGCACACCATCGGCAGGTGCATGCCCAGATCCTCGATCGGGTTGTTGCGCGTGTTCGCCATCAGGTTGTCGATCGAATCGGGGCCGTCCGAATGCGGCCGTCCGCCATAGGCGCCCTCATTGACTTCGAGGAACACCCAGTAGTCGCCGTCCGGCTTGATGCCCGAGTACGCGGCGAAGGACAGCGTCGCGGAGTTGCCGGCGGTGACCCGCTGCGGGATCACTGGCGAGAGCGCCTTGATGATGAGGTCGATCATCCGGTTGCACTGTGTGAAGCGCGCCTCGGCGGCGGCCGGGTAGATCGGGTTGAAGATCGAACCTTTCGGCGCCGTGACCTTGATCGGGCGGAAGGAGCCCTCGTTCGGCGGCAGCTTCACCTCCATCAGCGCGCTGTCGGTGAGCATCGCGCGGAAGGCGCAGTAGCAGGCAGGCTTGGTCGAGCCTTCGAAGGGCACGTTGAAGCCCGTCGGCACCTGATCGGCCGACCCGGTGAGATCGACCTCGACGCTGTCGCCGGTGACGCGCACGCAGACCTTGATCGGCAGTCGCTTGTCGCGGTTCGCGCCGTCGTCGTCGAGATAGCCTTCGGCAAAGTATTCGCCATCGGGAATCTCGGCGATGCGGCTGCGCATCATCGACTCCGTGTAGTCCATCAGCTGGTTCGCCGCGCCGAAGACGGTTTCCTTCCCGTAGGTATCGAGAAGTTCCTGCATCCGTTGGGCACCGAGCAGTGCCGAGGCGATCTGCGCGTCGATGTCGTCCTTGGTCTGCTTCGCGGTGCGGCTGTTGTGGCCGATGTACTGCCACAGGCCCTCATTGCGCTTGCCGCCCTCATAGAGCTTGATGCCCGCGAAGAGCATGCCCTCGGCGAAGACGTCCGGGATGTCGATGATGAGGCCGGGCGTCGCCGCGCCGATGTCGACGTGGTGCGCGGTGTTTGCCGCGAAGGCGACGAGCTCGCCGCGCCAGAACACCGGCACGACGATGCACAGGTCGGGGCTGTGGCTCGATCCGTAATAGGGGTGGTTGTGGATGACGACGTCGCCCTCGTTCCACGTGCCGCCCTGCAGGCAGGCGCTGATGCCGCGCAGGTAGGCGGGGATCGAGCCGATGTGCAGCGGCGAGCCTTCGGATTCGGTCAGCGTGTTGAACTGCAGGTCGAAGAGGCCCGCGCCGATGTCCTGAGACTCGCGGATGATCGACGAGAAGGACATGCGGTAGAGCACGTGGCCCATTTCCTCGGCGATGGTGTGCAGCGCGCCACTGATGACCTGCAGGGTGATCGGGTCGACCTTGGTGTTCGACGGGTTCATCTGGTTCTCCTTAGACGCGCTGCGCATTGATGTGGATGTTGCCCTTGGCCGAAACCTTGGCCACATAGCCCGGCGGGACCAGCGTCGTGGAGTCGTGCTGGACGATGATCGCGGGGCCGGAAAGTTCATGCCCGGCCTTGAGCTTCTTCCGGTCATAGCGCGGCGTCGCGTAGGTCTTCCTGTCGTCGAAGATCGTCGGCCGCTCGTACATCAGGGCGCCGTCGGGGCTGCTGCCCGCGGCATCCTCCAGTTCCGGCCAAGCAAGCGGCCGGGTACGGGCGATACCGATGATGCGGATCGTCACGATCTCGACATCGACGTCGTCGAAGGCCCAGCCGTAGTCCCGCTTGTGCTGCGCCTGGAAACTCGCCTTGACGGCGGCGAGCCGCTCGCCGTCAATCCGGCCATCGGGGATGTCCGCGCGCAGTTCGAAGCCCTGTCCGTGATAGCGGCATTCGGCGACGCGCACGAAATGCTGGTTGTCGGCCGGCACGCCGTCGTCATCGAGACGCTCGCGGCATAACGCGGTCAGCTCGTCGATCACGCGGTTGAGCTTGTCCAGCGCGGGCTGCCCCACGTCCTTGAGCAGCGTCGGCACCGAGCGCATGAATTCGTACTGCATGTCAGTGACGAGCAGTCCGATCGCCGCAGTGATTCCCGGCGCGGGCGGCACGATCACCTCGCGTGCGCTGACGGCCTCGGCAAGCGCGACGCCATTGAGCGGACCTGCACCGCCGAAGGGAGCGAGCGCAAACTTGCGCGGATCGTAGCCCTTGGCGACCGAATTCGCGCGGATCGCCAGCGACATGTTGGAGTTGAGGATGCGGATGATGCCGAGCGCGGCCTCCTCGACCGTGAGCCCGAGCGGCTGTGCGACCTTCGTGCGGATCGCTTCGCGTGCGAGTTCGGCATCGATCTCGATACCGCCTCCGAGGAAATGGTCGGGATCGAGACGCCCCAGCACCACTTGTGCGTCGGTGACCGTCGGCTCCGTGCCGCCCTTGCCGTAACATGCCGGTCCCGGATCGGCGCCGGCCGAACGCGGCCCGACACGGAAGGCGCCGCCCTCGTCGATGTAGGCGATCGAGCCCCCGCCCGCCCCCATCGTCGCGAGGTCGATCATCGGCGCGAGGATCGGATACGCGCCGACGTACGTGTCGCGCGGATTCATGATCTTCACCTTGCCGTCAGGAATCGTGCTGAAGTCCGCCGACGTGCCGCCGATATCGACGGTGATGACGTTCTTCTCGTCCGACAGCGCGCCGGCCCAACGCCCGCCCATCACGCCGCCAGCCAGCCCCGACATCAGGATCGACACCGCCTCCTTCGAGCACTTCTCGACGGTCGACACGCCCCCGTTCGACTGCATGATGCGCAGGTGCGCCTTGATCCCCGCATCGAGGAGCTTCTGTTCGAGGTTCTTCAGATAATGCGAGGTCTTCGGGCCGACATAGGCGTTCATCGCCGTCGTCGAGAAGCGCTCGTACTCGCGGATGACGTTCGCGACTTCGGACGAGCACGACACGTAGGCATCCGGCAGCACCTCCTGGATGATCTCCTTTGCCCGGCGCTCGTGCGCGTCGTTGAGGAAGGAATAGAGGAAGCACACGATCACCGAGCGGATGCCGCGCGCCTTGAAGAGTTCGGCCGCCTCCCGCACCTCGTCCTCGGCCAGCGTCTGGACGACCTCGCCGTGCGGCGGCATCACGCGCTCGCTGATCGCGATGCGATTGCGGCGCTTCACGAGCGGCCGCGACTGCCAGGGCACATCGAACTGCAGCGAAAAGTTCTCGGGACGCTTGTGGCGGCCGATATGCAGGATGTCGCGGAAGCCCCGCGTTGTCAGCATCCCGACTTCGGCACCGTTGTGCTCGATGGTGATATTGGTCGCGACCGTCGTGCCATGGACGATCATCCGCACGTCGCTGGGATAGATGTCGCCGATGCGGCAAATCTCCAGGATGCCGCGCAACACCCCCTCGGACTGATCCCAGGGTGTGCTCGGGACCTTATGAACATAGACGCGATTGGCGGCCCGGTTCTCGCCTTCTATCTCGAGCACCAGGTCGGTGAAGGTACCTCCGACATCCACTCCGATTCTTGCCATGCCAGTCTCCTCTGTTCCTTGCTTATTGCGTTTTGTTCTCGCCAAACGGCGATAGTCTGCTGCTCTTTTTCTAGCTCCTCTGCTTGTTGCTTGCGATTCGATCAGGAACGACGGGTCGAATCGGATACTAGGCGCCCGATTCTTGTTGGTCTATTGAGTGTTTTCTGGTGACTATTGCCATTCGACGCAATAGTTCCTATCGCACCGCGGCAAGCAAAGGCGCCCGGACCTAACCCGAACAGATGACGGGCGCGTCGCGGGTGGGGGGATTTCGGCGTGGGGAGGGGCAGGAACGGCAAGCGGGGCCGCTTGCTGAAACGAACACGAGCGCGAGGCAGCGCATGTGCACTGCAACAGAGCGGTCGCGACGCGGAGGGTGGACGGACGCGCGGCGGCGATTACGCCGCCGCATTACGGACGTGGAAGGGCAGGACAGATGTGCGAGGCCACCTGCCCCGGCGCGTCGGACGGGGCGGTTTCCTGCCAAGGTCAACCGGCAGTTGCGATTGCCGCAACTCCGGTCTCGGGTTATCCCGAAGCGACGCAGGTATATCCCGCGTCGCCTGCCCTCATCCGGCGACGCTGTCGAAGGCCTTGCCGTCGCGCACCTTCGCGTACATCAGCGCCACCAGCGCGACGACCGCCGCGGCGACGAGGTACCACGCCGGGGCGAAGACGTTGCCGGTCTGCTTGATCAGCCACGTGCACATGAAGGGCGCCGTGCCGCCGAAGATCGTGTTGGCGAGGTTGAAGCTGAAGGCGAAGCCGCTGTAGCGGATGCGCGTCGGGAACATCTCGGCGAGGAAGCAAGCGAGCGTGCCGTCGTTCATCGCGAGCAGCGCACCGAAGGCGATCTGCACCGCGACCAGCGTCATGAACTCGGCGCCGGGCAGCAGCTTGAAGAGCGGCACGCTGGCGCCGATGAAGCACAGCGACGCAACGACGAGCATCGCCTTGCGGCCGATGCGGTCCGACAGCGAGCCCATCGCGAAGATGAAGCCGATGTAGGTCACGAGCGAGATCGTCGCAGCGAAGAAGGAGCTCGACTCCGACAGGCCCTGCTCGGTGCTCAGGTAGGTCGGCATGTAGGACAGCAGCACATAGAAGCCGACCGCGTTCAGACACGAGACACCGAGCGAGACCAGCACCGCGCGGCGATGAGGGCCGAGCAGCTGGCTGATCGGCGCGGCCTCGTGCGCGTGCTGGGTCTTCGATTCCATCTTGCGGAATGCGGGCGTGTCTTCGAGGTTGTTCCGGATGTAACGTCCAATCAGGCCGAAGGGGGCCGCGAGCAGGAAGGGCAGACGCCAGCCCCAGTCGTGCAACTGCTCGGTCGTGAGCCACGAGTGCATGCCGGTGACCAGCAGCGAGCCGAACAGCAGGCCCGCGGCGGTGCTCGCCGGCACGAGGCTCGTATAGAAGCCGCGGTGCTTGGGCGGCGCATATTCGGCGATGAAGGCCGATGCGCCGGCATATTCGCCCGATGCGGAAAAGCCCTGCACCATTCGCACGGCGAGCAGCAGCACCGGCGCCCAGACGCCGACGGTGTCGTAGCCGGGCAGGAAGGCGATTGCGACGGTCGACGCCGACATGATCAGGATCGATAGCGACAGCGCCTCGCGCCGTCCGACCCGGTCGCCGATGTGTCCCCAGATGATGCCGCCGATGGGGCGGATGAAGAACGAGATCGCGAAGACCGCGAAGGTCGACATCAGCGCGGTCGTCTTGTCCTCGGACGGAAAGAAAACCGATGCGATGATCGTCGCGAGGTAACCGTAGGCGGCATAGTCGAACCATTCGACGAAATTGCCGATGAAGCTGCCGGCGGCTGCGCGCCGCAGCACACGCTGCTCGTCCGGGGCGCTGTAGTAGTCGTCCGCGCGCAGCGCGGCCTCTTGGGTGCTCATGGTGCATCCTCCTTTGTGACCGGCGCGCCGCATCTCGCTGCTCGTCGATCGAACTGCATTCATCCCGAAACGGGTTCATCCAAAAACGCTCCGCAGGGGCGAACGCCGGCCTGCCCTCTCACGGGCATGCGTTCGGCCGCGGCGGGCGGCGACGCTAGGGTTCGGCTGGATGAAGTGGTTTGCGCATGAACTGTCTCCTTTATCGTTTTGATGCCCCGTGAAGGGGTTTGCCGCGCGGCTCTCGACCGCGCGGCGAAGCGCGGGTCAGCGCTTGATGATGTTGTGCTCCGGCCCGTACTTGAAGCCGGTGATGTTGTCGGCGCCGTCCTCGGTTACGACCAGGATGTCGTGCTCGCGATAACCGCCCGCGCCCGGCATGCCTTCGGGCAGCATGATCATCGGCTCGATCGATACGACCATGTTCGGCTCGAGCACCGTCTCGATGTCCTCGCGGAATTCGAGCCCGGCTTCGCGGCCGTAGTAGTGCGACAGCACGCCGAAGGAGTGGCCATAACCGAAGGTGCGGTACTGCAGCAGGCCGTGCTCGGCGAAGATCTCGTTGAGTTGGGCCGCGATGTCGCAGCAGCGCACGCCCGGCTTCACGAGCTTGAGGCCGGCTTCGTGCACCTTGACGTTGACCTCCCACAGCTTGAGCGAAGCGTCGTCGCAGTGGTCGAAGAACATCGTGCGCTCGAGCGCGGTGTAGTAGCCCGAGATCATCGAGAAGCAGTTCAGCGACAGGATGTCGCCCTTCTGCACGCGGCGGGTCGTGACCGGGTTGTGCGCGCCGTCGGTGTTGATGCCGGACTGGAACCACGTCCAGGTGTCCATCAGCTCCGAATCCGGGAAGCGCTTCGCGATCTCGCGGATCATCGCCTGCGTCGAAGCGAGCGCCACTTCGTGCTCGGGCGCCCCCTCATGCACCGCCGCTGCGAGCGCCGCGCCACCGACGTCGCAGACCTGGGCGCCGTGCTTGATCAGCGCGATCTCCTCGTCGGACTTGATCATCCGCAGGCGCATCGTCGGCGCGCCGATGTCGGTCAGTGCGACGGCCGGCAGCGCGGCCTTGAGTTTTTCGAGGCGCTCGACGGGGATGTGGTCGTATTCGACGCCGACGCGGCCCTTGTTGGCGATCTCCTGCTGAATCGCGCGGAAGTAGTTGTCGCGGCGCCAGTCGGTGTAGACGATGTTGTAGTCGCCGACGGTGCGGCGCCACGGCTGGCCACCGTCGATATTGGCGCTGATCGACACGACCTTTTCCTGCGTCACGACGAGGCCGTAGGGGCGGCCGAAGGAGCAATACAGGAAGTCGCTGTAGTAGTTGATGTTGTGCATCGACGTGAAGAGCACGGCGTCGATGTCGTTGGCCGCCATGTAGTGGCGCAGCTTCGCTTGGCGGTTGCGGTATTCCTGCTCGGAGAAGGTGTGCTTCACCTTCTCGCCGTTCTCGATGCGCAGCAGATCCTTCATCTCGCTGATGGACTGGATGCCGGTGACGAGATTCGTCATGTCTTCGCTCCTTGATGTCGGTGGGTTCTGGTCTTCACAGTTGCCGTCTCGCAAGGGGCTTGCGGCGACAACCTGGAACCCATGGTAGATAAGCCGACCATCCCCCGATTTCTGCCCCCCGACAGCCAATTTCGTGAAAACGACTTTCTTCGTGGGGCCACGATTGCCCTGCGGATCGGCAAAAAAAAACCCTCCGGCGAGGGTGCCGGAGGGGTGCGCGGCCAAGCTGGCCGAGAGGGAGATCGTTGGGCGCAGCGGACGGCTTCAGTCGGCGAGGCCCCGCATGCGTGCATTGCGCCGGCGCAGGAATTCGAGCGTCAGCAGCATCGCGACCGAGATCACGATCAGCACGGTCGCGACCGCGAGGATCGTCGGGCTCAGCTGCTCGCGCACGCCGGACCACATCTGGCGCGGCACGGTGCGCTGCTCGACGCCGCCGAGGAAGAGCACCGTGACGACCTCGTCGAAGGAGGTCGCGAACGCGAACAGCGCCCCCGAGAGGATGCCCGGCCACACGAGCGGGACCGTGACCGTGCGGAAGGCATACAGCGGGGACGCGCCGAGGTTGCGTGCGGCCCGCGTCAGCGACTGGTCGAAACCGACCATCGTCGCGGTCACCGTGATCACGACGAAGGGCGTGCCGAGCGCCGCGTGCGACAGGATGATCGCGGTGAGGCTGTTGGCGATACCGACGCTCGAATAGAAGAAGTACGAGCCCACGGCTGTGATGATGATCGGCACGATCATCGGCGACACGAGGATCGCCGTGATCAGACCCTTGCCCGGCAGGTCCTTGCGCATCAGCCCGATCGCCGCGAGCGTGCCCAGCGAGGTCGAGATCGCAGTCGATGCGACGGCGACGACGATGCTGTTGCGGATCGCCTGCAGCCAGATCGTGTCCTGCCAGATCGCCTCGAACCAGCGCAGGCTGAAGCCGGGGATCGGATAGGTGAAATAGGGCTGCGAATTGAACGCGAGCGGCACGATCACGAGGATGGGCGCCATCAAGAACAGCAGCACCAGGCCGCAGAAACTGCGGTAGCCATAGAACCACGCGCGTCCGCCGAGCCCGACATAGGGAGGGAATTGGGTCATCGCTTCACCCCAGCTTGACGTTGGTGACACCGACGAGTCGGTCATACACGGCATACAGCGCGAGCACGCCGGCGAGCAGTACGCCGCCGAGCGCGGACGCGAGGCCCCAGTTGAGCGAGCGCCCGATGTGGTCGGCGATGAAGTAGCTGATCATCTGGTCCGCGGGTCCGCCGACCAGCGCCGGCGTGATGTAGTAGCCGAGCGAGAGGATGAACACGAGCAATGCTCCCGCGCTGACGCCCGGCATCGTCTGCGGCACATAGATCTTGAAGAAGGCGGTGACCGGGCCGGCGCCAAGCGAGCGCGCCGCGCGCACGAGACTCGGCGGCACCTGCTTCATGACGCTGTAGATCGGCAGGATCATGAAGGGCAGCAGGATGTGGGTCATCGCGGTGACCACGCCGACGCGGTTGAAGATCAGCTGCACGCGCTCATCGATCAGGCCCAGCGCGAGCAGCAGGTCATTGAAGAGCCCTTCACGCTGCAGGATCACGATCCACGCGGTCGTGCGCACGAGGAGCGAGGTCCAGAACGGCAGCAGCACGCAGATCATCAGCAGGTTGCCGGTCTTCGGCGGGAGCGTCGCCAGCAGGTAGGCGACGGGGTAGCCCGTGAGCAGCGTGAAGAGCGTCACCAGCGCGCCCACCCACAAGGTGCGCAGCATCGCATCGACATAGAGACGCTGGTCCTCGGGTTGGGCGACGATCTCGTCGTCGGCATTGCGGCGCAGGTCGAGCGCGGCGAGGTAGTAGCCGGCGGTGAACGGCTCCCCGGCCTGGCGGAACACGCTCCAGGTCTCGCGCTGGCCCCACGCGGGATCGAGCGCGAGCAGGCGCTCCTTCCACGGGCCGGTGTCGCCACCCTTGATGCGGCGGGCCGTGCCCATCAGCAGGCTGCGCATGCCGCCGCTCTCATAGTTGAGGCGCGTGGCGACCTTGCTGAGTTCGCCGGTGCGACGGCTGTCCTGGATTTCTGCGGCAAAGGCGGCGAACACCGCCTCAGGCGGCGAAGGCTCGTCGGCATTCCACGTCGCGAGCGCCTCCAGGGTGTGCGGGAACTGCGTCGCGATGACGGGGTTCTGGACACTGTTCACCAGCATCAGTCCGATCGGAACGACGAAGGCGAGGAGGATGAACGCGAGCAGCGGCGCGACGGCGGCATAGGCGCGCACGCGCCCCATCCGCTCGGCACGGCGCAGCCGCGATTTGAGCGATCGGCGCCCGGCGGCGCTGATCGGTTCGGCTTCGAGAAGGGTGGCAGTCATGGCTCGGACTCTGTGCGGGGTGGCGGCGGCCGGCCGGCGCCGCAGGGGGCACGGCCGGCCGCCGGAGGGAACGCGGACTTACTTCGCGAGCCAGGCGGCGAACTTCTGGTTGATCTCGTCGGCGTGGTCCGCCCACCATTCCGCGTTGCTCACGAGCACACGGCCGGAATGGCCGGCATTGGGCAGCCACGAGCGCACCGAGCCATCGACGAGCGGCAGCGACGAACGCCGTCCCGGCGCATAGGCGACGTACTTCGCCTGCTCGGCGAGCGGCTTCGTGCCGGTCGCGAACTTCAGGAACTCCTTCGCCGCCGCGAGGTTCTTCGAGCCTTTCACGATCGCGAACTGGTCCGAGACCTGGATCTGGCCGTCCCACACCGGCACGAAGCTCTGCTTCTCATTGCGGACGGCGTTGAAGATGCGGCCGTGGTAGGCCGAGGTCATCACCACTTCGCCATCCGCGAGGAGTTGCGGCGCCTGCGCACCCGCCTGCCACCACACGATGCTGCCCTTGATCGAATCGAGCTTGCGGAAGGCGCGCTGCAAGCCTTCCTGCGTGCCGAGCACCGCGTACACCTGCTCAGGCGCGACGCCGTCGGCCATCAGCGCCCATTCCAGGTTCACGTTCGGCTCCTTCTTCAGGCCGCGCTTGCCGGGAAATTTTTTCAGGTCGAAGAAGTCCGCAAGCGTCGTTGGTACCTCGCCCTTGAAGCGTTTGGAGTCGAAGGCAACGATGTTCGACCAGCTGATGTTGCGCACCGCGCAGTCCATGATGGCGCCGCTGAAGAAGTCCTCAGTCGCCGCCTTTCCGTCGGCGCCCTTCGGCAGCGCAGCCGGGTCGACGCGCTCGAACAGCCCCTCGTCGCAGCCACGGATCGCCTCGGCGGTCTCGACGTCGACGACATCCCACTTCACGTTGCCGGTGCGCACCTGCGCGCGGATCTCCGCGAGCCCGCCGTTATAGTCCTCCGACAGCACATTCACGCCGCTCGCGGCCACAAAGGGCTTGTGCATCGCCTCGATCTGGCTCTTACCGTAAGTGCCGCCGAACGAGGTCACGGTGATCGCCGATTCCGCCGCTGCGGCGCCGGAAATCAGCGCCACAGCCAGCGCCGCCGCGAAGGTCTTCAGCGGCAGGCCGCCGTGCTGGGTCATGCATTTGATCATCTTCGTTTTCATGGATGTCTCCTACCCCTTGTTATGGTGTTACCGGCTGCGCCCGCCCTGCTCGCGCGAGTCATCGGCGGACGCGCCTTCGATGGCTGCGTCGCGCGGATCCTCCTGTTGATGAAACCTCGGGTTTTTCGGGTTCGGAAAGCCGTCAGGCGTGGGACGAATCGAGCGCCCGGCAGTCCGCCGCGTGCCAGCCGACACGTACGCGGTGGCCCGGTGCGAGCCGCCCGTGGCGGGAGCTGTTGGGCATCTTGGCTATCAGCGTGTGGCGACCGCCGAGATCGAGCCCGACGCGCAGGTGGTCGCCGAGATAGACGAGGTCGCGCACCGTGGCATCGAAGGCGTTGGGCACCGAGCCGTCGGGCGGGTCGATCTGCACGCGCTCCGGTCGCAACGACAGCATTGTCGGCGCACCGGTCTGCAGCGGCGCCACGCGCGCCGCACGCACGGAGCCGCAGCCCTGCATCTCGACCACGCACTCGTCGCCGTCGAGCCGCAGCACGTCGCCGGATATGCGGTTGTTCTCGCCGATGAAGCGGGCGACAAAGGAATTGGCCGGGGCTTCGTACAGGCGCTCGGGCGTGTCGAGCTGCTGGATCACGCCCTCATTAAACACTGCGATGCGGTCGGACATCGTCAGCGCCTCGGACTGGTCGTGCGTGACATAGACGATGGTCACACCGAGGCGGTCGTGGATCGCCTTGACCTCGTACTGCATCTGCTCGCGCAATTGCTTGTCGAGCGCCGACAGCGGCTCATCCATCAGCACCAGCTTGGGCTCGAACACCAGCGCCCGTGCGACCGCCACACGCTGCGCCTGGCCGCCTGACATCTGTCCCGGACGCCGCGACGCGAAGCCGCCCAGCCCGACCATCTCGAGGGCGCGCTTGACCTTGGCATCGATCTCGCTGGCCGGCGTCTTCCTCACCTTCAAGGGAAAGGCGAGGTTCTCGGCGACCGTCATGTGCGGGAACAGGGCATAGTTCTGGAACACCATGCCGATGTTGCGCTTCTCTGGAGCGAGGGAGTTGATCGGGCGCCCGTCGAGGTAGATCTCGCCGTGGGTCGCGGTCTCGAAGCCCGCCAGCATCATCAGGGAAGTCGTCTTGCCCGAACCCGAGGGCCCGAGCATCGTCAGGAATTCGCCCTTCGCGATGTCGAGGTTCAGGTTCTTGACGACCAGGTTTTCGCCATCGTACGTCTTCTGGACGTTCTTGAAACGCACGTACGGCGCATCGTCTGCGGACGCGCCCAGGGCGCTCCGCCGGTTTGCAGCTTCCATCGGTGTCTCCTGCCGTTGCACTGCACTCGGTACGGACAGGCGCCATTCGTCCGATGGCTTCACCTGCCTGCAAGCGCATCCTATGGGGCCGGAGAGGCGCCCACATTTCGGAAAACGACAGATTTTTTCGTGAAACCGATGTCGCGTTTCGACAAGTCAGATCGGCTTCACGGCCGACTTGTCCTCGGATGTCTGACGCCGCCGCTCCGCGCTCGGTGAGATCCCGAAACCGGCGTGATAGCGGTGCGAGAAGTGCGCGAACGAGACGAAGCCGCAGGCCATCACGATGTCCGCGATCGGCCGATTGGTGCGGGTCAGCAGCTGGCGCGCGCGTTCGAGGCGAATCTGCAGGTAATACTGGCGCGGCGTGCAGTTGAGCGTGTCGCGGAAGAGCCTTTCGAGTTGGCGCCCCGAGAACTGCATGTGCTCGGCGAGCTCCTCCATCGACAGCGGCTCTTCGATGTTGCACTCCATCAGCTTGATCGCCTCGACGAGCTTCGGGTGCGAAGCTGCCGAAACGTCGCGCAGCGAGGTCTTCTGTCGTTCGTCGGGGCCGCGCAGTTCATAGATCAGGAGCTCCGCGACCGCCGACGAGGTCTTGCGCCCGCCGCCCCCGAGCCCGATCAGGTGGATCATCATCTCGACCGGCGCGATGCCGCCGCTGCAGGAGCAGCGATTGCGGTCGACCTCGTAGAGCTTGTTCGACACCACGAGGCGCGGAAAACGGTCGAGCAGCGCGTCCATGTCTTCCCAGTGGATCGTGCTGCGATAGCCGTCGAGCAGACCGGCGCAGGCAAGGAAGTAGCTTCCCGTATCGACGCCGCCGAGCGGCACGCCTTTCGCCGCCAGATTGCGCAGCCACTGGATGATCGGCTCGTTGCCCGTGGTCGGAATCGGATTCGGGCCCACCACGAAAACGCCGTCGAGATCCGTCGCAGCGCTCGCGGCCATGTCCGGCTGCACGCAGATGCCCGCGCTGGAGCGCACCGGCTGTCCATCCATCGTCAAGGTGACGAACTGGTACAGCGTGCGCCGCGCGACCATATTCGCCAGCCGTAGCGGATCGACCGCCCCGCCGAAGCCGATCAGCGTGAAATCGGGCACGAGTAGAAACCCGAAGCGGATCGGTGCGTCGCCGCCTCGCCCGGACCAATGCCGGGAGCTTTCGTCAGGAAGAATTTTGGCCATCGTCGAGTCGCAGCAAGCAGTTCCGGATCACGGGGAGCGATACGAGCGGCGCCGGACACGGGCCGGCGCCCCTGCGTCTATGGTAGTACGACGGAACGCGAACCGTTGAGCAATACGATCGAGGCTCTCCTCCATGTTGCCCCCCGAAAGTACGCGAGCGGGTCGGAGGAAACTTGTCTGCACACGACGGCGAACGGCACGTTTTCCACGGCCGCCCGCCAGCGTCGCTAACCTACAAGGTCACGGTAAGGGTGTTCGGCCAGCCTTCGCTCCACGCGCGTGAAAGATGAAGCCGATGCTGTTCATCAGCAATTGCGCGGCGAGGATCGAGGTCGTGCCGGTCGGATCGTAGGCCGGAGCGACCTCGACGAGGTCCATGCCGACGATGTTGCCCCGGCTGCGTTTGGCGAGCGCCTGGATGATCTCGAGCACTTCGTAATACAGGAAGCCGCCGTGGCTCGGGGTACCGGTGCCGGGCGCGATCGACGGGTCGAAGCCGTCGATGTCGATCGTGATGTAGTAGGACACGCCCTGCGGAATCTTCGCGAGCACGCCCTCCGTGCCCAACCGGCGCACGTCGCGCACCGACAGGATCTGCGAACCGGCTTCGCGCGCGGCCATGTAGTCGGCACGGTTCGACGACGAGACGTTGCGGATGCCGATCTGCGTCATGCCGACGATGTGGTCCATCTCGGAGGCGCGGCGCAGTGGGTTGCCGTGGCCGTAGCGCACGCCGTGGCGCTCGTCGACAAAGTCCAGATGGGCATCGACGTGCAGGATATGGATCGGCCCGCGGCCTTCGAAGGCCTTGATCACTGGCGCATGGATCGAGTGATCGCCGCCGAGCACGAGCGGCATCGCGCCCTTCTCGAGGAGCTTGCGCACCGCGAACTCGATGTTGGCGTTGCTCCTCGCCATGTCGGTATGGACGATGTCCGCGTCGCCGACGTCGACGATGCGCACCTCGTCCTGCGTCAGGTACATCACGTCGTCCTCGAAGTCGTACGCACCCGAATGGCCGAACGAGAACAGCGTCGAAGCCTCGCGGATGCCGCGCGGCCCGAAACGGGCACCCGAGCGCCATTGGGTGCCCATGTCGTTCGGGGCGCCGAGCACCGCGACATCGGCATCGAGGCTTTCCCAATCGAGGCATGGCGGCGACTTCGCGAAGGTGCAGTGGCCGACGAAGGGAAGGTTTAGACGGCCGGATTCGTATGCGTTGTTGGACATGTTCGGTCTCCTGTCGAAGCTGGGGGTCAGAAGTTGTATTTCAGACCGAGCACGATCGTGCCGCGGCCGAGGTTGCGCGAGTCGCCGGTCATCCCGGCACCCGGGTTGTAGAAATCGCGGTGCGCGTTGGTCGTCATCAGCGCGATGCTCGGCACGAGGCCGTTGAAGTCCTTCGAAAGCGTCAGCGCGACGTCCGCGTAGCTCGCATCGCTGGAGAACGGTCCGCTGATGTACTGGTAGCCGACGTGCGGCACCAGCGTGAAGCCGTCGCCGACATCGAGCGTCGCGCTGAGCTCGGCGTACCAGCTCTTGCCGCTGTCGGGAATCGCGAGGAAGTTCTTGCTGACCGTACGGCTGAACTTCAGCTTCGCGACGCTGTAGGTGAGGCCCGCGTAAAGCTCGGTGGTATCGGCAGTGGGATGCAGGTTGTTGTCCGGAAAGAGGTAGCGCAGAAAGCCGACGTCGTAGCCGATGCCGTCGACGAGCTCCCCGGCATAGCCGCCATATAGGTCGAGTTCGTAGTCGGCATTGCCGCCGGGGATGTCCTTGATCCATTGCGTCGTCGACGCGAAGGCGCCCAGGTAGAGGCCGCCGTCCGTATAGTCCGCGCCGGCCTGTAGCGCGGGATTGAAGCGGGATTGCGACAGACCGCGGGCGCGATACTCGCTGACGCCGGCAACGTTCAGGATCAGGTCGGCATGCGCCTGGCCGGCAGCCAGCATGGCGCTAAAGCCCAATACGCGGGCAAGGGTGCGGAGCTTCATGTGTGAGTTCCTCGGAATTCGGGGCGTAGAGGTCCCCGGAGGCGGCGCGCAGGCCACCTCCGCGGGTACGGCAAGGGGTGTCAGGAGATGCGGATCAGACCGCGACGCGGCGCATCGGACTTCGGCTGCGCTGCTTCCTCTCCCAGTCTTCGACGAAGCCCACCGGCGCGTCGTCCGACGCGAGCATCTGCCCGCCGCGCACGATGTCCGCGGCACGCTCGGCGACCATTATGGTCGGCGCGTTGAGGTTGCCGTTCGGCTCGGTCGGGAACACCGACGAGTCGATCACCCGCAGGCCCTCCACGCCGCGCACGCGCAATTGGGAATCGACGACCGCCATCTCGTCCTCGCCCATGCGGCAGGTGCCGCAGGGATGCATCGTCGACTCCATGTTCTCGCGCACGAAGGCATCGATCTCGTCGTCGGTGCGCACGTCCGGCCCCGGCGCGAGTTCCTCGCCGCGGTAGCGATCCATCGCCGGCTGGCCGACGATCTCGCGCGTCAGTCGCACGCAACGGCGGAAGCCTTCGCGGTCGGCCTCGTGTTCCAGGTAATTGAAGCGGATCTCCGGATGCACGTGCGGATCGGCTGACGTGAGATGGACATAGCCGCGACTCTTGGGCTTGTTCGGCCCGGTCAGCACCATGAAACCATGCCCCTTGATCGGCTTGTGCCCGTCGTAGCGCATCGCCGCCGGCAGGAAGTGGAACTGGATGTCCGGCCAGCGCAGCCCCGGCGCCGAGCGGATGAAGCCGCCCGCCTCGAAGTGATTGCTGGCACCCAGTCCGTCGCGGAACATCAACCAACGCGCACCGATGGCCGCCTTGCCCATGAGCCCCATCTTGCTGTTGAGCGTGACGGGCTCCTTGCACGCCCACTGGATATAGATCTCGCTGTGGTCCTGCAGATTGGCGCCGACGCCCGGCAACTCATGACGCACCGCGACGCCGGCCCGCTGCAGCACCTCGCCGGGGCCGATGCCGGAGCGTTGCAGCAGGTGCGGCGAACCGATCGGGCCGGCCGAGACCAGGACCTCGCGCCGAACCCGCACGGTCTGCACGCTGCCGTCGACCTCGTAACGCACGCCAACCGCGCGCTTGCCTTCCATCAGGATCTCGCGCGTCATCGCATGCGTCACGACCTTCAGGTTGGGGCGGTTCATCGCCGGACGCAGGTAGGCGTTCGCCGTCGACCAGCGCACGCCGTCCTTGACGGTCATGTGCATCGCGCCGAAGCCTTCCTGCATGTAGCCGTTGCAGTCCTCGGTCTTGATGTAGCCGGCTTGCGCGCCGGCCTCCACCCAGGCGCCATACAGCGGGTTCGCCATGTTGTTGCCGTTGTTGGTATGCAGCGGCCCGGAACTGCCGCGGTAGTCGTCCCCGCCGAACTTGAAGTGCTCGGCGCGCTTGAAGTACGGCAGGCAGTTGCGGTAACCCCAGCCTTCCGCCCCCAGGGATTCCCATTCATCGAAATCGCAGGCATGGCCGCGGATGTACACCAGGCCGTTGATCGACGAGGAACCGCCCAGCACCTTGCCGCGCGGACAGTGCAGGCGGCGACCCTGCAGATGCGTTTCGGGCGCAGTCTCGTAGTGCCAGTTGTAGCGGCGGGTGTTCATCGGCAGCGAGAAGGCGCTGGGCATCTGGATGATGACGCTGCGGTCGCTGCCGCCGTATTCCAGCACCAGCACGCTCACATTCGGATCCTCGGTCAGCCGGGCGGCCAGAACGCAGCCAGCCGAACCCGCGCCGACGACGACGTAGTCGAATTCATTCATGATCGTTTCCAGTAGATTGTCGTGAGGCGCGCTGCTTACCAGCCGTCACCGGTGGTAAACCAGGGCGACGTCTTCTCGATATGCCGGATCACCCGCTCTTCCCTTTCGAGATCGAGCGTCAGGCAAGCGACGTAGTACGCCACGCCGGAAACGATCAAACCCACCAGCCATGCCATGTCGACGCTGCCGATCATTCTCGCGAGCGGGCCGACATACACCTCGTCGGGACCATTGAAGATCGTGAAGAACGGGATCATCGAGACGAAGCCGATCACATAGGCGATGAGACCGCGGCTCCCCCAGTGCCCGTAGATGTTGTCGTCGGGCAGGAAGAAGTGCGGGATCGCATAACGCCCCTTGCGCACGAAGAAGTAGTCGGTGAGGTTGACCGCGGTCCAGGGCACCAGGAAATACAGCATCACCACGAGGTAGATGTTCAACACCGACAGGCCGGAGCCGGAGGTGTAGATGCTCATCGCCACCCCCAGCTGCAGGAACACCACCGCGAGCGCCGCCAATACGCGAACCTTCACGGTCGGCGTGATCTTCCTGAAGGAATCGACGCCGGTGATCGCCGTGAGCTTGGCGCTGTAGATGTTCATCGCGATCACCGGCAGGAAGGCGAGGATCGTGATGGCGACGACCACCGAGCCCAGCTGGGGAGCTACGTTCGCCCCGACGCTGTTGAGTGCCACCAGCACATCGGTCGCATGCAGATGCTCTGCCAGCCAGCCGCCCACCGCGATCATCCATGCGCCGGAAATCGACGCTCCCAGGAAGACCGCCGCAATCAGCTTGCCGCTCGGCGTGTTCTTGGGCAGGTAGCGGGAATAATCCGATACGTAGGGCGCATAGGCGATGTTGTAGCTGGCCCCCGCAGCGAATTGCGCGACGAAACCCGTCCAGTTGAACCCCAGGTCGGGCGCAGCTTCTGCGGCAGCCGGCGCATCCTGGATCCAGCCCATCAAGACGGCAACCGTGACCAGCCCGTACAGCGGCAGCGACAGGTACAAGGACCATTTGAAGGTCTTGTGCATCCAGTCGTGCCCCATGATGGCGAGGAAGGTTGCCGGCACCGTCACCGCAAGCGCCACCTGCATCGGCCCCCACTCGAACAGGGTGTTGAGCCCCTGCATCATCAACACAAGGTTCACGATGTTGAAGCCCGCGAACACGAACAGCGTCGCAAAGAGCACCAGCACCACCCCGCGATAGCCGAACTGGGCTCGCGACTGGATCATCTGCGGCAGGCCGAGATGCGGCCCCTGCGAACCATGAAACGCCATGAAGAGCGTGCCGAACATGATGCCCAGCGTGCCGGCGATCGTGGTCCATAGGGAATTGAGACCCACGCTCGGCCCGACAAAGCCGATCGTCATCGTGAAGAACGTGAAGTTGCCGACGAACCAGAACGGCCCCTGTGCGGACAGCTTGTCCGTTCTCTCGTGGTCCGGGACAAAGTCGATCGAACGGCCTTCGATCTCCAGCTTGCCCGGGTCCTGAGTCACCGTCCTTTGCGGATCTGGTTTCATTTGATGTCTCCTCTAACCTTCTTATAGTTTCGTTTTCATCTGTTTGTCAGTGCATCGTCAGATCTCAAGGCAAGGTGATCCACACCGCCTTCGTTTCGGTCAGAAAATCGAGTTGCTCGGGTCCCAGATCACGCCCGAAGCCCGACTGCTTGAAGCCTCCGAAAGGCATCGCCGGGTCGATCGTGCTATGCGCATTGACGTACACCGAGCCGGCCTTCAGACGCGGGATCAGGCGATGGACGCGGCCGAGATCGTTCGAATAGATCGCAGCGGCCAACCCATAGGGCGAATCGTTGGCTTCGGCGACTGCCGCATCGAGGTCATCGAAGGGCGCCGTCACGAGCACCGGCCCGAAGATCTCCTCACGCACGACGCGCATGTCGCTGCGGGTATGCGCGAAGATCGTCGGCTCGACGTAGCAGCCATCCTGCGGGCGTCCGCCGTAGGCGAGTTCTGCCCCCTCGGTGATCCCGGCGTCGATGTAGCTCGCGACACTGCGCTTCTGCTGCATCGAAACGAGCGGGCTGATGAAGCATTCGGGGTCCAGGCCGGGCGCCATCTTCAGCGTGCGCGTGACTTCGATGAGCTCGTGCAGGAAGGCGTCGTGGACGTCGCGCTGCACATACACGCGCGTGCCCGCGTCGCACACCTGGCCGGAATTGAAGAACACGCCGTTCGCGACCGCGCGCGCCGCCGCCTTCAGGTCGGCATCGTCGAGCACCAGCACCGGCGACTTGCCGCCGAGTTCGAGCGTCAGGCGCTTGAGGCTTCCGAGGCCGGCACGACCGACTTCCTGCCCGACCGGTGTCGAGCCGGTGAAGCTCAGCTTGTCGATGCCGGGATGCGTCGACATGGCCGCACCGATGTCGCGTCCGGTGCCGGTCACGATATTGACGACGCCCGGCGGAAACCCGGCCTCCTCGACCAACTCGGCAAACCGCAAGGTGGAGAGCGACGTGATTTCGGCCGGCTTCACGACGACCGTGCAGCCGACAGCGAGCGCCGCAGCGAGCTTCCACGCCATCGTCTGCAAGGGGAAGTTCCAGGGCACGATCGCGCCGACGACGCCGACCGGTTCCTTGCGCGTGAAGGCCACGTAGTCGCCCGGCAACGACGCGGGCTCGACGGTACGGCCATGCAGCTTGGTGGCCCAGCCGGCGAAATAGCGGAAGGTGTCGATGGTGCCCTGCACGTCGATGTCGCGTGCGCTCGTGACCGACTTGCCCATGTCCACCGACTCGATCTCCGCGAGTTCCGTCGCATTGGCCTCGATCAGGTCGGCGAGCCTGTGCAGCAGGGATTCGCGCGCCAGCGGCTTCATCGTGCGCCACGGGCCGGAATCGAAGGCTGCGCGGGCGGCGGCGACGGCACGATCCAGGTCCGCCACGGTGGCGAGCGGAATCTGGGTGATGCGGCCTTGCGTCGAGGGCTCGATCACGTCGGCGAGGGCGCCGTCGCTCGCGGCCATCCACTCGCCGTTGATGTACATCTTCTGGGTCTTGCTGAGGAATCGCTGCGCCGCGGATGAAACTTCATAGCGCCGCAGATAGGCTTCGACGATGCTGTCCATGCGTTGTCTCCGTATAGATACGCACTCTGGCGGTGCGTGAAACAGCCCGGTGTCAGGCGTGGACGGACTATATTTCCGGGCTTGTTTCGGAAAAATAGTCGCGACAAGATGTTCAAATCGGAACTTCCGATGCAATCCGCGGAGAAGTGAGATGAAGCAGCTCCACGATGTCGATCTGAAGCTGGTGAGGGTTTTTGTGGCGGTGGTCCGCCACGGCGGCTTTTCCGCCGCACAGGCGGCGCTGAACGTAAGCCAGAGCACGATCAGCGAGCAGATGACGACGCTCGAAGGGCGCCTGGGACTGACGCTATGCGAACGCGGGCGGGGAGGTTTCCGGCTGACCGAGCACGGACATGCGACCTACGAGGCGGCTCAGCGCCTATTGCTCGCCGTGGAAAGCTTCTGCATGGACACGAGCATCCTGGCGCAACGCATTTCCGGACGCCTGCAACTGGGCCTCATCGACAACACGGTCACGGACGAAGCTTCACCGCTGCCGGCCGCATTGCAGCGCTTCGTGGCGCTCGGCCACGACGTGCAGATCGACATCTACATCGGCAGTCCGGCAGAACTGGAAGCGCGCGTGCTCGACGGCCGACTGCACGTTGCCATCGGCCATTTCCCCTTGCAGGTGGCCGGGCTCGATTACTCCTTGCTTTACGACGAAGCAGACGGCCTGTTTTGCGGCAAGGACCATCCGCTCCATGCAACGCAGCAGGAGAGCGACGCACAGCAGGAATTGATCTCCACCAGTCGCGTCGTCGCTCGCGCCTTCCTGCAGGAAAGGGATCTGCGCCTGCTCAAGGCACGCGCGGCGTCGGCGACCGTCGATAACGTCGAGGCGCAGGCGATACTGATCCTGTCGGGGGCCTACATCGGTTTCCTGCCGCTGCACTACGCGCAGCGCTGGGTCGATTCGGGCCGCATGCGCCGATTGCGGCCGCAAAGCCTCGAGACGAGATGGCCGTTTACGGTGGTGACCCGCCGCGGAATGGCGATGCCGGCCCTGCTGCGGGCCTTCATCGACGGGCTGCGGTTCAGAGGAACCACAGCCCGTTAGAAGTCACGATGTGAGAGGCCGCGCGCTCGAGAGCATCCGCCAAAGGCGTTCGCCATTGACACCGAAGGCTCCTCAGTTCGGACTCACTTGCGGCGAACCGAGCAGTTCGTACAGCCAGTCATGCACGAGCGTGGTCACCTTTTCCGGCTGCTCCAGCGGGGAGAGGTGGCCGCACTCCTCGATCCGCACGAGCTGCGCCCCGGGGATGCCCGCCACGATCTCCTCGTGCACCTCGGGCGGGGCGAGCTGATCCTGTTCGCCGCAGATGACCAGCGTCGGGCACCGGATGGCAGCGAGGCTGGCGCGGCTGTCGGGGCGGCCGATGATCGCGCGTTCCTGGCACACGAAGACTTCCCGCCCCAGTTCGGTTGCCATCGACTGGAACGTGCCGCCCACCTCGGGTATGTTGGCGTGGTCCGGATGCGCCATCCGCGCCAGCAGCTTCTCGATGACCGCGGGGAAGTCGGTTTCGGAGAGCTTGATCAGCTCCTCGCGCCCCGCGGTAGCTTCGCGGGTGTCGGGGCGCGCGGTGGTGCTCAAGAGCACCAGGGCGTGCACCCGTTCCCCGGCCTGGCGCATGATCTCGAACGCGACGTAGCCACCCATCGACATCCCGAGCAGCATGAACGGCCCCGCCGGCGCTTGGGCCAGGACGTCGGCGGCGAGCGCGGGGACCGAGTCCGAACCCGTCAGGTCGCCGACTGTCACTGCCACGAGGTTCGCCAGGCCGCCGGCCTGGTGCGCGAACACGTTCGCGTCGTTGAGCAGGCCGGGCAGCATGATGAGGTTGGGTTTTTCCATCGCTACAATCTGCCCATCAGCAGCAGAACGAGCAGGATCAGGACCACCAGACCCAAGCCTCCGCTAGGAGCGTACCCCCAGCCCCGACTATAGGGCCAGGTGGGAATCGCGCCGACCAGCGCGATGACCAGAATGATCAACAGGATTGTTCCGAGCGTCATTTCATTTCTCCCGATCTCCGGCCGCACGATGCCGCCGCGGCCCAGGGCCCATCACGCATGCAATCGCCGTTCCCGGGCCGCGCCTGCCGGTCCGGGTGCGCGGATGGAAAATTTTGCTCGTTGACGATCCCGGAGTTCACCCGCGGGACTTGCGCGGTGCCTCGTACCGTGACAGCCACGCAACATTTCGTCGCATCGGCCGCAGGAGAGGCGACGACCGGTCGTCGATCGAATATGCTTCAGGGTGTAGGCCAAATTTCGATAGAGAGCTTTCCGATGAAGAAAATCCTGCTCGCCGCCACCCTCACAGCGCTTCCGCTGTTTGCGGGGGCTGTCGATCTCAACATCAACCTCCCCTCCGTTCGCATCGACGCGCCGGGCGTCTCGATCACGTTCGGCGCGCGCAACGATCGCGGCTACTACTGGGACGGCGGCGAGTGGCGCGACCCCGATTACTGGCGCCGTCACAACGGTCCCCGTGGGGAAAAGTATTACACCGGCCGCGGCAACGGCGTTCCGCATCAGGGCGGCGGCTTCTGCCCGCCGGGGCAGGCCAAGAAGGGCAACTGCTGACTTTCGGCAGGCTCATCATCGAAAAGGGCGGCTCAAAGGCCGCCCTTTTTCTTGAAAGCCGAATCGCGGCGCCCGCTAGGGCTTACTCGAACAGCTCGTCGCCGATGCCCTGGATCGCGGCGTCGCCGGCGATCACTACCTTGCTCCAGGCATCGGCCTGGGTCAGCAGCTGGTCGGCGTAGAAGCCGGCAGTGGCGATCTTGTTGCGGTAGAAGCGCTGGTCGCCCTCTTCCTTGTCGAGTCGCGCCGCAGCCGCCAGCGCCGCCCTGCCCATCATCCAGCCGCCGCAGACGATGACGGCGAGGTTGAGGTAGGGAACCGCCGCAGTCAGCACGGCAGACGTATTTGCCCTGGCATTACCCAGTACCCACTCGGTGCTGTCGGACCAAGCTTGCGTCGCGGCCAGCAGATGCCGGCCGATGGCGCGCAGTTCCGGCCGGGGGGAAGCCAGCAGATCCTTGGCCGTGCCACGCACCTCGCCGAAGACAACCTTGGCGGTCGCGCCCTGGTCGCGCATCAGCTTGCGGAAGATCAGGTCGTTGGCCTGAATGCCGGTCGTGCCTTCGTAGATCGTCGTGATGCGGGAGTCGCGCCAGTGCTGCGCGGCGCCGGTCTCCTCGATGAAACCCATGCCGCCGTGCACCTGGATGCCCAGCGAGCTCACCTCGACCGCCATCTCGGTACCGCCGCCCTTGACCACGGGAATCAGCAGTTCGGCCAGGAAGAGGTCGCACTTCCTCTGCTCGGGATCGGTACCGGCGTGGGCGCGGTCGAGCAGGCCGGCCGTGAAGTAGGTGACGGCACGGCAGGCTTCGATACGCGACTTCATCAGCATCAGCATGCGGCGCACGTCCGGATGCTTGTCGATCGTTACCAGCGCTTCGCCGGTCACGGCGTCGCGGCCCTGTTTGCGTTCACGGGCATAGCCAAGGGCCTGCTGGTAGGCGCGCTCGCCGACGGCAACTCCCTGCAGGCCGACGCCCATGCGGGCCTCGTTCATCATGATGAACATGTACTCGAGGCCGCGGTTCGCCTCACCCAACAGATAGCCGACGGCACCACCCTGGTCTCCAAAGGCCATGACGCAGGTCGGGCTGGCGTGGATGCCGAGCTTGTGCTCGATCGACACGCAGTAGGCGTCGTTGCGCTCGCCGAGCGAGCCATCCGCATTGACCAGGAACTTCGGCACCAGGAAGAGCGAGATGCCCTTCACACCGGCCGGCGCGTCCGGCAGGCGGGCGAGGACGAGATGGACGATGTTGTCCGTCATGTCGTGGTCGCCATACGTGATGAAGATCTTCTGGCCGAAGACGCGGTAGCTGCCGTCGGCCTGCGGCTCGGCACGGCTGCGGATCAGAGCCAGGTCGGAACCGGCGTTCGGTTCGGTCAGGTTCATCGTGCCGGTCCACTCGCCGGAGATCATCTTCTCCAGGTAGATGGCCTTCAGCTCGTCGCTGGCGCAGGTCAGCAGCGCGGCGACGGCGCCGCCGGTCAGCATCGGGCCGAGCGAGAACGAGAGGTTCGCGGACGCCGCCATTTCCTTGACCGCGATGCCGAAGGTCTCCGGCAGCCCCTGCCCACCGTACTCCGCCGGCGAGGCCAGGCCGTTCCAGCCGGCCTCGCAGAAGGCTTTGTAGGCCTCCTTCCACCCGTCTGCCGTGACGACGCCTTCCGGCCCGAGCTTGCAGCCCTGAACGTCGCCGCTATGGTTGAGCGGCGCCAGCACGCCGCTGGCGAACTTGGCGGCCTCGTCGAGGATCGCGTCAGCCATGTCGGGCGTGGCTTCCTCAAAACCGGGCAACGCTGCGATGGCGTCGAGACCGACGATCTCGTCCATCACGAAGCGCATGTCCTTAACCGGGGCGATGTAATCGCTCATAGTAATGTTCTCTCTCTGTATTTTTCTGTTCAGATGCTTTCGAAGATGCCGGCGGCACCCATGCCGGTACCGATGCACATGCTGACCATCCCGTACTTGCCGCCGGTGCGGCGCATGCCGTGCAGCAGCGTCGCCGTGCGGATGGCGCCGGTGGCCCCGAGCGGATGACCGAGCGCGATCGCGCCACCCAGCGGGTTGATCTTCGACGGATCGAGGTCGAGTTCCTTCATCACCGCGAGCGCCTGGGCGGCGAAGGCTTCGTTCAGTTCGATCCAGTCGAGGTCTTCCTTGCGGATGCCGGCTTGCTGCAGCACCTTCGGGATCGCCACGATCGGGCCGACACCCATGATCTCCGGCGCCACGCCGCCGACGGCAAAGCCGGCGAAGCGGGCGAGCGGGGTCAGGTTGTGTTCCTTCAGGACCTTCTCCGACACCAGCATCACGGCGCCGGCGCCATCGGACATCTGCGAGGCGTTACCCGCGGTGACCGAGCCCTCGGCGTGGAAGACCGGGCGCAGCTTGGCGAGCTTCTCGACGGATATGTCCGCGCGCGCGCCTTCGTCGTCAGTCGGCGTGCGGTCGCGCTGGCGGACTTCGCCGGTCGCGAGATCGGGCTTGTAGTCGCGCACCGTAAAAGGCGAGGTCTCGGCCTTGAAATGGCCGGCCGCGATCGCAGCGCAAGCCTTGCGGTGGGACGCGTCGGCAAAGGTGTCCTGCGCCTCGCGGCTGATGCCCCACTGCTGCGCAACCTTCTCCGCGGTCAGGCCCATCCCGTAGGCGATGCCGATGTTTTCGTCGGAGAAAAAGGCCGGGTTGGGCGTCACCTTGTTGCCCATGATGTTGGACATCGCGGTCATCGACTCCGTACCGGCGGCGATCATCACGTCGGCGAGGCCGAGACGAATCTGGTTGGCGGCATCCGACACGGCCTGCAGGCCGGAGGAGCAGAAGCGGTTGATCGTGATGCCCGGGACGGTGTTCGGCAGGCCGGCGAGCAGCGCGCCGATGCGGGCGATGTTCATGCCCTGCTCGGCTTCGGGGATCGCGCAGCCGACGATGACGTCGCCGATGCGGGCCGGATCGATGCCCGGCGCCTGTGCGACCACCGAGCGGATGGCGTGGGCCAACATGTCGTCGGGCCGGGCGTTCCTGAACATGCCATTGCGCTTCGCGACCGGCAGGCGGGTCGCGGCGACGATGTACGCTTCCTGAATCTGTTTGCTCATTTGGGTATTCCTCGTCGGCCGATCAATTGCGGAGCGGCGTGCCGGTTTCGAGCATGTGCTGGATCCGGGCCTGGGTTTGGGGGTTCTTCAGCAGATCAACGAACAGGCGGCGCTCGACCGCGAGCAGCCAGGCCTCGTCGACCAGGCTGCCGGCATCGACCTCGCCGCCGCACAGGGCGACCGCGGCGGCGCGGGCGACCTGGTAGTCGTAGGCGGAAACCATCCCGCCATCGCGCATGTTCACCAGCGTCATCTCCAGCGTCGCGATGCCGGCTCGGCCGGCGACCGGCACCGCACGTGCCGTGGCGCGGGGTGCGTAGCCGGATTCGGCCAGCGCACGGGCTTCGCGGATCGCGACGGAAAGCAGTTCGTTGGGGTGGAACAGCACCGTGTCGGTCGCCCGGGCGAAACCGTAGTCGACCGCTTCCGCGGCGCTCTTCGAGACCTTGGCCGTGGCGACGTTCATGAACACCGGTTGCAGGAAGGCCATCAGGTCGGCCGGCGTCGCGGTACGCGCCGCCCACTCCGCCGCCTGCAGGGCGAATTCCTTGCAGCCGCCGCCGGCCGGAATCAGGCCGACCCCGGCTTCGACCAAGCCCATGTAGCTTTCCAGCGCCAGCACGCGACGCGATGCTTGCATCGCGAACTCACAGCCGCCGCCCAGCGCCATACCCTGGACCGCCGCCACCACCGGCACCTGCGCGTACTTCAGTGCTTGGCCGGCCTGTTGGAAGGCAGTGACATAGCCGTCGAGCTTGGCAAAATCGCTGGCCGCACACGCCTCGGCTACCTGGGCCAGATTGGCGCCGACGGCGAACGGCGGCTGGTGCCAAATGACCACGCCCGCCAGGTTCTGCTCGGCTTGGCGCACGGCCGCGACGACGCCTTCCACCACTTCGGAGCCGATGGCGTGCATCTTCGACTTGAAGGAGAGGATGCCGATGCCCGCATCGACCGCCGGCAGGCGCCACAGGCGGACGCCGTCGTTCTCGAACAGCGTCTCGCCGGACTGCTCCGGCGCGAGCGAACCGTCGCCGAGAACGGCATCCGGGAAGAGCTGACGCCGATAGACCGGGAGCTCCGAACGCGGCACGTCAGCCTTGCGGCGCGGCGACCACGAGCCCTGCGGCGTATGCACGCCGTCACGCCCGTCCAGCACCCAAGCCGGCAGCGGCGCGTCGCTCATCGTATGGCCGGCGGCGATGTCGGCGGCAATAGCTTGCGCGATGTCGGCCCAGCCCGCCGATTGCCATATTTCGAACGGTCCCCGCTCCCAACCGAAGCCCCAGCGCATCGCGAGATCGAGATCGCGGGCGTTGTCGGCCACGGATTCGAGCTGCACGGCGGCATAGTGGAAGACGTCGCGGAAAATCGCCCACAGGAACTTCGCCTGCGGGTCCTTCGAAGCGCGCAGCGCGGCGAAGCGGCTCGCCGGGTTCTTGTCCTTCAGAATGGCCGCCACGTCGGCGCTCAGCTCGCCCGTCGAGGGACGGTAATCCTGCAGACCGACGTCGAGCACGTGGATGTCCTTGCCGACCTTGCGGAAGATGCCGCCCTTGGTCTTCTGGCCCAAGGCCCCCTTCCCGATCAACTGCTCCAGCCAAGCCGGCGCCTTGAAGTGGCGATGCCACGGATCGTCGGGCAGCGTGTCGTGCATGGTGCGTACGACGTGGGTCAGGGTATCCAGGCCGACGACATCGGCCGTGCGGTAGGTGGCGCTCTTCGGGCGGCCGATCTTCGGTCCGGTCAGGGCGTCGACCACATCGAAGCCGAGCTCGAAGCGTTGCGTGTGATGCATCACTGCCAGGATCGAGAACACGCCGATGCGGTTGGCGACGAAGTTGGGCGTATCGAGCGCACGGATCACGCCCTTGCCGAGGCGCGAAGTCAGCCAGGTCTCGAGCGAATCGAGCGTGCCCGCGTCGGTCGTGCGCGTCGCGATGATCTCGACGAGGCGCATGTAGCGCGGCGGGTTGAAGAAATGGATGCCGCAGAAGCGCGGCCGAACGTCGGCCGGCAGCGCCTGCGACAACGCATCGATCGACAGCCCGGACGTATTGGAGGCGACGATGGCATCGGGCGAGATGTGCGGCGCGATCTTGCCGTACAGCTCGTTCTTCCAGTCCATGCGCTCGGCGATCGCCTCGATGATCAGGTCGCAGCCGGCAAGCTGCGCCAGATGCTCGTCGTAGTTGGCGGCCGAGATCAGCTTCAGCGCCGCCTTGTTGGCGAGCGGCGCCGGTTCGAGCTTCTTCAGGCCGTCGATGGCTTTCTTGACGACGCCGTTCTTGTCGCCTTCCTTGGCGGCCAGGTCGAAGAGGACGACCGGCACCCCGGCATTGGCAAGATGGGCGGCGATTTGGGCGCCCATGACGCCCGCGCCGAGCACGGCGGCTTTCTTGACTTGCAGTCTGTTCACGCGATGGTCTCCTGGTTTGCGATGGCCATCAGGCGGCCAGCTGTTCGCGAATGGATTTCTTGTTGATCTTGCCGACGCTGGTGCGCTCCAATGCATCGACGAAACGGATCTGGTCCGGCACCGCGTAGCGCGAGATGTGCCCCGCCTCCGCGAATTTCATGACGGCCGCCTTGATGTCGTCGGCACTGGCCGTCTGCCCCGGCTTGAGGACGACCAGCGCCAGCGGACGCTCGCCCCACTTGTCGTCCTTCACCCCGACCACCGCAGCCTCGCTGACCGCCGGATGCTGCGAAATGATGTTTTCGAGTTCGAGCGAGGACACCCACTCGCCACCGGTCTTGATCACGTCCTTCAGGCGATCGGTCACCTGCAGGCAGCCGGCCGGGTCGATGACGCCGATGTCGCCGGTATGCAGGTAGCTGCCGGCCCACAGGTCGGCCGAGGCGGCCGGGTTGTGCAGATAGCCCATGGTCAGCCACGGCGCGCGGACGACGATCTCGCCGGAGCTCTTGCCGTCGCGGGGCGTGTCGAGCAGGTCGCCGTCGACCGTGCGGAGGTCGACCAACGGCAAGGGATAACCGGTGCGGATGCGCTCATCGGCCTGACCGTCGAGATCGTCCGCCGCCATGTCGTCGGGCACCCGGGCGATGGTCAGGATCGGGCAAGTCTCGGACATGCCGTAGCCGGCGAATACGTCGATACCACGCTCCAGCGCCGCAGCCGCGAGCCCCTTGGGCAAGGCCGCGCCGCCGATGATGACCTTCCAGCCCGTGAGATCGACCGTGCTGGCCTCGGCATTGGTCAGCAACATCTGCAGGATCGTCGGCACGCAGTGCGAGAAAGTGACCTTCTCGTCGCGGATGTAGCGGGCCAGGGTCTCAGGCGCATAGCGGCCGGGATAGACCTGCTTGAGACCGAGCAGGGTCGCGATGTAAGGCATGCCCCAGGCGTGGACGTGGAACATCGGGGTAATCGGCATGTACACATCGCCGCGATGCAGGCGGCCCTGGTCCGGCGCGGTGCCGAGATGGGCGGCGACCGCCAGCGTATGCAGCACCAGCTGCCGATGGCTGAAATAGACACCCTTCGGCAGGCCCGTCGTGCCAGTCGTGTAGAAGGTCGTCGCGCGCGTGTTCTCGTCGAAATCGGGAAAGTCGTACTCGCTTGCAGCCTGCGCCAGCAGCGCCTCGTACTCGCCTACAAGGGGAACCTCGCAGGAGTCGCTACCGGAGTCGGAGATCAGCACGAACTGCTTCACCGTCTCCAACTGGTCCTTGATCGCCGCCAGCACCGGAATGAAGTCGGCGTTGACCAGCACGATGTCGGCGCGGGCGTGATTCAGCGTGTATAGGATCTGCTCGGGCGACAGGCGGACATTCACCGTCTGCAGCACCGCGCCCATCATCGGCACGGCGAAGAAGCATTCGAGATAGCGATGGCTGTCCCAGTCCATCACTGCGACGGTGTCGCCGGGGCGGATGCCGGTGGCGCGGAGGGCATTGGCCAAGCGGCTGATGCGGGCGGCGAGGTCGCGATAGGTCTGGCGGTGGCTGTCGCGGTAGACAATTTCCTGATCCGCGGCGGTCGCCATCGGCGTATGCAGCAACTGCTTGATCAGGAGCGGGTAGGCGTAGGCCGAAGGCGCAACCTGGATGGATTCTGTGGGCACGAGCGAGTCTCCTTATAATTAACGCCTGACGACATGCGATTTGCGCCTGAAGCAGGCTTGCCGCGTCGCCAGAAAACCGCTGCGACGAACCAGCCGCCGGGCGATCAAATCCGAACAAACTATGGATTTCACTGGCGATTCTATGAACGATCACCCGTGGCACCGATCACCGCTTGCGCCGAAAAACTTGCATAATCGGCCATTATCGCGACGCGACGCACAAGACCATGACTCCGACCGAAGTCTCTGCCGGCACGGTACCGATGTCCTTCGTCCTGAATCTGCTGGGGGGCACGCCGCTCGATCCGGAGGCGCAGGCGGACGCGCTGGCGCGCGCAGGGATCGCTCCGGTCCTGCTAGGGGCAGAAACGGCCAGGGTGACGACGGAACAATTCGCCGCCCTCTACCGGCAACTGGCTAGGCAGCTGGATGACGAATTGCCCGGGATGTTTTCCCGCCCCGTGCGCTCGGGGTCGTTGAAATTTCTCTGTCTGAGCCTGATGGATGCGGCGACCCTGCAGACCGCCCTGTTCCGTTTCACCCGCTTCTTCCACCTGGTTCTGGACGACTTCAGCATCGAACTTTCCCGCGACGGCGAGCTCGTCCGGATGGCGCTGATCCCGCAGGTGGCGCATGCGTCGGCCAATACCTTCGGGCAGGAGATCATGCTCAAGCTGATCCATGGCCTGGCCTCGTGGCTCACCGGGCACCGCATGACGTTGGCGCGCGTCGACTGCAGCTACCCACGCCCGAGCCACGCATCGGAATACGGATTTCTCTATCCCGGCCCGGCATTCTTCGAGCAACCTGTTTCGGCGCTCTATTTCGAAGCCGCCCAGTTGGCCACCCCGATCCGTCAGGATCGACGATCGCTCGCCCGGTTCCTCGCCCGCGCCCCCGGCGACTGGCTATTCGTGGCCTTCGAGAAGCACCGGACGACCCAGAAGGTCCGCGAGCACTTACGCCCGCGCTTGAGCCACCCGATTACCGCCGGCCAGAGCGCCAGCGCGCTGCACCTGTCCTTGCGCACGCTGACCCGCCGGCTGGCCGAGGAAGGGACCACCTTCCAGGCGATCAAGGACGAACTGCGCCGGGATGCGGCGATTCAACTGCTGACGAAAACGGACACGCCAATCGCGGTCATCGGCCAGGAAATCGGTTTCGAGGACCCGAACACCTTTCACCGGGCGTTCAGGAAATGGACGGGCAGCACGCCGGGGGCCTATCGCCCGAGGTGACAGTTGCCATAGGTGTCGGCGACGCCGGCCCATTTCGCCCTGGCCGGCGGTGAGGATTCCGGAAGTATTGATCGGACAATCCGGCGCCCAAAATCATGTCGACCGCCCATCCTGATCTCTTCATGCGGCGTCAGTCCTTGTCCTGAGTGTCCCGGCGTTCGGACTCGTCGATGGCCACGAGTCGCTCCCCGTAAGCGGCGCGCGCGACCTCGGCTGAAGTGAATCCGCAGTCCCGGCGGACAGCCAATTTTCGAAGGAACTCGGCGTTCGCGGGAGGCAGCAGCCCAATGAGCGTTCTGATCTGCTCGCACGTCTCTACCGGATACGGCGCTGCCGCTGTAACCGGCATGCTGCCGGCAATAATGACGCTGGTGAACGCGGCAGACAGAAAATTGCCAGGACTGAAAAAACGACGCATCTGGTTACTCCCCGATTTCGGCACGTAAATATGCGCGGAAGGTGCACGCCGAGGGGACTAGGCGATCCGGAAAATCCGTCGCCGCTCCCCAAGCCACGAGGGCAAATGTAAGTGCTGGGGAATGAACGCTGTATGAACGATTGAAGCCGTGCGGGAATACTGTTCATTCCACATTCATCCAGATCGCGGAAAAATGAAGGTCGTTGAACGCTTCGTCTGGATGACTTTGTGTTGAATCTTCAACCCGTGCGGGAATATGTCTTTATTCTGTTAACGTCACATGATGCATATTGAAGCCACACCGGCCGATCTGTTTGCCTGATGGGTGCCTGACATGACTTCGCTCACCCTCCTGTTGTGGATAGCGTTCGGAATCACCGTTCAATTCGCCATCTTTCTTGCTGTCGAGTTTTGGCGGCACTGGAAGAAGTACACCGCGCTGCGCCTCCGCTCGGATCCAGACGAAGCGGTGCTGCTTCCGGAGGCGGCACCATCATCCAATGACGCTGCGGGGAAGTCCTGGACGGGCTTCCTTCCCTTCAAGGTGGTGCGAAAAGAGGTCGAGGACGAGGCCGGGTCCGTGTGCTCGTTCTATCTTGAATCCGAGGACAAACGGCCTCTCCCACCCTACCTCCCCGGTCAATTTCTGACCTTTCGCCTCGAAGCTCCCGCGCCCGCGGGTGGGACGGAGGAGATCACCCGCTGCTATTCGCTGTCGGACGCCCCGCGGGATGACCTTTACCGGGTGTCGATCAAGCGGGTTCCTGCGCCGTCTGGCAGTGCCCTGCCAGCGGGACGTTCGTCGAGTTATTTCCACGATCACATCAAGCCGGGCAGTCGCCTGATGGTTCGTGCGCCATCGGGACATTTTCATATCGACCGGAGCGACGCCCCTATGGTTCTGATCGCTGGGGGGATCGGCATTACCCCAATGTTGAGCATGGCGAATTGGTGCGTGGCGGAACAACCCGGAAGGGAGCTATGGCTTTTTTACGGTGTTCGGGATGAACGCGAGGCCGTGATGCTCTCTCATCTGCGCGAGCTCGCGGAGCAGCATCCGAACATGCATCTGCGTCTTTGCGTCAGCAACCCCGGCACCGAGCAGGAATCCGAATCGGCCTACGTTCGCCGCGGACGTGTAGATGTGGCCTTGTTGCGTATGGAATTGCCGCTCAAGCCTTATCACTTCTATGTCTGCGGCCCCACGCCAATGATGGAAAGTCTCGTTCCGGCGCTGGAGGACTGGGGCGTTCCCGACAACCGCATTCATTTCGAGGCCTTCGGTCCGGCGTCGATCAAGCGACGTGCGAAAAGTGCGCCGGCAAGCGCGGTGTCGGAAAGCCCCGTCGCCGAGACCAGCCTTGCGGTCACGTTCGGCAAATCGGGCAGGGAGTTGGCGTGGAACACGGGTAGCGGCAGCCTGCTCGAGCTCGCGGAGGCGGGCGGCGTGAATGTTCCTTCCGGGTGCCGTGCCGGCAGCTGCGGAACTTGCCAGACGCAGATCGAGTCGGGCGAAGTCAGCTATCGACAGGAGCCGGACTTCGATCCGGAGCCTGGCACGTGCCTGCTGTGCGTCTGTGTTCCCAAGACCGCCGTGACATTGGGGGCTTGAATGACGAAAACCCTCTGGCGCAAACACATCCTGCCTTTTGCGGTGCTGGTGGGGCTTCTGGGTGTGGGTACGGTGCTGGGCGATTATGTCCTGCATCGCCTTGACCTGGTGTGGATCGGCCGTTACCTGGGTATCCCCGGCACACTGCTAATCATCGGATCGTTGGCGTACTCCTTGCGCAAACGCAAGATGATCAGCTCGGGGAGCCCGAAGTCGCTCTTGAGCATGCACGAATTTTCCGCATGGCTCGGATCCCTGCTCGTCCTGATCCATGCGGGAGTGCATTTCAACGCGATTCTTCCGTGGCTTGCGACCGTCGCGATGGGCATCAACACCATCAGCGGTCTGGTCGGGAAACTGCTTCTGGGCCGTTCTCGCGAGCACGTTCAGGCGCAGCGCGACCATTACCAGCTGCGCGGATTGTCACGCTCGGAGGTCGAACAGGCGGTGTTCTGGGATGCGGTGACGCTGGATGCGATGACACGTTGGCGAAAGGTTCATATCCCGATCTTCGTCGCCTTTGCGGTGCTCGGACTCGGTCACATCATCAGCATCTTTCTTTTCTGGGGATGGAGATGAGCCGGATTGTGAAGTTCATCCTGGCTATCAACCTCGCGGTGCTGGCCGTGCTGACGTTCGCATTCCCGGATCTCATGGTCGGACCGGGGAAGTTGATTCCCGGACACCGGGAGCTAGAGGGGGACTGTTTTGCTTGCCACCAGTCATTTGTCGGGGCTTCCGCAGAGCGCTGCATGACTTGCCATGAGCCGGAGAATATTGGCCGCCTCACCACCAAGGGGCAACCCATCGCGAAGCCGCTGACCAAGACGCCGTTTCACCAGAAACTCGTCAAGGACGATTGCGTGGCGTGCCACAGCGACCATGCCGGCGTCAAACGTTACCGGCAGCAAGGACGCTTCAGTCACGCGCTGCTCCAACCCGATTCACGCGACCAATGTGAAACGTGTCACAAGGCGCCCACGGACGCGCTCCATCGGAAGATCACGGGCAACTGTGGAGAATGCCACGGGCAGGAAAAATGGGCTCCCGCCACCTTCGATCATGACAAGTACTTCAGACTCGATCGCGACCACAACGTCAAATGCGTCACCTGCCACGAGCGCAATGACTACAGTCGCTATACCTGTTACGGCTGCCACGAACACACCCCCGAGAACATTCGCCGGAAGCACATCGAAGAGGGCATCCGCAAATTCGACGACTGCGTGGCGTGTCATATCAGCGCGGACGAGCATGACATCCGGGGCGGTCGCGAAGGAGAGGGACGGGGCGGGAAGGACGACGATTGAAACGTCGCTCCGGGTCCGGCGACCTTACTTGCGCCCCTTGCCCACCCTTGCTTGTCTGCGCCAATACTGGAACTCCTCTTCATGGACCTCGATGTCCAGTTCCATGGCTCTTTCCTGTATGCGCTGCTGAGCATCCGCCACGCCCTGGTTGTATATGCTCGGGCCGATTTCCTCCAGGAAAAAGCTCAGCAGCGCGCCTGCCGTGAGGTTGCCGATCGGCTCTTCCATGTTTTCGCGAAAGTATCTTTCGATCGAAGCGATGGCTTCCTTCTTCGCCACATCTGTCAGTTCAATTGCCATGTTCACCGCCGCAGTTCGAAATACAGGGCCCGAATCATCCGCTCCGCCTGCCCGAGGTAGCCGCGGCCGAAGAGGTTGAGGTGATTCAGCACGTGATAGAGGTTGTAGAGCGTCTTGCGTTGCTCGTAGCCGTCCGCCAGTGGCCAGGCGGTGCGGTAGGTAGCATAGAAAGCTGAAGGGAAGCCGCCGAAGAGCTCGCTCATCGCGAGGTCGGCGTCGCGGTCGCCGCGGTAGACGGCGGGGTCGAAGATCACGGGGCGGCCTTGGGCGTCCATCGCGGCGTTGCCGTTCCATAGGTCGCCGTGCAGCAGGCTCGGTCGCGGGCGGTAGTCGAGGAACAGGGCGGGGATGCGTTCGAGCAGGTGATCGGCTTCGCGTCCGATAGCGCCCGCGTAGCCTTTGGCGCGAGCCATCTTCAACTGCGGGGTCAGCCGATGGTTCATGAAGAAATGGGCCCAGCCGTCCTCCTGCGCGTTGCTTTGCGGGTTGGCGCCAATGAAGTTGTCGCGGGGCCAGCCGAAGTGCTCGTCGCTGTCGCGGTGCAGTGCCACCAAGGCCTCGGCGAAGCGCTGTCCATCCGTAGCGTCGGCGAGCGGACGCATTTCGATGTGTTCGAGGAGCAGGAAGGCTTCGTTTTCGGTGGCGCCGAAGGCCAGCGGGCGCGGCACGCGGAAGGCGTCGCAAGCCGACAGCGCAGTCAGGCCGTCGACTTCGGCCTCGAACATCGGCAGCGTCGCCGCGTCGTTCAGCTTGAGGAAGTAGCGCTCGCTGCCGGCGCGGACTTCAAGGGCGCGATGGATGCAGCCGCCGCCGATGGCGCGAAGGTCTGCACGGGAAAAGTCGATGCCGCTCGCGGTCTTGAGCGCCTGGGCAAGCGCGGGACTGGGGATAGCAGGGTGCTCCACTGAAGGATGCCTCGTTTCGGGGGTCAGTAATGGGCAGCGTGCGAAATGATCCTCCTGCGCTCGCCTGTTCGGCAAGATGCGATGGGGTCTGGAAAGGAAACTGCGCCGGCAAACGCCGGTCGGAAGCACAGGAATGCCGCGACGATATCCGGCATGTGTATCGCTTCAATCTGAATAGGAAGGCACACGAATGAAGAAGCCCACTGTTGCTTTCATCGGCCTCGGCGCGATGGGTGCTCCCATGGCCCGCAACCTGATCGCCGGCGGATTCGCGGTCACCATCTATAACCGCAGCCCTGGCCCGGCCGAAGCGCTCGCCGCGGAAGGCGTGCGGATCGCCACGTCCCCCGCGGACGCGGTCGAAGCCGGCGGCATCGTCGTCACGATGCTCGCGAACGATGCGGCGCTCGAAGCCGTCACCCTCGGCGAAGGCGGCTTTGCGGCCCGCCTGGGGGCCGGCGGCCTGCATATCTCGATGAGCACCGTGTCGGCGGAGACCTCGCGACGTCTGGCGGTCGAGCATGCCAAACTCGGCAGCAAGCTCCTCGCGGCGCCAGTCTTCGGCCGTCCCGAAGCAGCTGCGGGGCGCAAACTCTGGATCTGCCAGTCCGGCTCGGACGAGGCAAAGGAACGCGCCAAGCCGGTGCTCGCCGCGCTCGGCCAGAAGGTCTACGACTTCGGCACCGATCCCGGTGCGGCGAACGTCGTCAAGCTCGCTGGCAATTTCCTGATCTTCTCCGCGATCGAAGCGCAGGCCGAAGCGCTCGCGCTGGCGGAAAAGAACGGCGTCGACCGGGAAGTGATGGCCAGCTTCTTCGGCGAAACGATCTTCAACTGCCCGATCTACCAGAACTACGGGCGCATGCTCGCGCAGCGCAGCTATGAACCCGCCGGCTTCAAGCTCGAACTCGGGATGAAGGACATGCGCCTCGTGCGCGACGTCGCGGAAGCCGCTCAGGTCCCGATGCCGCTGGCGGACCTGCTCCACGCCCGGCTGCTGACTGCCCTCGCGAAGGGCCGCGGCGCGATGGACTGGATGGCGATCGAGCTCTCGTCGTCCGAAGACAGCGGGCTGACCGGAACCTGAGGAGCGGTCCGCAGTCCCAAGGGCGTGCCATTCACCGAGGGGTTCCAGATGATCCGCTTCACGATCGCTTGTCTGCTGGCGGGGGCCCTCGCGGCGCCCGTCTGGGCGGCTCTCAAGGAAGGCGACGCTGCGCCGGATTTTCGCGCGCAAGCCTCCCTCGCTGGCAATGCCTTTGACTTCTCGTTGAAGGAAGCACTGAAGAAGGGCCCTGTGGTCGTGTACTTCTACCCAGCCGCCTTCACCGAGGGATGCAACATCCAGGCGCACGAATTCGCCGTCCACCAGGACAAGTTCGCCGCCGCCGGCGCGACCGTCATCGGCGTTTCGCTCGACGACATCTCTCGCCTCAACGCCTTCTCGGCCGATCCCCAATATTGCGGCGGCAAAGTGCCGGTCGCATCCGACGCGGACGGCCGCATTGCCAAGTCCTACGACCTGCGCGTCGCGAAGATCCCCGTCGCGATCAAGGATACCCGGGGCACGAACGTCGACCACGGCTTCGTCGAGCGCACGACCTTCATTGTCACGCCGGACGGAAAGATCGCCGCGACCATCGGCGGGCTCGCGCCGCAGGACAACGTTGCCAGAGCGCTGGAGACCGTGCAGAAGCTCTCGGCAAAGCGACCGGCGATGTAATCCCGATGTAAGCGCGGCTGACCGTCCGGCCGCTTTGTAGTAGCCTTGCCCCTTTTTCGCCGATCGGGCGTCGATTGGGTCATGGCGCAAGGTTTGCCGCGTTCGCACTTCAATAGTTCCAAGCTGGTTCGCGTTCTGACCGAGCTGACGGATGCGGACGTGCCCGAGTCGAAGCAGTCCTTCGCGGAACGGCTCGGGCAGTGGCTGGACTTCACGGATGCGCTCACGCTCTACTCCGCGCTGAATGCCGGTGCGGCGGGCGACGCGGAGTCTTCCGCCGCGCCTTCCCCGGGTGCAGCGCTCGTACGCAAGCAGTTCACGCGCATCCGTGACGCCCTGCTCGATTCGATCCTCACGGACGGCGTGTCCAAGCCCGGCAAAGCCCGCATCGAACTCCCCGTCCCGACGCCCAACGACTCCATCGAAACCGCGGCCGACTTCGCGCCCTACCATCGCTACTACCTCGCGCACCAGCGCGACATGAGCGCGAACATCGGCCCCTTGCGGGCGACGGTGCGCAGCGCGATGGCGAAGCACTCGGCCGGATTGAAGCGGCTCGCCGCGCTCGACGCCGTGCTGGACAAGGCGCTTGAAGCCCGCGAGCGCAGCCTGATCGCGACGGTGCCGACGCTGCTGGGAAAGCGCTTCGAGCAGTTGTACAAGGCGCATCAGGCAGCACAGGCGGAAGCCGGAACGGCGGACGACCCGATGCAGTGGATGCAGCCGGGAGGCTGGCTCGCGGCGTTCTGCTCGGACATGCAGTCCATGCTGCAGGCGGAACTGGATCTTCGATTGCAGCCGGCCGCTGGGCTGATCGCTGCGTTCGACACTGAGGTAACGAGTAAGCAATGAACAGAAAGATCTGCGCCGCGGCCTTCCTGATCGGCTTGGCCGCCATTTGCTGGGTGGGATCGGGCTATATCGGCTCCGGCCTGCTTCCTCTGACGATGACCCTGATCATCGCCGCCGTGTACGTCACTGGCAGCACCGAGATGCTGCGCTTTCATCGCGCGACGGAAGCGCTCGCCCAGGCGCTGAAATCGATTCCGGAAGACCTGTCGCATCCGGGCGAATGGCTCGCCAAACTCCCCGCGTCGCTGCAGAACGCTGTGCGGCTGCGCATCGAGGGCGAGCGCGTCGGCCTGCCCGGACCGGCCGTCACCCCTTACCTCGTCGGGCTGCTGGTGCTGCTCGGCATGCTCGGCACCTTCCTCGGCATGGTCGTCACGCTCAATGGGGCAGTCCTCGCACTGGAAAGCACGACCGACCTGCAGACCATCCGCGCGGCGCTCGCGGCCCCGGTCAAGGGCCTCGGCGTCGCGTTCGGCACCTCGGTCGCGGGCGTCGCTGCCTCTGCAATGCTGGGCCTGATCTCGGCCCTGTGCCGGCGCGAACGGCTGCAGACGGCGCAACTGCTGGACACCAAGGTCGCGACGGCACTGCGTGGCTTCTCGCTCGCACATCAGCGCCAGGAAACCTACAAGGCCCTGCAACTTCAGGCCACGGCACTGCCCGAGCTCGCGACGACGATGCAGGCGATGATGGCGCAGATGGAGCGCCAGACCCGCGAGCTGAACGAGCGCTTGATCGCCGAGCAGGAGCGCTTCTACCGCGAAGCCAAGGGCATGTACTCGGAGCTCGCCGGTTCTGTCGACCAGTCCCTCAAGTCGAGCCTGACCGAAAGCGCCCGCCTTGCCGGCGAGACGATCCAGCCCGTCGTGACCGAGACGATGGCGGGCATCGCGCGCGAGACGTCTGCATTGCAGGAACGCGTCGCCGAGGCCGTCCAGAGCCAGCTCGCCGGCATTTCCGAGCGCTTCGACACGAGTGTCACGAAGGTGTCGGACACGTGGACCGCAGCGCTCGCAAGCCATGAGCGCACAGGCGAACACCTCAACCAGCAGCTGCAGGGCGCCCTCGCGGCCTACACCGATACCTTCGAGCAGCGGTCGGCCGCCCTCCTCGGCTCGGTCGAAGGCGCCCACGCCGCGCTGCGTGCGAATCTCGCGGCGACGACGACGGCGATGGCACAGGAGACGAGTGCGCTGCACGCCAGACTTGCCGGCACCGTCGAAATGCAACTCGACGGCGTCTCTGCGCGTTTCGACACCGCAGTCGGCACCGTAACGGACACCTGGACCGCGGCGCTCGCCAAGCATGAAAGCGCAAGCGAAGCACTCAGCGGCCAGATGCACCGGTCCCTGGATGCCTTCACCGCCACCTTCGCGGAACGCTCGGCCTCCCTGCTCGCGACCGTCGGCGACACGGCCGTGCGTCTGCAGACCGAGCTGGCGGCGAAGGACGAAGCGCGGCAGGCGGCACTGACGCAGGCGCTGGAAGCGATGGCCGCGTCGCTGCAGCAGGAATGGCAGCAGGCCGGCGCACACGCTCTCGCGCAGCAGGAACAGATCACGAAGACCCTCGGCGACACCGCCCGCGACATCGCCGCGACGGCGCAGGCGCAGGCCACGAGCACGATCGACGAGGTTTCCCGCCTCATGGAAACCGCCGCGGAAGCGCCGCGCGCCGCCGCCGAAGTCATCGGCCAGCTGCGCCAGGAACTCTCCGCGAGCATCGCCCGCGATAACACCCTCCTCGCCGAACGCAGCCGCATCATGGAGACGCTGGGCGCGTTGCTCGACGCCATCAATCACGCCTCCACCGAACAGCGCACGGCGATCGATGCGCTCGTGGCGTCCTCCACGACGATGCTCGAATGCGCCGGAGAGCGCTTCGCCGCAAGCATCGATGCCGAGTCCGCGCGGATCGCCGACGTCGCCGGCCAGATCACCGGCGGCGCCGTCGAGGTCGCGAGCCTGAGCGAAGCTTTCGGCCTCGCAGTGCAGCTCTTCAGCGAATCCAACGACAAACTCATGGCGACCCTTGCACGCATCGAAGGCGCGCTGGCGAAATCGATGACGCGCAGCGACGAGCAGCTCGCCTACTACGTCGCCCAGGCCCGCGAAATCATCGACCTCAGCATCATGTCACAGCGGCAGATCGTCGAAGACCTGCAGCAGATTTCCGGCAACCAGGCTGCCGCGGCCAGCGAGGTGTGACGATGGAAGACATCGACGCCGCGATCGAACATTCGACGCCGGTCTGGGCCGTCTTCGGCGACCTGATGTCCGGCCTGCTGGGCGCCTTCGTGCTGATCCTCGTGGGCGTCCTCGGCGTGCAGCTGGAGTTGGTGACGAACCTCGAAACCGAGGTGCAGAAGCGCCGGGTCGAGGAGCAACGGCGCGAGGCGCTCGAAAAGGCGCTGGCCGTCCCGCTTGCCGCCGGGCGCGTGACGCTCAACAACGGTCGCATCGGCATCAGCGGCAGCGTGCTCTTCGCGCTCAACTCCGACGAGCTGCAACCCGAGGGTCGGCAACTGCTGAAGAGCCTCGCGCCGCCGCTGTCCGCCTATCTCGGCTCGCGCGACGAAATGCTGATGGTGAGCGGCTTCACCGACGATCGCCCCGTGCGCGACACGAACCGGCAGTTCGCCGACAACCTCGAGCTCTCCGCCCAGCGCGCGCTGACCGTAACGCGCGCGCTGATCGACGACGGCATCCCGTCCTCGTCGGTGTTCGCCGCGGCTTTCGGGGCTGAGCAACCCGTGGCCTCCAACGCGGATGCCGACGGACGGTCGAAAAACCGCCGCGTCGAAATGGCGCCGGTGCCGAAGTCGGCGAAGACGGACAGCCATGGTTGAACTCGGGAAGTCGCAAATCCCCGATGCAAGCGCGCCCCCGGACGCCGATCCGGCCGTGCTGATCGAGGCCTTGCGCGCCCGCAACGCAGAGCACTTCGACCCCGTCGGCTTCCGCTTCATCGAAGCCCTCGCTCGACGCGCCGCAGGCTACCAGGACAGCGCGCGACGCGAACTCGACCGCAGGCTGGCAAAGGCGGTGGCGGAATATGGCGAGCGCTTCGATCGCGCCCAGCGCGACGCTGGGGAAACGCGGGCCCATGACGCCTCACAGATTTCAGACACCCCCGACGGCTGCAACCCCTTGGCCCAACTGCTCGCCGACATCCGACAAGCGAGCAGCGACGCAACGGCCGACACGGCAGCCACTCCGAGTGGAGTCGTCGTCGAATCCCGACGCGAGCTGAAATCCCTCAGCTATTTCCGCAGCACCTGGTCGAAGCTCAGCCTGAACCGCCAGCTCACCCGGTCCTTCGCGCAAGCGCCGGAGAACGCGGGCCCGCTCAACTCGCACTTCCTCGTACTGCAGTCGCTCAAGCAGATGCGCGACATCTCGCCGCAATACCTCGAGCAGTTCATGTCGTACGCGGACACCCTGCTTTGGCTCGATCAGGCGGAGAGCGGCCGCGCCCCGGCGCAAAAGAACGCTGTACGGAGCGAAGCGAACAAGAAGCGAAAGTTCTCCGGCCGCAGCGCCGGTTAATCCAAGGGACGGCACCTGGACGACGACGACTACGTCAACGCGAAGAAGGTCTTGAATCCCTCGGGCCCGCCGGCGGGCTCGCCATGGGCGGCCCCCAGACCATGGACCTTCGCCGTTGGCGACATCGTATCGGCCTCGCCCCCGGGCAATCCCGCCGAGCCAACAGATACAAGGTGCGACAAGATAGCGACGATGATAATATACGGACCATATACAAATCGTACATAAGGTAAGGACCGTGGGAATCGTCAAGATCTCAGAGCAGATGCATGAGACGCTGCGCAGGACCAGCGGTGCGATGAGCCGCTCCATCAATAGCCAGGCCGAACATTGGCTGCGCGTCGGCATGTTGGCTGAGCGCAATCCGACGCTGAGTTACACCGAAATCTGCCATCTGCTGATCCAGGAAGAAGAGGCGCAAGCTGCGTCCGGGACCCCTTCTCTGGTAACGAATTTGGGCAAGGTGGCGTGATGTCGAAGAAACGACAAGTCCCCATCCGCTCGCAGGCCGAGATCGAGATGTCCCGGCGCGCCGGCGCGCTGGCAGCCGATGTCTTACGCATGATCGGCGAACACGTGCGAGCCGGCGTCACCACCGATGAGCTCGATCGCCTCTGTCACGACTACATCGTCAACGTGCAGAAGGCGATCCCGGCAAACATCGGCTATCACGGCTACCCGAAGACGATCTGCGCCTCGGCGAACCATGTCGTCTGCCACGGGATCCCGTCCTCGAAGCGCCTCAACAGCGGCGACATCCTCAACATCGACGTGGCCGTCATCAAGGACGGCTGGTATGGCGACACGAGCCGTATGTACTTCGTCGGCAAGCCCGGCGTGCTGGCCAAGCGGCTTGTCCACACCACCTACGAAGCCATGCGCGCCGGCATCCTCGCCGTCCGCCCCGGTGCCACGCTCGGCGACATCGGCCACGCGATCCAGACCGTGGCCCACCGCGACGGTTTCAGCGTCGTGCGCGAGTACTGCGGCCACGGCATCGGCGACATCTACCACGACGAACCCCAGGTCTTGCACTACGGCCGCCCCGGCACCGGTCTGACGCTCGAACCCGGCATGGTCTTCACGATCGAGCCGATGATCAACGCAGGCCGCGCGGAAACACGGCAACTGGCCGACGACTGGACCGTGGTCACCAAGGACCATTCGCTTTCCGCGCAGTGGGAGCACATGGTGGCGGTGACCGCCGAGGGCTTTGAGATCCTCACGCCTTGGCCGGACGGGTATGGGGAGTATCCGGCGATTGGCGTCCCGCAGACCGCGCCCACGGGCCTTGTCGAAGAGCGCGGCGGCGCCGCTGAAGCCGCGTGACCGACAAGATGAGATTCAACCTGAAGGTTCCCTTCGCCGAAAAGGATCAGGCCAAGAAGCTTGGCGCCCGTTGGGACGCGGGCCGGAAGATCTGGTACGTCGAGGGCAAGGACGACGTCAGCGCGTTTTCCACGTGGTCGCCCACGCCTCACGATGCCGCGACGGCCGTGCCGCCGAAGCAGCAGACGCAGCAGAGCAAGACCTATGTGGGCAGCGAGTACGTCGAGCAGCCGCGTGTGTGTGACTGCCCTCCGTGGGAGGAGTGCGACAAATGCCGGCCCCTGGCCCTGTCAAGCCGGGCTTGAGCGGCGCCTTGGCTTGGCCTTTGCGGCGGAAGCATTGAGGGCAATCGCGGCGCGGATGAGCGCCTTGAACGCGGCCGCGTCGACCTCCCCGCCCTCATGGATGTCGATGGCACGCCTGACCTTCCCGTCGAGGCTGGAGTTGAAGAGCTTGGCCGGATCCTCCAGCGCAGCGCCCTTCGCGAAGGTCAGCTTCACGACCGATTTGTAGGACTCGCCGGTGCAGAGGATCCCGTCGTGCGACCACACGGGCGTGCCCATCCACTTCCACTCCTCGACGACGTCCGGATCCGCCTCTTTGATGAGCCTGCGCATCCTGCTCAAGGTCTCCCCGCGCCAGCCACCGAGCTCGGCGACTCTCTTGTCGATCAATGCGGATGCCGACTGCACCTCGGCCGAACCTGACTTTTCCATGTTCTCCTCCCGATCTACGCTGCCTTGACCGTGATTCGCTTCGACAGTGGGTCGGTGATCCGGTTCTAGAGGCTTGGCCGCGCCCGCAGCCTTCAGCCTTGCGGCGCGACCAACGCCCCTGAATGCCGTGCCGCACCAGCCCCTCGGCCACAAAACCACTCACCTTGGCCGATTCGACGAAGGCCGCGAGGCGCGAGGCTGGGGACGATGGATCGCGTCACGTTCATGTTCAAGCCTCTTGCAGGTGTTTCTTCAGGATCGTGGGAATGACGCCGCCATTACGCAGCAGCTCGACCTCAAGCTGGGTCTCGACCGCTACGATGCATTCGATGTCCTCCACTCCGCCGTCCTTTTTCAGGACGCGCACCGGCACGCGGGACCGTGGCGCGAGTCGGGTGGCAGAGACATCGACCTCGATGCGATCGCCCGGGAGCAGCTTCAGCGCGTTCGGGTGCGCCTCGGCAGGCAGGCGTAGCGGCAGGATGCCCATGCCGATGAGGTTCGAGCGGTGGATGCGTTCGAAGCTCGATGCAAGCACGGCTCGCACGCCGAGTAGTCGCTGCCCCTTTGCCGCCCAGTCGCGCGACGACCCGGTGCCGTAACGTTCGCCTGCAACCAACACCACCGATTGCCGCGCTTCTCGATAGCGACGGGCCGCTTCCCAGATCGGCAGCAGCTCGCCGCTCGGCACGTGCAAGGTGTGCGCAACCGGCGCGTCCGGCGCCAGCAGATTGACCAGCGACTTGCTGTGGAAAGCCGCGCGCAGCATCACTTCCCAGTTGCCGCGGCGCGACGCGAAGACGTTCAGGTCGCCGCGGTCCTCGCCGCGTTCAACAAGGTAATCGGCGACGAGGCTGTCCGGCGGGATCGCGCTCGCAGGCGAGATGTGGTCGGTGGTGATGTCATCGCCAAGCACCAGCAGCGGCCACGCGACGTAGTGCCCGAGCTGACTGCCCTCGCTCGCAGCGGCAAACGGCGGGCGGCGCAGCGCATTCGATGTCTCTTCCCATGGGTAGCGCGGCGACTCGGGCGCGGCGAGCTCGTGCCAGCCCGGATTGCGCGACGCCAGTTCGAAGGCACGGCGGTAATCGGAGCGGTCCGCGGCACGCTGCACGTGTTCTTCGATCTCTTCGCGTGTCGGCCACAACTCGTGCAGGAACACGGGCCGGCCTTCCGCATCGTGCTGCACCGGCTCGCGTGTCAGATCGCATTCGGCGTCGCCCGCCAGCGCGAAGGCGACGACCAGCGGCGGCGACATCAGGAAGCCCAGTTCCAGGTCGGGATGCACGCGGCCGGGGAAGTTGCGGTTGCCCGACAGCGCCGCGACCGGCTTGATGCAGCCAGCGGCCATCGCCTCGCGGACGACCTCGGGAAGCGCGCCCGAATTGCCGATGCAGGTGGCGCAGCCGAAGCCGACGATGTCGAAGCCGACCGCCGCCAGCGCGTCGCGCAGCCCGGCACGGACGAGGTAGGCCGCGGCCGCTGGCGAACCGGGGCTCAACGAAGTCTTCACCCACGCCGGCACCCGCAGCCCGCGACGTTGCGCATTGCGCGCGACGAGGCCGGCGGCGAGCAGCAGCCGCGGGTCCGAGGTGTTCGTGCAGCTCGTGATCGCGGCAATCGCGACCGGATGCCGGGGCATTGCGGCGTCGGGGCTCGTGGGGTCGAAACCGAGCGCCGAAAGCGTACGGCGTGCCTCGGACACCGGCAGCAGGTCCTGCGGCCGCCGGGGCCCTGCGATGTGCGTGCCGATCGTCGACAGATCGATCTCGATCGTGCGCGTATAGCGCGGCGCGGCCTCGGGGTCGAACCACAGGCCTACACGTTGCGTGTAGGCACGGACCAGCTCGACCTGCGACGCCGCACGTCCGGTCTCGGCGAGATAGTCGAGCGTGCGCTGATCGATCGGAAAGAAGCCGGTCGTCGCTCCATACTCCGGCGCCATGTTGGCGACCACCGCGCGCTCGGCCGCCGTGAGCGTCGCCACACCCGGCCCGAAGAACTCGACGAATTCGCCCGCGACACCGATCGCGCGCAGGCGCTGCGTCACCGTCAGTGCGAGGTCGGTTGCCAAAGCCCCCGCCTCCAGCGCACCGGTCAGACGCACGCCGATCACGTCGGGAATGCGCAGCATGATCGGCATGCCGAACATCACCGTCTGCGCCTCCAGCCCGCCGACGCCCCAGCCCAGCACGCCGATGCCGTTGATCATCGGCGTGTGGCTGTCGGTGCCGATCATCACGTCGGGAACGGCCCAGGTCGTGTCGCCGCGCTGCTGCCGCGTGACGACGGTCGCCAGTTGCTCGAGGTTGATCGTGTGCATGATCCCCGTGCCGGGCGGGTTGATGCGCACGCCCTTCAGCACGCTGCCCGCCCAGCGCAGGAAGCGATAGCGCTCCTCGTTGCGTCGCAGTTCATGCGCGAGGTTGATCTCGGGCGCGTCACTCCGTCCGTAGGCCTCCACCGCGAGCGAATGGTCGACCGAGACGTCCACCGGAAGCTGCGGGTTCAGCACCGTCGGGTCGACGCCGTGCTCGGCGAGCGTGTCGCGCATCGCGGCGATATCCACCAGGGCCGGCGTGCTCGTGGTGTCGTGCATCAGCACGCGGTCGGGCTGGAAAGCGATTTCCGCTTCACTCGTACCGCGCTTCAGCCACTCGAAGATCGCCTCGGCGGCAGCGCTTCGCTCCTCGCCCTCGGTATTGCGGATGACGTTTTCGAGCAGCAGCCGCAGCACGATCGGCAGCCGCTGTAACCGGTCGTCGAACAATGCGGGGAGATCGACGATCACCAGCCGTTCGTCGCCGAGCCGAAGTTCCTGGATCGAAATATCGGAGGGCATGGTTTCGTAAATGAATCGGAATTTGCAGGAGATCAGGCAGTGACGGCGCCGGAGGCTTTGTCCTTGGCCTCGCGGATCTGCATGACGAGTTGCAGAGCGGCGCGACCTGCGCCCGGATTCCGCAACGTCAGGCGGACAGCAATGCCGCCACCAACTCGCTCAAGTCGGCGAATTCGGGATGCCGCTTCTCCGCCTGCGGCCACGGCTTCTGCTCGCGATTGATCCACACCGCCTGCATGCCGGCGTCGCGCGCCCCGAGCACATCCAGCACCGCGTCGTCGCCCACGTGCAGCACTTCATGCGGCTGCGCGCCGACGGCTTCGGCCGCGACCCGGAAGATGCGGGGATCGGGCTTCGACACGCCCACCTTCAGCGCCGAGACGCTCGCCACGAAAAGCGGCGCCACTTCGAGGCGCGACACGTCGGCGTTTCCGTTGGAAATGCTCACCAGCGGATAACGCGCCGCCAGGAACTCCAGCGCGGGGAGCGCATCCGGATAGAAGCTCACCTTGTGGCGCTCGGCGAAGAAAACCTCGAACGCCACCCCCGCCAACTGCGGGTCCTCTCCCGCATTGGAGAGCGCCAGCCGGATCGACTCGCGGCGCAGCGCCGTCATGTCGTGCGCCAGATCCGGCCGCTCCCGCCCCACGGCGTCGCGAATCGCGCGCAGCGCCTGGGGACTTGCGTACATCGCAGCGGTCAATGGGGCGTTGCTTGCGAGCCATTCGTGGAGCACCTGCTCGGCACGGTCGATGATCGGCCAGACGGGCCACAGCGTGTCGTCCAGGTCCAGCGAGATCGCTTTGATTTGATCGAGCTTAAGCATGTGGGCGATATTACCCGATCGACAGGATCGCTGCCGTTCTGGGCGCGTCACCGGCAAGCCCTTGTGCGATCCGGCAGTCCCCCGCTCCCCGCTTACCACTTGTCATGACGATCGCGGCGTTCCTGCCGGTAGTTTGTCAGCTCCAAGCGGACGCCATCGGGATCGGCAAAGAACGTTGCCCAGTAGTCCGGCGCGTACTCGGCATAGAGCTTCGCCTCCGACGCGTCGACGCCGAGGGCACGAAGTTGATTCGCCGCCGTTACGACGTCCGCAACAGAGTCCACGCGAAGGCAAAAATGATGCAGCCCCGGTGCGTAGGAATCGTGGGCGGCCGAGCTTCGCGATGGACGCAGGACAAAGCCGAAATGCCGGTTGTAGTACTGGACGTGCGGATCGCCGCCAAGCGCAAACGTGTTCTTTCGGAAACCAAGCACTTCGATCAACACGCGATCGTAGAAGGCTTCGGAACGCTGAAGGTCCGACACCGTGATGTAGATGTGGTCGATTCCAGTCACTTCAGTCATGGTGTGAGATTCTCCGGCGCTGAGGGTCGTTGCGCCGATACTACAGTCGGAAGCGCCGATGCTTGCGATAAGTGCTGCTCGGCACAGGCGATGTGGAATGTGGCCGGGCCAGCCCGCGCAAGCACTGGCCACCGTCCAAACCAAGGCTCAGCGGCCCAGCGAATAGAACTCCGCGTTGGGTCGCATGCTAGTGACGTTCGCGAGGCGATTGGACATGCCGAAGAAGGCCGAAATGCCGGCGATGTCCCAAACGTCCTCTTCGGTAAATCCATGCGCCTTGAGCGCTTCAAAATCGGCCTCGCCCACCAGATGTGCCGACTGCGAAACCTTCATCGCGAAGTCCAGCATGGCCTTCTGACGGTCCGTGATATCGGCCTTGCGGTAGTTGGTCGCGACCTGATCGGCGATGAGCGGGTTCTTGGCGCGAATGCGCAGGATGGCGCCGTGCGCGACTACGCAATATTGGCACTGGTTGGCATTGCTCGTCGCCACGACGATCATTTCCCGCTCGGCCTTGGTCAGATTGCCAGGCTTGTCCATCAGGGCGTCGTGATAGGCAAAGAAGGCACGGAACTCGTCAGGACGGTGGGCGAGTGTCAGGAACACATTCGGAATGAAACCGGATTTCTCCTGTACGGCGAGGATCCGGGCGCGAATGTCTTCGGGCATGTCCTTCAGTTCCGGGACAGGGAAACGGCTGACTGCGGCTTGTGATGCTTGGGTCATGCTTCTCTCCTTCTAGTGGCAACACTGGCTGTGCAAAAAATCAGCCGACGCAACGGCGGCTCATCCGTGTCCATCATGCGTTCACGCTATCTGGACGGCCTATCGCGTCGACGGGAGGTTCGGCTTTTATCGCCATGGGTCGATATTAGACTGGTCGTCTCTAAAATACAAAACGCGCCAACCGATCGCAGAAGAACGGCGTACCATCGACCCCTTCTGCAACGCGGGGGCCGTATGCTGACTTTTCAACAATTCATCGGTTTTCTGCTCGCCGCGATCCTCATCACGGCGTCTCCGGGACCCGACAATCTGATGGTGCTCAGCATGGGGATTTCGAAGGGCCGCAGGCAGGGCATCGCCTTCGGCCTTGGCTGCGCGCTGGGCTGCCTGAGCCATACAGTGCTGGCGGTCGTCGGCGTGAGCGCGCTGATTGCCGCGTCGCCGACGGCGTTCACCTTGCTCAAGGTGTGCGGCGGTCTTTACCTGATCTGGCTGGGCGTGAACGCCCTACGCAGTTTGGGAGGCGCCCGCGTCGGGGCAGTGAAATCGGACGAGACATCGCTGTCGAAGCTGTTCCTCAAGGGCGTGTTCGCGAATGCGATCAATCCGAAAGTGGTGCTGTTCTTTCTGTCCTTCCTGCCGCAGTTCGTCATTCCCGCGAATGGCAATGTCGGCTTGCAGATGGCGCTGCTGGGCGTGACGTTCACCGTGCAGGCCGCAGTGCTGTTCGGCATGCTGGGCTATTTTTCCGGCGCGATCGGGCAGTGGCTCAATACCAAGCCGAAGGCGAGCGCCGTCCTCGACCGCGTCGCCGGGACCGTGTTCGTGGCGTTGGGCTTGCGGCTGATCGTTAACCGCTGATCGGCCGGGTCAACCCGCGTAATTCGCGGGGACGAAGACCTGTCCTTCCATGAGGCGACGAGCGCTGCGGCTCATCGTCGCCTTCTCGACCTTCCATTCACCCTGGATTTCCGACGCGGCGGCGCCGACGGTCATTGTTCCGGAGGGGTGGCCGAAGCGCACTTCGTCCCGGCGTCCGCCCTCCCCTAGCAGCCGGGAAACGACGGTGCCGCGGATCGCGGCGGCGACTGCGATGGCCACAGCGCCGGTGCCCGTCATGGCGTGATGGAGTTTCCCCATCGAGAAGATGCGGGCGCAGAGGTCAATATCGTCGGCCTTCACCGCCTTCCCGCTGGAGGCGGTATACGCCGCCGGCGGCGCGACGAAGGCGAGCTTGGGCGTATGGGGGCGCTTCTCCGTCGCTTCCGTTGCGGTTCGGGCGAGGCCCATCGCGACAGTCGCATGGGCGCGAATGGCTTCGCAGCGCGCCAGCACGGTCTCGTCACGATTGATGTCGGGCTGAAGTTCGGTACCGCGGAAGCCAAGCGTCGCCGCATCGACGAAGATCGTCGGATTGCCGGCGTTGATCAGGGTCGCCTCGACCCGACCGACGCCCGGCACATCGACCATATCGATCATGCGGCCCGTCGGAAACATCGCGCCGCCCTCCCCGTCTTCGTTCGCGCCGGGGTCCAGGAATTCGAGCTTGATTTCGGCGGACGGGAAGGCGACGCCATCGAGCTCGAAGTCGCCGATTTCCAGCACTTCGCCGTGGGCCATCGGCACGTGCGCGATGATCTTCTTGCCGATATTGGCCTGCCAGATGCGGACGACGGCGACGCCCTCGCGCGGAGCGTCGACCAGGCCGCGCTGGATCGCGAAGGGACCGACGGCGGATGTGAGGTTGCCGCAGTTGCCGCTCCAGTCGATGACCGGCTTGTCGATCGAGACCGCGCCGAACAGGTAATCGACGTCGCAGTCCTCCCGGGTGCTGCGGCTGACGAGGACGACCTTGCTGGTGCTGGAGGTCGCGCCGCCCATGCCGTCGATGTGCTTCCCGTAAGGATCGGGACTGCCGACGACGCGCAGCAGCAGGGCGTCGCGCAGCGCCGGATCGGTGCGCGTTTCCGCGGGGAGATCGTCGGACGTGAAGAAGATGCCTTTGCTGGTGCCGCCCCGCATGTAGGTGGCGCGAATCGCGATCTGGCCGGAAATCTGGGTCATGAGTCTGCCTGGTGGAGATCGTGGGCGGCGATCACGGTACCGTCAGAGCGCTCTGGCCTCAAGAGGCGATGAGCTCGTTCATCGACTCACTCCAGCCAGCCCTGGCTTCGCATCCAACCCGCCAATTGAGCGGCGCGGGCGGCGTTCCCGCCGAGTTCCATACACAACGCCTCGTCGGCAGTCATCTGCGGTGCGCGGGCACGGAGGGCGCGCAGCAAGGGGGCGAGCTTCAGGCCGTTCAGGTGCCAGGTGCCGAGCGGGTTGTCGGGGGTGACGACGACTTCGTCTTCGACGATCCGCCCCTTGTTCACGACGGGCCGGCGCGCGATTTGCACTTCGTCCGGCGAGGTCGCGGCGTGGATCGGTTCGGCGTCGGGCCAGCTTCGCCGTGTCCGCCAGAAAGGGTGCTCGGACCATTGCGACTCCATCTGATAGAAATCGCGGCCGATGCGGGCGAAGCGGTAGAAGAGGTTTTCGATGCGCTCGCGGTGGAAGCGCTGGGCCAACGCCGCAGCAGCCGGTTGGTGCAGCAGGGTCGCGATCACGGCGGGGGCCTGCAGCGCGGACGAGAGCGCCTGGAAGATGCCGTTCCCCGACAAGGGGTCGACCGCCATCGCAGCGTCGCCCACACGAATCCAGTTGTCGCCGACAATGGCTTCCTGCAGCACGGGAGTACTCGTACGTGCATGCGGTTCGCCGATCGGCTCGGCGCCTTTCAGGAAGGGGCGCGCAGCTTCGATCGATTCGAAGCGCGCGCGGCAGAACTCGCCGAGCGCCTTCTTCGGTGGCAGTGCGGCGCTTGCAACGTCGAGGGTGATTTGCAGATAGCGGCGACCGTCGGCGAGCGCCGCCATCCACGCCCAACCGTCGGGGCAGCTCTCTACCGCCGAATGGGCGGCCCCGGCCGGCCCTTGCCAGTACTGCAGCAGGGAAACCGTCTCCGCACCGCGCACGCGCGCCTGCCCCGTGCTCGGCGCGGCACGGCCGCGCGCCTCGACGATGAAGCCGGCTTCCACGGTCTGCAGTGCGCCGCCGTGCTCCAGTTGTACGAGATGGCCATCGGGCGAGGATGCGCAGGAGACGATCCGGGCCGATAGGACGCGCACGCCGGCGTTCCGGGCATCTTCGAGGGCGGCGAGGTCGAAGCGCTGGCGATCGACAAGGCTTTCGGTATTGGCCTGCGACAGCACACCGTTCCACGTCACGCAGCGCGGTGAAGGCGGCGCGAAGCATTGCAGCGCCCGCGCGAAACCGGCATTACGCAGGGCCTCCAGGACGCGTACGGAAACGCCTTCCACCGCGGCAAAGCGGCGCGGCTCTCCGATCAGCATCACGTCCTCACCCGCGCGCCGTAGCCCCATTGCGACCGCGATGCCCGCGGGCCCCGCGCCGAGCACGAGGATGCGATTGGCGCTCATACAGGGGGACTTGACGAGAGGACGGGGGTGGGGACGATCATCGCTTGCTCGCACGCCGCGGCGCGGGATGAGCGGATTGTATGAGGCGTCGCGAATGCGAGTTAGCCCGGATCGGCAATTCCCTCCGCCGCGCGACGCCGCGCCCGTCCGCCTAATGGGCGCCGAGTACGCTGCTCCTGCACCCGGCGTTCCCGTGACGAATCAGGCAGAAAATCCGCCATCGATCAATAAACTGGCGCCGGTGATATAGGCGGCCTCGGGGCCGGCCAGATAAGCCGCGAAGCTCGCCACTTCCTCCACCGTGCCGTAGCGCGGCAGTGCCATCAGGCCCTTCAAGGTCTGCGCAAAATCCCCGCTGTCCGGATTCATTTCGGTGTCGATGGGGCCCGGCTGAATGTTATTGACGGTAATGCCGAGCGGACCGAGATCGCGCGCCAGCCCCTTCGTCAGACCGACGATGGCGGACTTGCTCATGGCGTACACCGAGCCCCCCTGGAAGGGCATGCGGTCGGCGTTGGTGCTGCCGATGGTGATGATTCGGCCACCCTTGTCCATGTGCTTGACCACCGCCTGCGAGGCGACGATCACGCTGCGCACATTCACGGCCAGGGTGCGATCAATGTCTTCGAGCGGGATCTCCGCTTCGGCGACATTGCCCAGCGCCAGCACGCCCGCGTTGTTCACCAGGATATCGATCTTGCCGTAGGTGTCGGCGGCCACCTGCACGGCGGCCTTGATCTGCGCGGCATCCGCACTGTCGGCCTTGATTGCAATGGCGCGACCGCCGGCGGCTTCGATCTCCTTGACGACTTCCTGCGCCTGATTAGCCGAGCTGGCGTAGGTCAACGCCACGGCGGCACCGTCACGAGCCAGCCGCTTGGCAATGGCAGCGCCAATGCCGCGCGAACCACCCTGAACGAAGGCGACCTTACCGGCCAGATGATTGACTTGAGCTTGTACGCTTTGAGCTTGCCTCGACATGACGTTTCTCCTTGAGGGGCTTGGCTTCGCAATATCGCTGCGCCATGGAGAGAACTATCCGCCGTTCATTGCATTGTGATAAGACACCAATCTGTTTATGCTTTTTAAACCAAAAGTTTTAAATGAACCGGCCAAAATGGTCCGGAAAAGCGCATGGAAACATTAGGAAGTATCGAATGCTTCGTTCGCAGCGCTGAAGCCGGAAGCTTCTCCGAAGCGGCACGGCGCCTGGGCTTGACCTCTGCCGCCGTAGGCAAGAACGTCGCGCGACTGGAGGCCAGCCTGGGCATACGTCTGTTCCAGCGCAGCACACGCAGCCTGCGACTGACCGAAGCGGGCACGCGCTTCCTGGCCGAGGTCAGCGGTAGCCTGGCGACCATACAGAACGCGGTCGCCAATCTCGCCGATGCCGAAGGACAAGCCGCGGGCACGCTCAAGGTCAGCATGGGCAACGCGTTCGGGCGCGAGCACATCCTGCCGCTGCTAAGCGACTTTCTCGCCCTGCACCCGGCCATCGTGCCCGACTGGCACTTCGAAAATCGCCAGGTCGATCTGATCGCCGAAGGCTTCGACGCCGCCATTGGCGGTGGCTTCGAGCTTCCACCCGGCGTCGTCGCCCGCGAACTGGCCCCGGCGCACGTCGTGCTGCTCGCCTCCAAGGCCTACCTCGCGGATCGACCGGAAATTACGCATCCGGAGCAACTCAAGCAGCACTCCGGCATTTTCATTCGCTCGCCGCAAACCGGGCGTATCCGCCCGTGGGCGCTGATCAACGGCAAGGACCCTCGCCGCAAGGAACAGATGCCGATAGACATGCAGATCCGCATGACGATGAGCGACCCCGCCGCTTCGCTCGAAGCGGCGGAGCAGGGCCTGGGCATCGCCGTCATTAGCATGCCCAACGCCCAGCCCTATCTCGCCTCCAAACGCCTCGTTCGCGTCCTGCCCGACTGGTATGCCGATGCTGGTGCCCTTTCGCTCTACTTTTCGGCGCAAAAGCTGCTGCCGGCCAAGACCCGCGCATTCATCGATTTCGTTGTGTCCTATTTCCGCAAGCACAGGATGGCACAGCGCTTCAGCGCGTATTAAAGCGCACTGGCATCTTGTAGTCGCCTTGAAGGACTGCTTTGCATTTATCGGCGGTAGGCGTCTTGAGCTGACCCAGGTGTCAACGACTCGGAAAGACACAGCAAAAACTTTTCTTTATGGCAGATCATTCCACATTGATGTGGCTGGCTGTCAGATCGATAGTATGTGAAGCAGAAGAAGGGCTTGGCTGCACGAGTATAATGAAGACACAATTCTCCTTGGCGAAGAGCCACCCGCATCGGCCGCTATTCTTCCATGAAGCCTCGGGTCAAGAAGTCTCCCTATTCCGCACAATGGCTGCTCTTGGCCATATCGCTGCTAATCATCGGGTGTGCGAATGGCTTCGATCTCTGGGTCGAGCGTGCGCGCACGGGCGATAGGGAGCAGAGTCGACTCCTGACGCAGACACGAGTAATCCAGGAGAATCTGGTCGCAAATCTGTCTTCGGTCAATTCCGTGCTCGAGGATCTCGCCAAGGAATGGTCAGAGCCCGGCGCCCAGGAGCGCGCGACTGGTCGCCTCAAAGTGCTTACCGACGCGATGCCCGGTGTCCGCACCCTCCGGATACTGGACAAGCAAGGCGTGAGCACTGCTTCCAACCGTCCCGAATTGATCGGCGCTAGCTTCGCCTATCGCGACTACTACAAGCGGCCTTTGCAGGTCGGCGACCCGGCGACCTTATTTGTCTTGCCGCCCGTCCAGAGCACGCTTGGCGTCTTCAGCGTGACTGTAGCCAAGATCATCCCAGGACCTGACGGTTCTTTCTCCGGCGTAGTCGTCGCCACACTCGATCCAGAATATTTCAAGACGTTGATGATCTCGGTGCTCTACGCAAATGACATGCTGAGCGCCATAGCGCACGAAGATGGCGTTCAGTTTTTGATGGTACCGGCAGCGGAAGCCCCACAAGGCAAGAATCTTGATCAACTGGAATCCTTCTTTACGCGCCACCGGGAAAGCGGTAGGGAGGTCAGTGCAATGACCGGTACGACAGACGCGACCGGCCGAGAGCTCATGATTGCTCTCAGCACCATTCAACCCCAAAACGTGAGGCAGGATCGTGCTCTGATCGTGGCCGTGGCGCGCGAACTGGATGCAATCTATGCGAGCTGGCGACAGGATGCCTACGAACAAGGCGGCCTGTTTGCGCTTTTCTCCATTGGCTCAGTCTTCGGGCTGTATGCCTTCCAGCGTCGGCAACGCGAGTTCGCGAAGAGAGAGGCCGAAGCGGCGGAAGCTCTGGCAGCCCATCAACGGTTCCTCACCAGCCTGACAGACAACCTTCCGAGCATGGTGGGCTACTGGAACAGCGAACTGCGCTGCCAGTTCGCCAACCGGGGATACTTGGAATGGTTCGGAAAGGCTCCAGAGGAAATGCGTGGAATTCGCATCCAGGATCTGATGGGCGAGTCCCTATTCCACAAGAACGAACCCTTCATCCGCGGCGCGCTTCGCGGCGAACGCCAGTGCTTCGAGCGCACGCTGACGAAGGCTGACGGGACCGTCGGCCATACCTGGGCCCAATACATCCCCGACGTCTCCACGGACGGTGGTGTACTCGGCTTTTATGTCCTGGTATCGGACATTACCGAACTCAAGCGGACGACGGCTGCGTTGGTCGAAAGCGAACGGAAACTGAGGACTATTGTCGAGACCGACCCCGAATGCGTGAAAGTGGTCGCTCCGGACGGGACCTTAATGCAGATGAACCGAGCCGGACTTGAAATGATTGAGGCCAGTTCTGAGGATCAAGTTGTTGGGCAGGATGTAACTCGACTGATCGCCCCCGAATACCGCGAGTCCTTCATCGACCTTAACAAGCGAGTCTGCTCAGGAGAGTCCGGATCTCTCGAATTCGAGATCGTGGGGTTAAAGGGGCGCCGACTTTGGGTGGATACTCATGCCGCGCCGTTGCGGGACCACGATGGACATATCAAAGGGCAACTTGCGGTCACCCGAGACATCACTGCCCAAAAGAACGCGGAGCAGGAGCTCAAGCGCCTGGCCGAGACGGACGCTTTGACCAATGTGGCAAATCGCCGGCACTTCACGGTGCTGGCGGAACTCGAATTTTCCCGTGCACAGCGATATGGAGGCCCCCTCTCCGTGCTGATGGTGGATATCGATCACTTCAAGAAAGTGAACGACACCCACGGCCATCGAACCGGGGATCTCGTGCTGCAGAATTTCGCAGAGCTGAGCCAGAAGGAGCTTCGCGCCGTCGATATCATCGGCCGGGTCGGCGGCGAGGAATTCGCGGTCATCCTGCCTGAAACGTCTTGTGAGCAAGCGGAGGATGTGGCTGAGCGCCTACGTCACGCGGTCTCCGTTGCTGAAACCTCTTCGGATACGGGAACGATCGTCCCCATTACTATTTCCGTCGGCATTGCCTGTCTTTCGACTGATACCCCGGACCTCGAGACGCTGCTGTCTCGAGCGGATCGGGCTTTGTATGCAGCCAAGACGAGCGGTCGCAATAGAACGCATTGCTACGACCGACAGCCTCAATCCAACGATGAAATTCGTGATCTGAAGGTATCTTCATAAAGCGTGACCGCCGCCGCGGCTTGTCGATCGCCGACAGAATCGTCGAACTGAACGGGGCGCAGGGCAGCGATCCGGTCGCGGCGCTGGCCGGCAGCCCCCCGAAGCCGTCGGTGAGCGACGGAGCATCGGCGGCCAACAGGACGGCATGGCTTAGCACGGTCGGCACCAGCACCGAGGAAAACAAGCTCATCGCCAGACTGCCCAGGCAGGTGAGTCGGTCAGCCCATGTCTGGTCCGCCACGACGAAGCGACCGAGCAGGCCGACCGGTACGAGGCAGGAGGAAAGCGCCAGAGCGCGCGGCGCACGCGGCTGGGAGAGCGCGCACTCGAACGGCGCCCCTTCGGCAAGTATCTGAACGACTGTGTCCTGACTCGTCCTACTTCAATCCCTCGAGCATGACCTCGTGGGTCATCTTCTTTTCGTCATATTTGACGCTATACAGCGACGGAAAGACATCGGTCTTCGCGCCCACCTTCGAATAACCCGCAGGCCGGGGCACGGAGGCTACGTAGGACTGCTTCGATTTGAGGAATTCGAGCGACGCCATCGGTTCGATGAAGATGAATCGCTGCTTGTAATAGCCGTAGACCAAGGTCGCCGTGAAGCCTTGACCCTGGAATTCCGGCGCCTTGGGATCGACCGCATGCACCCCCATTTGCGGCACGGCTGTGCCCGGCGGCACGACATAGCCTGCCGCCATGAGCTCCGGCGGCGGCTGCTGATTGGCATCGCCCGATTCCTGCGGGCTGGCGAAGGCAATTTGCTGTTGCTCCGCATGGCTGACGAAGTAGAAATGGAAATCGAAATGCGGGACATCGTAGACATGGGGCGGCGGATGACCCGCTGCCTCCCAATTGATCACGACATGATCGACCAAGGTCGGCGGGCCGTCGGAAGGCATCGGCAGAAGGTAGGCGAAATTGGGATGGGCTCCGGCGTCAGGCTTCGGCAATCCCTCGAGCGCGGCGGCGCCAAAGACGACACCGATCGAAGCCACCCTGCCCTCCGCATCGGTGCGGACGACGGTGCGGGCGTCGCCTTGGCCGATCCGCACGGGCGGGCCTTCAAAGGCCGCTGCCTTCATCTGCGCGATCGCCGACGGCGAGAGCAGTGCGGCGACGGTCGCCCCCATGGCAATCATCGGCAGCTGCCAGATTTGTGCACGAGTCCGAATCATGATCGCACCCCTTGTTTTCCCACCCCGGCGTTTCAATCTAGCCCATGGCGCAAAGACTTCAACGCTGCTCGGCGAGCGGCACGCGGGATTCGGGACTCCCGATTGCTCGGCTTCTCCGACGTCCGTCTGGGAGGGAAGCATGGAAGCAGTCATTCTTGCTCTCGGCAGCATCAACGCCGATTTCCAGGTCCGCATCGACAAGCCGGCGGGTTCGGCCGGATTGGCGCTCGCCCACGATTTCCGTCGGCTCGGAGGCGGCAAGGCGGCGAATGTAGCCTTCCTTGCGCGACGGCTCGGACGCGCCGCGCGGCTCTTCGGCCGGGTTGGCGATGACGACCTGGCGGCGCAGGCGCTAACGCCGCTGCGGGAGGTCGGCGTCGATCTATCTGAAGTTTGTCGCGCCGGAGGCCAGACCGGGTTCGCGATGGTCCTGGTGCCGCGGTCCGGAAAGAAGAACATCGTGGTCGCGGCCAATGCCAACGACGAGTGGTCGGACGAAGAGATCGGCAAGGTTTGCCACGGCATTGAGTTGGCGCCGGCGGGCAGCGTGCTCGTCTGCAACTGCGAAATTCCTGCCCGTGTCGTCAAGGCGGCGGCGGGCTGTGCGCGGCGGCATGGCATGCATGTCGTGCTCGACCCGACCTTCCCGGACCGGGTCGATGATGAATTGCTGGCGATGGCCGACGTGATCACGCCCAACGAAGAAGAGGCGCATCAATTGGCCGGCGCGGGCGCGATCTGCGACATCGCGAGGGCGCTCGCAGCGCGGGGGCCGCGGGTCGTCTGCATCAAGCTGGACGGTGGCGGCTGCCTTCTCCTGGTGGGTAAGCAGGAGCAGCGCGTTGCGTCCGTCGACGTGGAAGTGGTCGATACGACGGGCGCCGGAGACGCCTTTACCGGCGCGTTCGCGGTCGCGTTGCTGGAAGGCCGGGCCCCCCCGGAAGCGGCGCGCTTTGCAGTGGCCGCCAGTACGGCGGCGGTGATGGCGTATGGAGCTCAGCCTTCCTACCCGGACCGCAGCGCGGTCATGGCGCTGATGCCCGGGGAGGAAGAGCGCTCTTCACGTTGAGCGGCTCAGTGCAGGATGGTCCGCTCGCTCTCGGCTTGGCGTGTCGCGTGCGCGTCGCGCGCCGGCATTCCGGTCTCGAGGAAGGACTTCACCCGCATCAGGTCTTCGTCCAGCTGTGTCTTGGCGTCCCGTCCAAAGAGCCGGGCGACCGCATGACCGGCAATCCCGGCCTTCGGCGTGTAGCTCATGGACACGCGCAGACGCGTTCCGGATCCGTCGGGCTCGAAGTCGATGCTCCCCTCGCTTTCGACCGCGGCCCCGGGCAGGGTGCGCCAGACGAGGCGGCGGTTCTCGTCGCGCTCGACGATCTCGGCGTCCCATTCGACCGGGCGCAGCGGGCCGGCGACTTTCCAGTGCCAGCGGTTGGCGCCGGTCATCTGCACGGCCTCGACGTTACGCATGAACTGCGGGAAGTTTTCGGGGTGGCTCCAGAAGTCGAATACTTGCTCGGGCGGCGCGGCGATGAAGAGCTCCTTGTCGAGATGCACGCTGCGCGTTCCGCGCCGTCCGGCGATTTCGCCCAGGCGCTGGTTGGTGACGGAACGCGCGACCAGGGCACCCCCCGCGAGCGTGCCGAGGGCACCGATCGCCCGGCCGCGCGACAGGCTCAGCAGGGCCGTGAGAATTCCGGCACCTCCCGCCAGCATGCGCAGCGACGGCGGCCAGTTCTCAGGTACGCGCGACCTGTGTCGGCCGGTTTCCACCCCTTGCAGCGCGGCAATGTTGCCCGGCTCGTCATGGACGTCGAGGCGGTCGTCGACTTTCGTGACGCCGCGCACGCTCCACACCGCTCCCATCAGCTTCCCCACCTCGTCGGCGAGGATCGGCCCTTCGAGCACGACCGTGCCGTCATCGCTCGCCAGCACGTGGATTCCATGCGGATTCGACACGGCGCGGCCGATGCGGGCACGCACCCGCCCTTCCAGTCGGGGAATGGAAAGATCGTGGTCTGCCGTCATGCGCGAGCGGACGCGAGCGGCAAGACCACGACTGCGATTGACGCCGTCCCGCCATGCCACTTCGGCCACGCGTCCGACCTGCGTGCCGCCGCTGCGCAGTTTGTCCGTCACGAGCGCGCGCCGCCGTCGCCCGGCCTGCGGGTCCAGCAGATACATTGCCAGCATGCTCAGACCCGCGACGCCGAGTGCGGTCATCGCTCCGTGCCTGCCACCCATCACCTCTCGTTTCATGGCACACCTCCTTGCGTCGCTCAGGTAAAGATTTCATCGACTTGCAAGTTCTCGCCCGCAGCGCGGTCGAGCAGGTCGCGAACCTCGTGGTCCTCGACCTGCGGAAAATTGCGGTACCACCGCGCAAGCTCGCGGAACGGGACCGGCATCTCCATGCAGACCACTTCGTCCGCGTCGCCCGACAACCCGATGCAGCCGTAGCCGGTGCCGATCGGCACGGCGACGACAATCCGGTGGGCGCCGGCATGGCGCAGGCCGGCGACGGCGGCGCGCATCGTGATGCCGCTGGCGAGCCCGTCGTCGACGACGATCGCGGTGCAGCCTTTTACATTGAGTGGAGCGCGGCCGCCGCGGTAAGCCCGGGTGCGTCGCGCCAGTTCTTCGGATTCCAGAAGGGCGGCGCGATCGATGTCCTCCGGCGGAATCGCCCACCGGTCGACCAAACGGTGATTGAGTACGAGCACGCCGCCGCTCGCAATCGCCGCCATCGCGAGTTCGGGGTGCCTCGCTACGCCGAGTTTGCGGACGACATGGACATCGAGCGGCACCTGCAGCCGCTGCGCGACCTGAAATGCGACGGGCACGCCGCCGCGGGGCAGGCCCAGAACACGGACATCCGGCCGACCCGCATAAGACAGCAGCCGCTCTCCGAGCCGGCGTCCGGCCTCGCGGCGATCGAAAAACCGTTCATGCATCCGTTTCTCCTCTTGCTGCCGAATGGGCGGCCGGGACTGAAGCGGCGTGCAAACGGTGTGCCCGGGTCTCCTCGCTAGTTGCGGCACTCCACGGCGTCCCGCCGGCCGAACCCGAGGGAGTTGTCGATGAAGAACAGGCGTTCGGGTTCGAAGCGATACCAGCGGACCTTCGCGAGCGCCTTGACGATCGCGGCGGGCGCCTGGGCGAGCTTGCCGACGACGGGGTACTTTGCGCCGTAGAGTTCGCGCACACGCCGCTCCTCGTCGCCGCCGATCTCGACCGCGAGGCCTTCGGCCTGGATGCCCTTGATCTGCGGCCAGTCGGCGCAATCCTCCTGGATCGTGATCGCGATGCGGCCATCGCGCGCGATGTTGCGGCTGTGACGGGTGGTCGGGGCGGAGAGGAAGTAGAGCCGCAGGCCGTCGTTCACATAGAACACGGTGGCCGCCCAAACGCCCTCCTCGCCCTGCGACGCGATGGTCATCGTATGGTGGGACTGCAGGTAGCCGAGAACGCGCGGGCGCAGTTCCTCGTCGGTCACGCCCCGTCTCCGACCTCGTCCTCATGCAGCCGCTTGAGCCGATAAGCGAGCTGCGGGCGCGTGAGTCCGAGCATGCGCGCCGCGGACGACAGATTGCCGCGCGCCTTGTCCATCGCCGATTCGAGCAGCATCGCCTCCAGTTCGTCGAGCGTCATTTCACCGCCGCACACCGCATCGCATAGCGCGCGGGCTGGCTTCGAGCCGCCCAAGTCGAGCTTGCCGTCGGGTGCGAGGCCCAGCTCCTCCACCGTCTCCTCGCCGCGCGACAGGAAGAGGTGGTCGATCTCGACCCGTCCCCCGTTCGGCGCGAGGATCACCCCACGCTCGACGGTGTTCTGCAACTCGCGGATGTTGCCCGGCCACGCGTAGCCGACGAGCGCCTTCTTCGCCTTGTCGGTGAAGCCGAGCAGCTTCTTGCCGTTGATCGCGGCGTACTTTTCGAGGAAGTGCTTCGCGAGCGGCGAGATGTCGTCGCGCCGTTCGCGCAGCGACGGGATGTTGATCTGGAAGGCGTTGAGGCGGTAGTAGAGGTCGGCGCGGAAGCGGCCTTCCTTGACGAGCTGGGCAAGGCCCGCGTTGGTTGCGGCAACGAGCCGGACGTTGATCTTGCGCACCTTGTCGTCGCCGAGGCGCTCGACTTCGCCTTCCTGCAGCACGCGCAGCAGCTTGCTTTGCGCGGTGAGCGGCAGATCGCCGATCTCGTCGAGGAAGAGCGTGCCGCCGTCGGCGCGCTCGAAGCGGCCCGCGCGCGACACTTGGGCCCCCGTATACGCGCCCTTCTCGACCCCGAAAAGCTCGGATTCGACGAGATCGTGCGGGATCGCCGCGCAATTGATCGCGACGAGCGGTTTGTCGCGACGGTTGCTCATCTCGTGCAGCGCCCGCGCGAAGAGCTCCTTGCCGACGCCCGTCTCACCCAGCAGCAGCACCGTGATCTGCCCGCCCGCCGCCTGCTTCAGGAGCTCCAACGCCTGCCGGAAGCCGGGCGAATTGCCGATCATGTCGGCCGGCAAGTTCTCCTTCTCGGCGATCGTCGAACGCAGCTGCGCGACCTGCGTCTGCAGCTCGATGAGTTGGTCGACGATGGGGTCCGGCGCGAAGTAGCGCATGTGCTCGTCGGCGTCGTCCCATTCCTCGACCGGCTTGCCGACGATGCGACAACTCTCGTCGCCCATGCCGGCGCATTCGACTTCCTTGTACAGGATCTGCCGTCCCATGAAGGCGGACGAGTAGCCGCAGGCATAGCCGATCTGCGTCCAGCACACGGGTTCGTGATGTTTGCCGAAGTGGCGCCGGTGCGACTGCCCTTCCCAGGAGTTGATCCAACGGAACTCGCAGTGAAAAGTGCCGGCCGCGCGATCGACTTCTACCCGTAGCGGGATCACGCCGACGATGCCCTCCAGGGAGTGCAGCTGCGGGCCGGTCATGAAGGCATCCGTTTCGCTCAGTTCGGGCATGCGCGTGCGCACCAGCTCCGCATCCCGCACGCCGGACGCATAGCCCATGCGCAGAAGCAGTCCGCGTGCGCGCGTCATGCCCAGCGTGTCGATCAGCTCCTTGCGAAGCGAGGACTGAGCCTCGGCGTGCACCAGCAGCATCCGGTGCTCGTGCAGCCAGATCTGGCCGGTATCGGCGCAGAAATGGACGCGTGCACGCAGGTCGTCCGCCTGAATACACGACTTTGTCTGGGCCCTGGTCATTGCCTGGTCCTCATGTGCTGTCTCCTCGTGGATCGTTCCTTCTACGCGCCGTCCCGCTCGGCCGTATTGACCCAAATCAAACGATTTGGACTCGTGCTTTTTACTTGCAATTCAAGGGGTCCTGGACCGAGTTCACCAAATGATCAAACGCCTGGTGAACACCCCCCGAAAGCTCATCAAATGATCAAGGGCGGGCTTTCGCCGAGAAGCCGAATTCCGCGCGGCGAAAGGGATTTCGCGCCCTCCTGGAAGAATTTTTTCTGCAACTGCGTCACGCGTTCCTCGCCATGCACAGCGGCCCTTGCGACACCACGAACAACCCGAACGGCATGACGCGTTATTGCACCGCGTCATAAGCAGCTGGCACAGCGGTTGCGATGGCTCTCCGGCAACCGGCCGCGAAATGCCGTCCGGCCAAATCCAAAAAACGACACAGCACGAGGGGACACAAACATGAAGTTTCCTGTTCCACACGACGTGAAGGGCAAGACGATCCCGGGGACCGAAGGCTGGGAGCGGATGTATCCGTACCAGTACCAGTTCGTCACCGACGACGCCGAGCGCAATCAGTACGAGAAGGAGACCTTCTGGTTCTACGACGGTCTGCACTATCCTGAGCCGCTGTATCCCTTCGACACCATTTGGGATGAGGCCTGGTACCTGGCGCTGTCCCAGTTCAACAACCGCATTTTCATGGTGCCACCGGTGCGCGGCGTGGACCATCGCATCATCAACGGCTACGTCTATATCTCGCCAGTGCCGGTAATGGACCCGGAGGAGATTGGCAGACGCGTCCCGAACTTCATGGAACGGGCCGGTTACTACTACAAGAACTGGAACGAGCTCGAAGCAAAGTGGGAAGAGAAGATGAAGCGGGTCATCAAGGAAGTCGAGGATCTGTCGATTCCGCGCCTGCCCGATCTCGAAGATATCAGCGTGGTGACCGACGG
>NZ_DATFAO010000001.1:0-12284 GCF_035254505.1 Aromatoleum sp. | reverse complement strand
GCCAGCCACATGCAGACTGACCTCTGCCACAGCCTAGGCATCCGCGGCCTCGTCTTCAACGAACCGCCCCTCCTCACGGCCCTCGCCAATGACAACGGCTACGAGAACGCCTTCCAGCGCCTCGTGGACCTCTGGGGCGACGGGGCGGACGCTGTGGCACTACGAGCCGAAGCTCGATCCGCTTTCGAAGCAGGCCTTCTACGCCTCGGCGAGCCGCGGCGTGACGGTCGGGCGCGGCAAGGTCTTCCTCGGGACGCTCGACGGGCGCTTCGTCGCGCTCGACCAGAAGACCGGCAAGGAGCTGTGGGCGACGCAGCTCACGGACCAGAAATCGCAGTACGGCGCGCTCTTCTCGGCCCCGCCGCAGCTCGCGGGCGATGTGCTGTTCGGTGGCACGACGGGAGGCGACCAGCCGATCAGCGGCAAGATCTACGCGGTCAATGCCGACACCGGCAAGCCGGCGTGGACCTTCGACATCCTGCGCGACGATCCCGAGAGCTGGCCGGGCGACAGCCGCAAGCGCGGCGGCGGCAGCGCGTGGATGCCGGGCACCTTTGACCCGCGTACCGACACGATCTACATCGGCACCTCGAACGCGGCGCCGGACTACTTCAACGCCGATCGCAAGGGCGACAACAAGTACACGGCGAGCCTGCTCGCGCTCGACCCGAAAACCGGCAAGCTGAGATGGGCGCGGCAGGAGATCCCGCACGACTCGTGGGACTTCGACTCGGCCTACGAGGCGCTGATGGTCAAGGGCGCGGACGGCAAGGACGTGATCGTGCATCTGAACAAGAGCGGCTTCGTGTTCGTGATGGACAAGGACGACGGCAAGCTCGAGAACGTCTGGCAGTTCGCGCAGAACGTGAATTGGGTGAAGGGCATCGATCCGAAGACCGGGCGGCTGATCGAGCCGGTGTATCCGGAGGAGGGCAAGAAGAAGCTCTTCTGCCCGAATCTCCTCGGCGCACGCAGCTGGAACCACGGCGCCTACAACCCGCAGACGGGGCTGTGGTACTCGCATGCGATGGAGGTGTGCAATGAGGTCACGGCCGGTCGCGACGATCCGGCGAACTTGACGGCGATCTCCGCGCTGTCGCTCGGCATCGACGAGATCAAGCTCGTGCCGCCCCCTGCCGACAAGCCGCACGGGCGTCTGGATGCGCGCGATCCACTGACGGGCAAGGTGAAGTGGAGCATCCGCTACGACATGCCGCCGCTCTCGAGTGTGCTGACCACCGCCGGCGGGCTGGTGTTCACCGGCGACATGGAAGGGCGCATCTACGCCTACGACGCCGACAACGGCAAGGAGCTGTGGCGCTTCAGCGCCGGCTCCGGGCTGCGCGGCGGGCCGGTGAGCTACGCGGCGGGCGGGCGCCAGTACATCGTCGTCCCGACCGGGCTCGGTTCGCATGCGCCGGGCTTCCTCGCGGGAGCCTATCCGCAGATCAAGGATCTGCCGGGCGGCGCGGCGCTGATCGCCTTCACGGTCGACTGAACGCTTTTCGTCTTCCTCCTTGGGCGGGTCTTGGCTCCCGCTCTTGTTCGCGGGGCGGCGAAGGTCGCCGCCCCGTTTTTTCTGGGGAACAGCCATGGATGGATCGATGATGTTTCGGATGAAGCTTTCCCGGCGCCGCGCTCGGCTGGTGCGGGTGATTGGGGGGCTGGCGCTGTGCGCGGGCCTGTCCTTCGAGTGTGCGGCGGTCGGACCTCCGTCACGGGATGCGGCGAGCGAGGCGCCTGTCTCGGCGGGCGAGCCGCAGGCGCCGTTCGCGCTCGACGACCCGGCCCGTATCGAGGCCGGCCGCAAGCGCTTCAACAAGACTTGCGCGGGCTACTGCCACGGCTTCGAAGGTATCGGCGGGCGGGCGCCGGATTTCAAGGGGCGCAAGGATTTGCCGGTGCGCGTGATGTTCGAGACGATCACGCAGGGGCGCGTGGGCGCGGACGTGATGCCGCCGTGGGGCGCGGCGTTCAGCGCGGAGCAGATATGGGAATTGGTGGCGTATCTGCAGTTTCTGGGGGCGCAGTAGGGCGGGAAAGCGATGCGTCGTTCTCCGGGCTGCCGCCGACGAATAGCGATGCGAGCCACCCCGCGAACAGCAGCAGCGCGAGCTTCACCATCAGCCAGCCGGCGCTCTCCTGCTGATCGACGAGATAGCTGTTGCACACGCGCACTGGCGCAGCGATGTAGAGCCAGCCGAGGACGGCGAGCATGCTGATGAAGTTGGTCCAGATGAAGCCGTGGCCGATCGTGCCGAGCCGTCGCCACGCAAGCGCGAGCGGCAGGCCGACGAGTGCGGGCAGGCTGACGAATTTCGCGGCTTCGACGGTGAGGTTCGCGAACGCCTCGTCGAGTGCTCGCGGAAGCATCCACCAGCTCGATGCGAAGAGCGCGACGACGACGTGTGGGATCGGGCCGCCGGCGGCGGCGAGCAGCGCTTCCTGCCAGGCGTCGGGCAGCAGGCGACAGGCGACGAAGCCGAGCGCCGCGAGCAGCGGAATCTGCACCAGCATGTGACCGCTCATCGTTGCTTCGAGCCACGCGCGCGCGTCCGGCGTCGCGAGCAGCAGGTACAGCGCGCCGAGCACGTGCAGGCCGATGCCGGCGCGAGTCACAGTGTTCATCACAGCGCCTCCCTCAGCTTGTCGGCGAAGCGTAGCGGCGCGTCGAGGTCGGCGATTTCGGCGAGCCGGCCGTCGCGGCCGACGAGATGGATCGCGGCGTTGTGCTCGAATCCGCCGAACCGGTCGGCAATCACGACAATGCCGAAGGCGGTGAGGAGCGCGTTCAGCTGCGCCGCGTCTCGCACGCGCACGATCCGCCAATGTTCGCCGTCGGCGCCGTGGCTGCGGCCGTAGGCCTTGAGGCTCGCCGGGTCGTCGCGCTCGGCATCGAAGCTGATGCTCAGCAGCGCGACGTCGCGCCCGAGGGCGGCGGGCGGCAGCCGGTCGCGGATCTGCCTGAACGCCGCGCCGAGGCTGCTGCAGATCGTCGTGCAGCGGGTATAGATGAATTCGACTGCGAGCAGCCGTCCACGGTAGTCGTCGAGACTGAAGACGCGGCCGTCCTGGTCTTCGAGGACGGCCGCGGGCAGCGGCCGCGGGCTGCGCAGGATGTCGGCCCGCCGCGCGGTCTCCGCGGTGAAGGCGGTGAAGCCATCGGTGCCCCCCCACAGGACGCCGGTGCCGAGGACGGTCACCAGCGTCGTGACGAGGGCGGTGCGCGCGAGCGTCTTCATGCGCCGCGACTCACGAACCGTTTCAGGCGACCGCCGCGCGGGCGACCGGCGCACGCTGGTAGTCGTGACGCGCCAGCCTGATGCGGGCGAAAAAGCGGCCGACGAAGAGGAGCGACGAGGCGATCACCAGCATCGCGAACACCGAGGCGATGCGGTCGTACGGCACCCATTCGGGCAGGTGGGCGGCGTAGCGGCGTGCGACGCTTTCCTTGCCGGAATACAGGAAGCTCAGCGTGAAACCGAGCACCGAGGACGTGAATAGCCAGAACGCGATGCGGTCGATCAGGCGGTCGTCGGCCTCGTGGTCCGGCTTGCCGAGGTAGTACATGAAGCCGAACACCATCGCCACCATGCCGAGCAGCAGGTAGGTGTGGAAATGCCCCGGCACCCACAGTGTGTTGTGCATGACGTAATTGACGGTGATCGTGCCGTCGATGAAGGCCGGCATCGCGCCCGCCGCCCAGCCGAACAGCGACAGGAACAGCAGCTTCGACGCCATGTCCCAGCGGATGCCGGAGCGATAGACGATCATCAGCGCGCCGTAGCCGGTGACGACGAGGATGGGCAGCGTGTTCAGGTAGCCGATGATGTGGCCCATGATCAGCATCCACTTCGGAAACGCGAAGTCCATCAGCAGGTGGTGCGGGAAGATGAACATCACCATCAGCGTCGAGGCGGTCCAGGAGGCGAGGAACACCTTGTTCGCCTTCCACGGCCGCTGGGTGTAGCGCGGCAGGATCTCGTAGACGGCGATCACCGCCATGTAGATCGTCGCGTTGATGAAGACGTGGCCGAAGAAGTAGATCATCCCCTTTGCGAGCAGCGGGTCGATGGCGAAACTGGGCACATAAAGGTTCACCAGCATCATCGTCAGGATGCTTGCGCCGACGACCAAGCCGATGACGTTGACGACGGTGACCATCGCGCTCGCAACCACCGTCGGCGGCGGCGCGTTGCCGTCGTCGCGGCCAAAGAGCTGCGGCCAGCCGAGTGCGCGCGCGAAATTGCCGTAGCGCGCGACAATCGCTCGGGCGACGTCCAGATGCAGCAGCAGGAAGCCGACGCCGATCACCAGCAGTCCGCCCATGAAGAGCGCCGCCGCATCCGCGCTCCACATGCCCATCGACTTGCCGGGCAGCGGGAACAGGAAGGTCCAGGCGCCGTGGAAGTGCCCGAGCAGCACGCTCGCGAGGATCATCCCGACGCCGATGAGAAACAGCACGAGGTTCGCGATGAAGATGCGCGACGACAGATCGACGTACTGGCGCAGGAAGTGCCACATCACCGACGCGCCGGCGATCCCCGCGATACCCACCATGCCGGCGCCATGCAGCGTCATCAGTTCATAGAAGCGGCCGACGCCGATCGAGATCCATTGCGCCTGCTCGAGGCGCATCAGCAGGCCGAAGACCATCATCAGCAGCAGCACCGCCGCCGCGGTCGCCAGATAAGCCAGCACGCCGGCCTTGGCCCCGTGGTCGGGCCGGTGTTCGTATGTGTAGGTCGCCATGTGCGTGTCCTCCCTTAGCGAGCGTCGACCCGGATTTCGGTCATCATGTTGTGGTGTGCGACGCCGCAGTACTCCATGCACAGGATCCGGTAGGTGCCAGATTCCTTGAAGGTGTAGCGCAGTGTGTTGGTGTAGCCGGGCATCGCCTGCGTCTGCGCGACCAGATGCAGGTTGGCGTCGTAGATGCCGAAGCCGTGATTGACGTCGCCGCTCGTGACGCGGAACTCGACCGGCTGACCGGCGGTGACGTGGTCCTGGCTCAAGTCCCAGTGCCACTGGTAGCCGGTGGCGTCGACGATCTGCGCAGGGCCCGAACCGGATCCGGCGCGCGCGGCGCCATAGGGCAGATCCATGAGCGTGTAGATCATGGCCGGTCCCAACACCAGTACGAGTCCCCAGAAGAGACGGGTGCGCAGGCGGTAGGCGCGTTTCTGCAGCGGGGTATAGTCGTCCTGCCGTCGGCCCGAATTGATGGCGACAAAGGCGAAGCCGAACCCCACGAGCGTCATCAAGACGAGTGATAGTTGCCAGGCAATGGGTTGCACGATGGGTTCTCCTGTCCATGTGTTCGTCGTCGGGACATGGGCGTCCCCCTGGACAATAAATAGCGAGTGCCGTGCCACATTCGCCAACCGATTGATGCCAATCATTTTTGTGGCGTGGGATCGATGTTGAAATGCGTTCATCAATCCATCCTGAACGTTCATTGCGAACGTTCAATCTGAACGGAAGGGCGATCTCCATGCCGAGTCTGGCTACCTTGCGCGTGTTCCTCGACTGCCTTGAAGAGGGCGTGCTGTTTCTCGACGCCGATCGGCGCGTCGTCGACATGAACAATGCGGCCGGCCGCATGATCGGGCGGGACAATCCGCGCGTCGTGGATGCTCTGTGCCCGACGCTGTTCTTCGGCACCGAATGCGCGCGCTCGTGCGACGCCCGCGGTCAATGTTCGCTGACCCCGGCGAAGGGCGAGGACGGCAAGGTTCAGGATATCGTCCTCAAGACCCCCGCGGGTCTCGACATACCGCTGCGCATGTGGGCGATGCTGCTACCGCCGAACGATTCCAACCTGTACTGCGCAATCATCCTGCGCGACCGCTCACGCGAAGTAGAGCTCGAAGCGGAGGTGCGCGACCGCTGGCAGCTCGGCGGACTCACCGGCCGCAGCCGCGCAATGCAGGAGCTCTACCAGAAGGTGTTGCGCGTTGCCGCGAGCGACGCCAACGTGCTGGTCACCGGTGAGAGCGGTGTCGGCAAGGAACTCGTCGCCCGCGCGCTGCACGACAACTCGGCCCGCGCGAAGGGGCCGTATGTCGCCGTGCATTGCGCCTCGCTGCCGGAGAGCCTGCAGGAGTCGGAATTGTTCGGGCACGCGAAGGGTGCCTTTTCCGGCGCCACTGGGGCGCGGGTCGGCCGCTTCGAAGCGGCCAACGGCGGCACGCTGCTCCTCGACGAGATCGGCGAGATCTCGCCCGCGACGCAGACGCGGCTGCTGCGCGTGCTGCAGGAGCGCGAGGTCGTGCGTGTGGGTGAGAATCATCCCCGCAAGGTGGACGTCCGGGTCGTCGCCGCAACGCATCGCGACCTGGCGGCGATGGTGGGTCGCGGCGAGTTTCGTGAGGATCTGTATTACCGGCTACACGTGCTCCCGCTGCATGTACCGGCCTTGCGCGAGCGCCGCGAGGACATTCCGCTGCTCGCGGGCAAGCTGCTCGGTGAACTCGGCGAACGCTACCGGCGGCCCGACCTGCGGCTGTCGCCGGAGGCCATCGGCATGATGGAATCCTTCGCCTGGCCGGGCAACGTGCGCCAGCTTTTCAATGCGCTGGAGTACGCGGTTGTGAACGCCGACGGTCCCACGATTTTGCCGCGGCATCTGCAGCCGGAGTTGGCGATGCCTGTCGCTGCGACGGCGCCGGCCGCAGTGCCGCTGACACGCTATTACACCTCGCCCATGACCGAAGACGAGGAGCGCACGCAGATTCTGCGTGTCGTCGAAGAGTCCGGCGGCAATAAGGCGGAAGCCGCGCGGCGGCTCGGGATGTCGCGCACGACCTTGTGGAAGCGGCTCAAGTCTGCGTGAGGCATTGTGCTGGAGGGGACGTTATGCCCCGTGGTGTGCCGCCCGGACGAGTTCGCCCGCGAGGGGTGATACCTCTAATCCGCCCGTGGACGCAGTAGGGGGCGGACATAAAGCGCGCCGGGAACGCCGTCGCGCCCCCGGCCGGACTCAGGGCAGGATGCGTACCTTCGGTTCGCGATCCCATTGTCGCGTACGCGCGGCGGCGATGAAGGCTGCGCTGTCTGCAGCGTCGACCACGCCGGCGTCGGTGCCGATGGAGGTCTTCTGCGCCAGGGCCCGGCCGCCTGCGTCGAGGGCGAGGGCCTTGAGGTGCGCAAACGCGTCGGTGATGAAGGCGAGCGCTGCGGACTCGCCGGCCAGTTGTTGCGCGCCGGCGTCGGACAGGATCACCGCGACGGCGTCGAACATGACCGAAGGCATGCCGGCAAGCTGGCCGTCGGCGGGCTGCATCGATCCGTCCGCCAACTTTGCGCCGCCGATCTTGGGGGCGACGATCTTGACCGAAGCGCCGGCGGCCATCGCGGCGTCGCGAAGGTCGCTCAGCGTCGCGCCGTCGCTGCCATCGGCGATCAGGATGCCGACGACACGGCCTTCGAGCGTGTCCTTCATCTTGCCGATGATCTGCAGCGCCGGCGAGGGCGGCAGATCCTGCACGGGGGCGGCGGGGGGCGGGGCGTCGGGCAGCGCATCGAGGGCGAGGCCGTCGGCGACGCGCCGCGCGAGGTCCTCGTCGATGTTGCGCAGGTGGCCGACCATCGCCTCGCGCAGGTGGACGTGTTCGACCTTCGACAGCTCGAAGACCAGCGCGTAGGCGATGTGCGCCTGCTCGTAGCTCGTCTGGCTGCGATAGAACTGCCGCGCCTGACTGTAATGGTCGGCGAAGCTCTCCGCGCGGATGCGGCCTTTCTCGCCGGTGTCGACGACGCGCGCGCTGCGGAAGCCGAGGTCGGGGGTCTCACGCGGCGTGCCCTCGTCGATCGAGCTCGGTTCGTAGGACACGCGTCCCTTCGGCTGGTCCATCTGCATCTTGCCGTCGCGCTGGTGGTTCGCGAAGGGGCACTTGGGCGTGTTGATCGGGATCTGGTGGAAGTTCGGTGAGCCGAGCCGCAGGAGCTGGGTGTCGAGGTAGGAGAAGAGCCGCCCCTGCAGCAGCGGGTCGTTCGAGAAGTCGATGCCGGGGACGATGTTTGCCGGACAGAAGGCGACCTGCTCGATTTCGGCGAAGAAGTTGTCGGGCCAGCGGTCGAGGACCATGCGGCCGATGACCTGCAGCGGAACGAGTTCTTCCGGGATGAGCTTGGTTGCGTCGAGGTGGTCGAAGGGGAAGCGCTCCGCTTCTTCCTCGGTGAAGAGCTGGACCGCGAACTCCCATTCGGGGAAGTCGCCCTTCTGGATGGTCTCGAAGAGGTCGCGGCGATGGAAGTCGGGGTCGGCGCCGGCGATCTTCACGGCTTCGTCCCACGCCGTCGACTGCAGTCCGAGCTTCGGCCGCCAGTGGAACTTTACGAAGGTGGAATCGCCCGCGTCGTTGACCAGGCGGAAGCTGTGCACGCCGAAACCTTCGATCATGCGCAGCGAGCGGGGAATGGTGCGGTCGGACATGATCCACATGATCATGTGCATCGATTCCGGGGTGAGCGAGATGAAGTCCCAGAAGGTGTCGTGAGCCGTGGCGCTCTGCGGGAAGCCGCGGTCGGGCTCCATCTTGATCGCGTGGACGAGGTCCGGGAACTTGATTGCGTCGTGGATGAAGAAGACGGGGATATTGTTCCCGACGAGGTCCCAGACGCCTTCCTCCGTATAGAACTTCACCGCGAAGCCGCGCACGTCGCGCGGCGTGTCGACCGATCCCGCACCGCCGGCGACCGTCGAAATGCGGGTGAAGACCGGTGTGCGCACGCCGACTTCGGTCAGGACCCGTGCGCTCGTGTACTGCGCAAGCGACTGCGTGAGCTCGAAGTAGCCGTGGGCGGCGGAGCCGCGGGCGTGCACGATGCGCTCGGGAATACGCTCGTGATCGAAGTGGGTAATTTTTTCACGGAGGATGAAATCCTCGAGAAGGGTCGGCCCGCGGGCGCCCGAGCGTAGCGAGTTCTGGTTGTCCGCGATCGGGATACCCTGGTTCGTGGTCAGCGCGGGATGCGAAGCGCCCGCGACCTGATGCACTTCGCCCGCCTGTCCGGGCGTCTGCGCCGGGCGTGCGCCAGCGCCGGCGGCGGTCTTGGCGGGACTCGATCCCTTGTCCTTCTTGGTCATCATGGAACTCCTGATCGGCAGTCGACGATTTCCCGGCTCCGCTCCCGCTCGAACCGGGCGGGCGCCCGATGCGGCGGAACGGAGACGGAGACGGAACAAACTTCTCGTCGGCTGCAATCGGCGCTCCTGCGCCTTTACGCGTCGAACTCCCTCCGATTCGGACTGACGATCTGGAGCCGCGTCATCTTGCGATAGAAGGTGGCGCGCGACATGCCGAGTTCGCGGGCGGTGACGCTGACCTGCCATTGATGGCGGCGCAGCGCCGCGAGCATCTGGGCGCGCAGCTCGGCGTCGGCGTTCGATAGCGGCCGGCGGGGCGCGTCGCTGTGCGAAGGAAGGCGCAGCGGCGGCACATCGTCGAAGGCGTCGCCGCGTGACGCGGCCGCGTGAGCGCACACGCGTGCGCGGAAGAGGTCGGGTGGCAGGTGTTCGAGCTCGACGGCGTCGCCGTCGGCGATCGCACAGGCGTAGCGCATCGCGTGGCGGAGCTGGCGGATGTTGCCGGGCCAGTCGTGACGCACGAGGGCGTCGAGGGTGGCGGGCGCGAGGTGCAGGGTCGGCCGGTCCATCGCCGTGGCTTCCTCGCGCATCACCTTGTCGATGACGCCGCGGATGTCCTCGCGTTCGCGCAGCGGCGGAAGCAGGAAGACGGCGCCGTTGAGGCGGTAGTAGAGGTCTTCGCGGAAGCGTCCCTGCTGGACGAGATCGGGCAGGTCCTGGTGGGTGGCACAGACGACGTGCAGGCGCACCGGGATCGGCGTTTCGGCGCCGAGCGGCAACACTTCGCCTTCGGCGAGCACGCGCAGCAGGCGGCTTTGCAGTTGCAGCGGCATGTCGCCGATCTCGTCGAGGAAGAGCGTGCCGCCGTCCGATTGCAGGATCTTGCCCCGAACCCCCTTGCTGCGTGCGCCGGTGAAGGCGCCGTCGCGGTAGCCGAAGAGTTCGCTTTCGATCAGCGTCTCGGGGATCGCCGCGCAGTTGAGTGCGACGAAGGGCTTGTCGCGGCGTTCGCTGTAGTCGTGGATCGCGCGCGCGAAGGCTTCCTTGCCGGTGCCCGTTTCGCCGAGCAGCATCACCGGGATGTCGCGGTTGGCGACTTTGAGCGCGCGTTCGACGTTGCCGCGCAGGCGTGCGTCGTCGAGCGCGAGATGCGAGAAGCCGGGGATTTTCGCGCGGGCGCCCTCTTCGGTGGCGGCGTCGTCGATCGCGCTTGGCAGCACGAGACCGCTGCGGCTGCGAGGCGCGGGCGCGCGCAGGATCGCGAAGAGCCGTTCGCCGTTCGTCGTGAGGCGCAGCGGGAAGGCTTGGCCCGGCTGCCCGTGTGCGGCGGCGAGGATCTCGTTCGTCGTGCATTCGAAGAGATCGTGGATGAAGGCCGGTGGCGGGGCGGCGTCGCCGTCGAGCAGTTCGAGCCGTGCGCGCCGGTTGCCGCCGACGATGCGGCCGCTGTCGTCGAAGGCGACGAGGTAGTCGGTCTGCACGCTGAGGTACTCGGCGAGCCGCCCGAGCTGCAGCACCCAGTAGGGGCGCAGCGTGTACCACGCGAAGGCGTTCTCGATCTGCTGCGCGCGGTCGAGTACCAGGCGATAGACGAGGAGCTGGCTCTCGCGCTGAGCGGGGGCGTTGAGTGCCGAGGCGTCGAGCACGGCGATCGGATGGTCGTCCGGGCCGAAGATCGGCACCGAGCTGCAGCTGAAGGCGATGTTGTGCGAACGGAAGTGTTCGTCGCGATGCACGAGCATCGGCTGGCCGTCGATCAGCGCGGTGCCGACGCCGCAGGTGCCTTCGGCCGCCTCGGACCAGCAGGTGCCGACCCGAAAACCTTCGGCCTTGAACTCGCGGTCGAGCTCGGGAACAGTGCGGAAGTCGACGGTGACGCCATCGGCGTCGGTGAGCAGCACGCAGTAGTTCACGGGCCGCAGCTGCGCGTGCAGGCGGTCCATGCCTTCGCGGGCGATGCGCATGAAGGCGTCGATGCGGTCGCGGTGTTCGCGCAGCTCCTGGGCCGTGACGACGCGCGGCGTGGTCGCGAGCGCGGGGTCGATCTGATGAGTGCTGAGCGATCGCCGCCACGAGCGCGCAAGGCGCTCGAAACTGCTGTCGCGTCCGAGCGGCAGTCCGCGTTCGACGACGTCGATCACGCGTCCGACGTGCTGGACGATCTCCTGAGGTCTCCTCATTGCCTTCCTCTCGTCTCCGGCGTCCCGCGCCGGATGTATTTGGATAGAAGTGCTTTTTCCTTTGCTTTCAGCGTATTCCCGGCCAGTGGGGAAATCAATGCGGACAGGTGTCTCACCGGGCTGAGACAGCTGTCTGCGGAATCGCGGGCCGGGTGTCTCAGCGGGCCGCCCGGAGAGCCTCCGAAATCGTCGTCCCGGGTCTTTCCTTTCAAGTCGTACGCAACGAGTCGCCTGCATTTTTCTCGTTATTTTCAGTCTGTTGTGCGCTTCGTTGAGCGGGAGAAGAGGGTGTCGCCCCGCAGCTGGCACGCGCCGTGCGGAAGGGAGCTCAGGTCCGCGGCATGCGGCGGTCGCCTCCGGGGGCGGTCGGCGTCCGGCGCAGGTGCTGCGGGGCTCGAAACCATTCAACCAAGTGAGGAGCAATGATGAGCGAGACACTGAACCGTGAGGGCCTGCTCAAGGCTTACCGGATCATGCGCACGATCCGCGAGTTCGAGGAGCGCGTACATACCGACTTCGCGACCGGCGAGATTCCCGGCTTCGTGCATCTGTATGCCGGCGAGGAAGCGTCCGCGACCGGCGTGTGCATGCACTTGACCGGCACCGACTACATCGCCAGCACGCACCGCGGCCACGGCCATTGCATCGCGAAGGGCGTGGATCCGGTCGGGATGATGGCCGAGATTTGGGGCAAGGCGACCGGCACCTGCAAGGGCAAGGGCGGCTCGATGCACATCGCGGACCTGTCGGTCGGCATGCTCGGCGCGAACGGCATCGTCGGCGGCGGCGGTCCGCTGATCTGCGGCACCGCGCTGGCCGCGAAGCTGCGCGGCACGCAGGACGTCGGCGTGTGCTTCTTCGGCGATGGCGCATCGAACCAGGGGACGATCTTCGAGGCGATGAACCTCGCCGCCGTATGGAATCTGCCGGCGATCTTCGTCGCCGAGAACAACGGCTACGCCGAGGCGACCTCGTCGAAGTACTCGGTGCCCTGCGAGAACATCGCCGATCGC